>JBGSBO010000052.1:0-14032 GCA_041730535.1 Minisyncoccia bacterium
ATTGTCAAGTCCCATAAAAAGCCTTCTATAATGGTGTTTTGGTCGATATTATTATAGCTAAAAGTGCCTATTTATGGGATTTGATGAAGCTTTTTTATATAGGAAATTTACGATTTTCTATGTGCGAAAGTTGAGTAAATATCATAAAGAATACGAAATTATTATAAAAATTGCTGCTTATACTGGTGCAAGAGAAAATGAAATTTGTCAATTAACTAAAAAAGATATTTTAAAAGATGAAAATGATATTGACTATTTTAATTTAACTATTGATATTGATGATGATAAAACTATAAAAACAATAAGTAGTTTTAGAAAAGTTCCAATTCATAGTGAATTAGAAAAAGACCTTTTTGATTATGTCAAAAGTGTTAATTCTAATAACTTATTTACAATTAAATCAACAAAATTTAGCCAAGATTATGGATATTTTAAAACAAAATTAGGATTTAGCAAAAAATATGTTTTTCATAGTTTTAGAAATACCCTACAAAATAAACTAAAGCAAAAAAAAGTTGAATTTGAGATGATAAATGAAATTGCAGGTCATGGTTCAGAAAATGAAAATAAAATCACTAATGATTATACAAATCCTTGTGAATTACACATTTTAAAAGAGGCTATTGAGAAGATTTCTTATAAAAATTAAATCTTTAACCCAAAATCAAGTAAATCTATATTTTAATTTATATGAGTAGTATGATTTCCTGGGATAGGAAATGGTAATAACCACCATCTGTTAGATATCTTTAATTTGAAAGCGAAAAGATAGATTTATGAAATAAAATAAAAAGAGATTATATGTTGGATTTTGTTTCAATAATTATGAATAAAAAAAATGTTACACTTTGTACCATAAAATGAAACTAAAAAGGGAAAAATGAAATATTTATACATTGTATAACTATCCATTTTATCGCACTTCTTAATTTACCTTAAAAAAAGAATCTTACAATTTGTAAGATTTTATGGTGCAAGTCTTGAAATAGTCCACGAACTATCATTTTGTAGTTCATATACAAATCTATCATGAAGCCTATCCTGTCCACCTTGCCAGAACTCTATTTTTGTAGGTTTGATTATATAACCACCCCAAAAATCAGGAAAAGGAACTTCCCCTTTTACAAATTTTCTTCTTATTTCATCAAATTTTTGCTCAAGCAAACTTCTTGAACTTATAACTTGACTTTGGTGTGAAACCCAAGCTCCAATTTGACTTCCTTTTGGACGTGAGAGAAAATATTTCAAAGATTCAGTTGTTGAAATTCTTTCTATACATCCTTCTATTTTTACTTGCCTTTCTAAATCAAGCCAAGCAAAAAGTGCCGCTGCTTTTGGATTCTCTTCTATTTGTTTTGCTTTATTACTTTTATAATTTGTAAAAAATACAAAACCTTTTTCATCAAAGATTTTAAGTAATACAGTTCTAATACTTGGCATCATATCAGTTCCAACGGTAGCAAGACTAAAAGCATTTGGTTCTGTTAGTTTTGCTTCCATGGCTTGTTTGAACCAAAGTTCAAACTGCAAAAAAGGGTTTAAGTTTAAATCTTTTATATCTAAACCTCGTGTTGTGTATTTTGCTCTTAAGTCTGTTAAATCCAAAATTTATCCTTTGAATTGGTATGTTTTATTTTAGCAAAATAAGGATTTGTTTCATTCCTCAAAAATGTCGAATAATATATTTCTAAGTTCAGTTTTCATCTCTTGGGTTAAATATTTTTTAGTTGAATACAAATAAAATGGAACTGTATTTCTCATTGAGTGTTTTAATCTTTTTCTCAAAGTTGAAATTTCATCAATATTTATAAGCTCCTCTCCATCATACAAATAAAAATCTTTAGCAATTCCCAGCTTAAATGAAACTATTTGGTATGAAAAAAACAGATCTTCACTGTCCCCTTCATATTTTTTTATAAATTCATCCAAAGCAGTTTGAAGTTTTTTCAGATTAGTTACAGTTATATATCCAAAACTTTCCCTGAATTTATATCTTTCAACCGTTGTAAAATCAAGTACTTTATAAAACTCATTTAGATTTTTCCATGGACTTCTAAATCTTCTTTTCCCAAATAAAACTTCCTCAAAACAGTACATATATTTTATATCTTCAGGTGTTTGAACTTCTTTATCTTTGATTTCAAAATATTTTGTTTTAAATAGTGAAATTAGCCAGTTTTCATCAAGCATTGAAATAGTATCAAGCTCTTTTGTTTTATTTTGACTATTTTTAAAATTCCATAACATTGAAATATTATTTGAAATTTTTTCATTTATATCACCTGATTCAAAATATTTATCTGCTAAATATTGAACAACACTTTCGAGTAAAGTATCTGTTTTTGCAATACCGTGATTAAAAATTACTTTTTTATATAGATTAAATCTCATTTCTAACATGTGTTCTAAATCAATTAAACTCATATCAAAAAAACTCAAATAAAACTTTTCATCTTTTTCAACTAAAACAGCTTGTTTAGTGATTCTAATATGGTCATTTGGACCTGTTATATAACCACTTGCTAACATATCTCTATTTATATAATAAAGCCTATCAGCATCAACTGTACTATCTATGAAATTATGTAAAACTTTGAAATCAAAACCTTCAAAAATTTGTTCTTCTAAAATGAGAATTGATAATCTTTTAATTAGTTTTAAATACTCTTTTTCATGGGTTTTTACAAGTAGTTCTTCAAGTTCATAATCAAAAAGCAATTTTAAAAGATTTTCTCCGATTGCTTCGTGTAAAACCTCTTTACTATTGTTTGTAATCTCTTCATAGTTTTGTTTAAATTTTAGCTCTTTATCACAGATAATTTCTTGATTTAATTCTTTTTGTTTTATTTTGTCATAAACTTTTTTTAGGGCATATTCAACTTGGTGTGAAAATGGTAGATGTCCCACATCATGAAGTAGGGCAACTATTCGTAAAGTTTGTAAAAAAATAGTATAAGTTGCTCTTTGGCTTTTTGATTTTGTGGGAATTGTAAATTGATAAAGTGCTTTATTGTCAAAATATTCCATTTCATCAATAGTTACTTTTAAATTTTCTTCTTTTATGATAAAAACTATCACTTTTTTTAAACTTGATAAAAAATCATTTTTTGTTCTTTTATCGGCATTTAAAAGGGCATTTTTAAACATAAAAGAGGCTAAATGCATGGTTCCAAGACTATGAATAAACCTCTTTGTTGTAATTGATGGATATGAAAAATAAGCCAAGGCATTTTGTGTTATGAACTGCAATCTATTTACTATTTTTGTTTGAAGAATTTTATCTTCAAGTTTTGTGTACTCAATATGATTGTATATTGTGTCATTTATAAGTCTATTTTGTATTTTTTATCCTTTTATCAAAGTTATAAATTAAATAATCTTAGCTATTAAATAGTTTATATATGCTTTAAAAGGCTATAAATATTTATAAATTTCTACTATAAAAAGCTGTAATACTTGCCATTAATGTGGCCATTGCTAATATCATCGCACTAAATACAAAGGTAATTTCAAATCCATATATATCAAAAAGTAATCCCCCAAATGCTGCACCTAAAGTTATAGCTAATTGAATAATTGCAACCATTAATCCACCTCCAGCTTCTGCTTCATGTGGTAAAACTTTACTAAGCCAAGTCCACCAAGCAACAGGAGCTGAAGTTCCTAAAAATCCCCAAAGAGCCATCAAAAGAAATATGACTATTACAGAATGGGCAAAATAAATAAGCCCAATAACAATCAACATCATTAAAAATGGAATAATGATTAATAAACTATAAAGCCTCGTTTTTAAAATATCTCCAATAATAAAAGTTCCAATAAGTCCACCAATCCCCATAACTAATAAAATTAAAGATAACATCTCAAAATCAACTTTTGTTTGTGTCTCTAAAAAAGGACGAAGATAAGTAAAAAGAGCAAACTGTCCCATGAAAAATAGCATTGTTGAAAGCATTCCTAAAGTTACTTTCCATTGTTTTAACAGTTTAAATACACTACTCAATTTTGGTCTATGACCATAAGTATGTCTTGATGGAAGTGATGGCATAGATTTATATAACCAAATAAAAGCAATAATTGCAATAGGAACAATACAAAAAAATGCTCCTCTCCAACCAATAATTCCTCCTAAAAAACTCCCAAGTGGTGCAGCTATCATTGTGGATAAGGCATTTCCACCATTTAAAATTGCCAATGCTTTTGGAACTAAATGTGAGGGAACTAAACGCATAATAGTTGCTGCTGACATTGACCAAAAACCACCAATACAAATTCCTAAAAGAGCTCGTCCTATCATTAAAATCATAGCATTTGGGGCATTTGCCACAACAATACCTGATATTCCCATTAAAATAGTAAAAAACAGTAAAATGGTTCGTCTATTAGTATGTCCAATTATTGATGTTAAAAAAAGACTAGTTACTAATGCAAATAGACCTGAAATAGAAATAGATTGCCCAGCATATCCCTCTGTTATAGTTAAATCTGTGGCAAGAGGTGTTAATAAACTAACAGGCATAAATTCGGATGCCACTAAAACCATGGCACATAAAGACATTGCCCAAACTCCACTCCATAAAGGAGTTGTATTTTCATTTTCTTTCATTATTGACCTTTAAAAATTTATAAATTATTTATGTAAGATTACGATTACAAGAAGAGTTTTTCTTCTTGTATGGTTAGGAATTATTCTAAATCGAAAGTAATTTTTATATCATCACTTCCAAGTGTTTGAGCTAACATATTGGGATTATCAATTTTTCCAACTTTTGTATATTGATAGTTAGTTGAAAAAGTTTCATAAAAAAGAACTAAACTATTGTCATTCCATAACATTAAATCACCAGAATTAATCATTTTTGGGCTGAACTTATCCATTGGGAAACTTTTTGGAAAATGAAAATATTTTTCATTTTTATTCAAATCCCTCATATTAAGTGTTATGGGTAATATTTTTTTAAACTCTTTGGCTGTTTCATTTTCAAACAAAGTTGCAACAAATACCTTTGTTCCTATGATTACTTTTATTTTATTGTTCATATTGATTTCTTTTTGTTCTATTTCATTTGCCATTACAATTGTAGAACTTTGTATAAATAGAAACAACCACAAAATAATTGAATATTTAATTTTCATGATTTATTCAAAAATTTATTAAATTGTTGCTACATCAATAACATATCTGTATCGAGCTTTTTTATTTTCTACATTTTTCCAAGCTTGATTTATATCATCTGCTTTTATGATTTGTATTTCAGGTAAAACATTGTTTTTTGCACAATAATTTATCATCTCTTGAGTCTCTTTCATTCCACCAATTAATGAAGCATTAAAATTAACTCTACTTACAGATAGTCCAAGATTATTTAGGGTAATTTGAAAATTCTCAGGCATTCCAACTTGTGTAAAAAAACCATAAGGTTTTACAACACTTGCATATGAAGCCACATCAAATTGATAAGGAATTGTAGAAATCATATAATCCATTTGTCCTTGGTATGCTAAGAATTTTTCTTTGTTATCCACAACAATTACTTCTTTTGCTCCAAAAGCTTTAATATCTTTTACTTTATCAGCACTTGTAGTAAACGCATAAACTTCAGCTCCTTTTGACACAGCCAATTTAACAGCCATATGTCCTAATCCTCCAATTCCAGCAACAGCAACTTTATCACCTTTATTAATTTGGGCTTTCATAATTGGTGAATAAGTTGTAATTCCTGCACATAAAAGAGGTGCTGCTTTTTCAAAACTTAAGTTATTTGGAATATGTACTGCAAAATGGTTATTTACAACAATATGAGTTGAATATCCTCCTTGAGTAATTTTTGTAGGTTCTCTTTCATCTGCATATCCATAGGTAAATTTTGTACCATCTTCATATTGTTCTTCTTCACAAGTAGTACAACCATCTACCATACAACCAACTCCAGCTCTATCACCAATTTTAAATTTAGATACATTTTTACCAATAGCAGTTACAACTCCTACGATTTCATGTCCTGGAACTTGAGGATATTGTTGTTTTCCCCAATGTCCCTTTTCTTGATGAATATCTGAGTGGCAAATACTTGCAAATTTGATTTCAATTAAAATATCATTATCTCCAACTGCTCTTCGTTCAAAAGTCCAAGGTTTTAATATTCCCGATTCATCAAAAGCAGCATAAGCTTTTGTTTTTACATAATTATTCATTTTTATTCCTTCATTTGCTAAAACTTCGCTGGATTTAAAAAGAACTAAACCTGCACCAATCATTGCTGAATTTTTTATAAACTCTCTTCTTGAATCTTTGTTTTTCATTTTTAATTCTTTAGTATTATAATGCACATAAAAAAATCTGGTTAGAATATTAATCCATACAAGATGCCTAATTCTCTAAAAAGATAAATTTATTATAAATTAGGCAATTTTTTCTTTTGAAGAAGTAACATAAGTTTTAGGAGATACTCCAAACATTCTTGAAAATTCTCGACTAAACTGCGAGGGACTTTCATAACCTACCATATATGCAACTTGTGAAATTTCTATGTTTCTTACCATTAAAAGCTGTTTTGCTTCTTCTAGTCTAAGTTTTTTTTGAAACTGAATAGGAGACATGGAAGTAACTGTTTTGAAGTTTTGATATAAAGATGATTCGCTCATTTGAATTAAATCAGCTAATTCTTTGATATTGAGTTTTTCACTAAAATTGTTTTTTATTTCACTAATAGCTTTAACAACTTTATTTGATGTAGTTCCATCCATTGCAAATTTATTTAAAAAATAGCCACTTTTATCATTTACTAAAGTGTATAAAATCTCTTTTATTATAAATGGTGATAAGTAATTTATATCTTCATTTGGTTTATCTAGTAGTTTAACAAGTCTTGAAATTGGCTCATATAATCGTAAGTTTAAATCGTCAAAAAAGAGACCTTTTTCAGATTTCTTTTGAAATAGAAGTTTATCTGGATTTGTATTTTTCAAAACCTCATAAATATCTTCAATTTTAAATCTTATTCTTAATGACATATAAGGCTCAATTTGTGAAGCTTGGGTTATTTTTACATTAGCAGGAACATGAGCTGATGAGAGTAAATACTCTTTGTGATTGTATCCATACATTTTATCACCAAAACCTACAGCTTTACTTCCTTGTAAAATAATGCATAAAGATGGTTCATACATAACACTTGTACTAAACTCAGAAGGAACACTTGAAAAATAAAAATCTAAACAAGATATAACAGATTGAACACTGCCATTTAAATCATATTTGTTTTTAATAAAATCAATCAAATCAAATCGATATTCATCTAAATGTTTGTTCATAAAATTTCCTTGAATTAAATATTGAAGTTTATTTTATTATATAAAATAACTGAACAAAACAATATAAAGATTCTCTAATTTATTTGCCTAATTCTACAATTCATATAAAATTTCTATATTTAGAGAATTAGGCAAGTGATTTGTAAAATTGTTCTATTGGAAAAGTTTGTATTTATCTATAATTAAAATAGATAAAAATTTTATAGAAGGAAGAGAATATGAATTATGTAATTATAAATAATAAAAAATATGAATTAAAAGATATTCCACAAGATACGCCAATTTTATGGGTATTAAGAGATTATTTAAATATGACAGGAACAAAATTTGGTTGTGGAGTTGCCCAATGTGGAGCCTGTACAGTTTTAGTTGAAAATAAAGCAATACGAAGTTGTGCAACTCCTATTAGTGAGGCTTATGAAAAAAACATTACAACTATTGAAAATAAAGAAGACAAGGAGTTAAAAGCTTTACGAATTGTATGGCGTGAACATGATGTTGCCCAATGTGGATATTGTCAAAGTGGACAAATAGTAAATGCAGCTGGACTTTTAAAATCAAATGCCCATCCTTCAAATGAAGAAATTAAAGAAGCAATGAACGGAAATATTTGTAGATGTGGAACTTATAATAAAATCTTAAAAGCTGTAACAACAGTTGTAAAAGGATAAAAAATGAAACTAACTAGAAGAGACTTTTTAAAAAATAGCACACTTTTAACTTCTGCTTTTGTTATTGGATTTCATCTTCCAATAAAAGGAATGGCAGCCCAATTAGAAAATAAAAAAGAGATTATTGAACCAAATGCTTTTATTAAAATTAATAAAGATAATAAAATTACATTTATTCTTGGGCAAGTAGAGATGGGACAAGGAGCATATACAGGAATTGCTATGTGTATTGCTGATGAGTTAGATGCTTTTTGGGATGAGATTATTTTTGAACCAGCACCTGTAAAAGATGTTTATAATATTCCTGGAATGCCTATGATGTTAACGGGTGGTTCTATGAGTATTAAAACTCAACAACAAAGAGTTAGACTTGTAGGTGCAACTTTAAGATTTATGCTTAAATCGGCTGCTGCAAAAAAATGGAAAGTAAGAGTTTATGATGTAGAAACAAAAGACTCGTATGTTATAAATAAAAGAACAAAAGAGAAATTATCTTATGGTAGTTTAATTGATGAAATAAAAAATATGCCAATTCCAAGTGATGTGAAATTAAAAGAGAAAAATGAGTATAACTTAATAGGAACAAAAGTTAAAAGACATCCAATTGAAGTTGAAGAAAAAATAACAGGAAAAGCAAAATTTGGTATTGATGTTAGACTTCCTGATATGAAATACGCAGCACTTGTACAACCAAGAGTGTTTGGTGCAAAAATTAAAAGTTATGATGACTCTAAAGCAAAAAATATGGCGGGAGTTTTAAAAATAAAACAACTTCCAAATGAAAAAATAGCTGTAATAGCAAATCATTGGTATCAAGCAAAACAAGCAAGTGAAGCAATAAGTGTTGTTTGGGATAATGGGGAGTTTGAAAAAATCAGTACAGCTGATTTAGAAAAAGAGTATAAAAGTTATTTAGGTAAAGAAGATTTACCAATAATGAAAAAAGATGGAGATATTCAAACTGCATTTGATAAAGCTTTTAAAGTTGTAGAAGCTGAGTATTCTTTTCCATTTTTAGCCCATGCTCCAATGGAACCACTAAACTGTACGGTTCATCATCAAGGTTCTAAAGCATTTATGTCTGTTGGCGGACAATTTCAAACATTATATAGAGGAGCTTGTGCAAAGATTTTAGGAATAAATCCTGAAAATGTTGAATACTATAACAACTATTTAGGAAGTAGTTTTGGAAGACGAGCAAATCTTTCAAGTGATTTTGTTGTAGATGCTGTTTTGGTTGCTAAAGATGAAGCTTATGCGATTATGACTTTATGGACAAGAGAAGATGATATTAAAATGGGTTATTATAGACCTATGACTTTAAGTCGTGCAAAAATGGCTGTTGATGAAAAAGGAAATATCACAGCTTTCAAAGCTGATTTAATCAATCAATCTTTAACAAAAGGAACAATGTTTGAATCAATGATGTTTAAAGACGGTATTGATAAAACTCAAAGAGAGGGAATTGAAGATCATCCGTACAAAATAGCAACTCACGATTTAAAAGCATTTTGTCCAACTTCACCTGTTACTGTTTTATGGTTGCGTTCTGTTGGACATACTGTTAGTGCACCTATTGTTGAAAATATAATTGACCAAGCTGCTGTTTCTATAGGTGATGACCCACTTGATTTTAGAATTAAAAACTTACAAAATCCAAGATTTGTAAAACTACTTGAAAATGTAGCCACTCAATCAAATTGGTATAAAAGAGAAAAAAATAGCGGGTTTGGAGTTGCAATCGCAGAAAGTTTTGGAAGTATCGTGGCTTATGTGGTAAAAGTAAAAATTGAAAACAATGATTACAAAGTGCAAAATGTTTGGGCTTGTGTTGATTGTGGAATGGCAATAAATCCACTTGGAATTGAAAATCAAATAGAAAGTGCTGTAAATTTTGTAATTGGTTATACAAAATATAGTGAAATTACACTTACAAATGGAGCAGTTGACCAAAACAATTTTTATGATTATGAAGTAAATAGACTAAAAGATGCTCCTGATTCTATCAAAGTTGAAATCATAAATTCAGGTGAAAAAATAGGTGGAATTGGAGAAGTTGGAGTTCCTCCGATGTTTGCAGCTATTATAAATGCAATAGCCGATGCAACTGGAAAAAGATATACAAAATTTCCAATAAAACTGGGATAATTTTATGTTTAGTGATAAAGAACATCTAAAATTTATTGAAAAATGTAAAAATGAAAAACTTGATATTGTAGTAACAAGTGTTGTTGAGACACTTGGTTCTACTTATGCAAAAGCTGGGAATATAATGCTTGTAAATTCAAGTGGTGAATTTACAGGTGTTTTAGGAAGCAAATTTTTACAAAATAAAATAGTAGAATCTTCAATAAAAGCTTTAGAAAGCCATGAAATAGATACCTTTGAATCAATTCCTTTGGATGAATCATCTGGACATGGAACTTCAAAATATAAAATTGAGCCATTTTTTTATGAAGAAAATTATGGCAAAATTTACGAATATATAAAAAAGCCATATTCTGTTTTGATTTTTGGAACAGGTGCACATGTGACTTCTTTTATTCTTATGGTAAATTTAATGTCTTGGAAAACAACAGTTATTGATGTGAAAATTTCTAAAGAGTTTGTAAAAGAAGCTGATGAGGTAATAGAACTTAAAAATCTTGAAGATATTTTATCTATGAATTTAAACTCTTATGATGCTTCTGTGATTTTAAGTCATAGTCCCAAAACCGATGATATTTACCTAAAAGCTTTGCTTAATTCAACTATGAATTATATTGGAATGATGGGAAATAAAAAAAATATGCAAAGAATAAAACAAGAGTTTAATTTGGAAAAAAATAAAAGATTTTTTGCACCAATTGGACTTGATATTGGTGGAAATACCCATCAAGCTATTGCACTTTCTATTTGTTCACAAATAGAAGCCCAAAAAAATGGAAGAATTTAAATGGAAAAATTTAAAATGCAAAACTCTAAAGATTTAGCAGTTGTGATTTTAGCAGCGGGAATATCATCAAGATTAGGATATATAACAAAACAACTTTTAGTTTATAAAAATGAAACTTTATTAAAAATTGCAGTTAAAAAAGCACTTGAAATCTCAAAAGATGTTTTTGTAGTTTTAGGACATGAAAAAGAAAAATGTAAAAAAGAGTTGAAAGATTTTGATGTAAATATTATTTATAATCCAAACTATAAAAAAGGAATGGGCTCAACGCTTTCTTTAGGAATAGAGCATACAAAGGAGTTTGATCACACTATGGTTATGCTTTGTGACCAACCTTTTATTCCAATATCACATTTTCAAGCTTTGAAAGAAAATATTCAAAATGAAAATATAATTGCTTCTTTGTATGAAAAAAATAAAAACTCAAAAGTTCCAGCAATTTTTCCTAAAAAGTATTATGATGAACTTTTAAAACTAAATGAAGATATTGGAGCTAAAGAAATCTTGCAAAAAGAGAGTTGTATCAATATTCAATTAGAAAAAGATTTCTGCATTGATATTGATACACTCGAAGATATGAAATTTTTAGAGATTTTATAAATAGAAAAGATTAATTAATCTTTTCTATTTTCAAAGATTCTTTCAGTAAATTGGGCAAATTTACCTCTAACTGCTTTTTCAAGCTCAATTGCAAACATTTTAAGTTCAGGATGAAATTCATTTGTTTGTTTTAAAAGAGTTGTTAATCCGTTATTATATTTATTTAAATATAAATTATCGATTTGTCTATTTGAACCAATTACAATTGCCATACAACTTTCATCAAGTCTTGAAAGTATTAACTGGGTTGTTTTTTCACTAGAGTTTTGCCATTCGTCCATTATCACAATAGAAGCTGATAAGGTTCTTCCTCTTGCTTCCCCTGGCCATAGAGTTTCTATACAATATTTTGATTTAAGTTCATCAATTTTTGATTCTATTGATTCTTGGTTATCTTTATTTTCACTTTTTTTTAATTGTTTTTTTGCGATAAATTCTACTGTATCACTCAAAGCCATATTATAGATTCTAAATTTCTCATCATTTCCTGATAAATATCCAATATCAGCCCCTTTATCAAGGGATTCAATAGAGTTTCTAACATACACAATTTTGTCATATAAACCTAAATCTATAAGTCTCATGGCACTTACTATCGACATCAAAGTTTTTCCACTTCCAGCTTTTGCATCAATTACTAATAAATCATACATATTTGATAAAATCGCTTTTGTGAATAATTTTTGTTTTAGATTTACAGGTTTTACATTTAATGCTTTAAAATCATTCTCTTTTAAAACATCTATTCTTTTATCGTGAATAATCGCATATTCTACATTTCCATCGTTACTTTCAAAACTATAAGCAAAGTTTTCAGGTTCATAATTTTCATCTATTAATGTAATATCTTTATTTTCTAAACTATTAAATAAAGAAGAATCAAATTCCATTGATTTTACAAAATTAAATTTTGGAACAGTAGATTTATCATCATGTAAAGTTTCTGTTTTTAAACCTTTAAAAAGTGCAAAGGTTCTAGCGTATACATCTAAAGATAAAAAGATTGTTTGGCAACCTTTGTAGTATTCTTGTGCAATTGAAGCTACTTCAATAATTCTTTTATCATTTGATTCAGAGATATGAATTTGCTCAATTACAGTGTCGTATTTGTCTTTTGAAATAATATCAAGATTTAGTTCATCATTAAAAAGTTTCACAACTTTAAAGCCAAGTTTATAATCAACTTCTTTTATTTTCATCTTTGCTAATAGTCTTGCAAACTCTCTTGAATAATACCCAAGTTCATTAGCTAACTTCTTTTTATCCTCTAATTCAAGAAGTACAGTTTCAGGTACTACGATGTGGTTAGTTTTATTGTCGGAAATTTTGTAGAGATTTTGAAGGTTTTGTAAGATGATGTTTGTGTCAAGGACATATACTTTTTCTTTCATAACAAAATTCTAGCATAAAATAAATTACAATAGGGAGACAAAATTGTGTAAAAAATAGATTTAAAGCTTAAGATTTTTCTTAAGCTTTTGATAGTTTTGCAAGTGTATTTATCATAGCAATTGCAGTTTCTTCATTTAAAGGTTTTTCATAAGTTGTTAAAATTTCTCTAGCAAGAATATTTGCACCAAGATGTTGAAACTGTATTCTCATAGCTTGAAGACCTTTTGCTCCACCTCCACCACTGTGAGTTGCAAGTGCAACAATTTTTTCATTAAATGCATCTCTCCAGTCTTTTGTAGCTCTTGAAGTCCATGCCATTGCATTATTAAGAACGGGAGGCATTACACCGTTGTATTCAGGCGCAACGATAATAAAAGCTTTTAAAGATAATATTTTAGTGGCTAAATCTAAAACAGATTCTGGAATTCCATTTTCTTCTTCTTCAACTGTACTATAAAGTGGTAGTCTTAAATCTACTAAATTAATTAATTCTACTTCATAATTTTGGCTTAGTGCTAACTCTTTAAGTTTTAATCCTAATTTTTGGTTGTTATTAGAACTAGCAACTAATATTCCGATTTTTGGCATAATAATCCTTAATATATATTTTTTAAAAATACATTATATCAAAGGAATACTTTTATGTAATATAAGATAAAAAATATCTTAAATACTTCTAAGTTTGAATGATTTTTTTTGATGGTTTTAATATAAGATTTTGTATTTCACACAACGTGGTGCGAATGGTGGGATACTGAATCTCATTAAACACCGCATTTGTGGGAAGTGTAGAGTTTTTCCACATTTCAATAAAGTTTCCCATAAGTTTCTCACTTTTATTTTTTTTGTTGGATGATATTCTTTATATCCTTATGAACCAATTTACTTGTGAATTCCACAAAAAAATACAAAAAAGTTTTTATGTAGTATCAATTATATTTTTGATAGAATAAAAGCCTATATAGAGAATGATATTCTCATTATTACTCCCCCAACAAAATACCATAAAAATCAAGCTGCATAACTAATACTTGGGTGTTTAAAAAAGTTAGATACTTTTTGAGTATCTTTTATTAAATTATCCATATAATTCTCAGTATTTTCTCTAAGTTCTGTAAGA
>JBGSBO010000053.1:0-13935 GCA_041730535.1 Minisyncoccia bacterium
TTGGATTTTTTAATATGCTCTTCATAGCAGTTTCTATATAATTTGCAAGTTCCATAAGATAGACCTTTATAATGATGTTAGTGGTAACGTAATTATACTAAAAAGTGCCTACTTATGGGCTTTATTTATCAACTTTAGTTCATGAATTTATTGGAATTTATGTGCGAAAGTTGAGTAAGTTAAACAATCAGCCAAAACCAATCGCCCTTCTGCATCTGTATTTGTAACTTCAATTGTTTTTCCATTTGCTACTTTTAAAACATCTCCTGGTTTATAAGCATCTCCACCTATCATATTTTCAACAGCTCCAATTATTCCATGAACTTCAAAAGGTAAATTAAGGTCACAAAGAGCGTGTATAATACCCAAAACACTAGCAGCCCCAGCTTTATCACATTTCATCGAAACCATTCCGCCTTCACGCTTTAAACTCATTCCACCTGTGTCATATGTTACACCTTTTCCAACTAATACAATTTTAGCTATTGGATTTTTTGGTGTATATATTAGATGAATTAGTTTACTTTCATGTCTTGAAGCAATTCCCACGCTATACATTGCATTCATATTGTTTTCTTTTAGGTAATCTTCCCCGAAAATTTTACATTTGATATTTTTATTTTTTGCAAGTTCTTGTGCATCATTTGCCATAATCAAAGGATAATAATCCTCAGGTGAACTATTTACAATATCTTTTGTATAATTTACACTATTGCAAATAATAAGAGCTTTTTTTAAATCTGCTTCTAATTCATCTTTTTGTTTATCTGAATTAAAAATAGAAATTTCTATTTTTTTAATACTTTTATTATTCTGTGAAGATTTATATTTTAAAAACTCATAATTTCCTAAAACTAAACCCTCAATAATTGTCTGAATATTTAATTCTTTTTCACTTTGAATAATATCTATTTTTATATTTTCATTTTTTATATTTTTTAATAATTTAATAGCTGAGGAAATTGCTGTTTTTATATTTTCATCTTTTAACTTTAAACATGAAATATATAATTTACTATTTTTAACATCAAAATGAGTATTAAAAGATTTTTTCAAAAAATTAATATTGTCTAAAATTTCTTTTTCATTTTTAGAAAGATGTTTTATTTTATTTAAAATAATAATTTCAACAGATGATTTGATATTGTGGATATTTTTTTTATTAAGAGTTATATTCATTGGAGTTTCCTTTGAATATATTATATAGTTTTTATATGAAATTTCTATTCAAAAAGGGCAAATAATTCATATTATTTGCCCTTTTTTATAATTAGTTTTTATTTATAGCACAAAGATCAGAAAATGCGATTTCAAGTCTAGCGATCATTGATTCTTGACCTGATCTAATCCATTTTCTTGGGTCGTAATAGTTTTTATTTGGTTTATCTTCACCTTCTGGGTTTCCGATTTGACCTTGTAAATAACCATGATATTTTGCTTCATAAGCTCTAACACCATCCCATGCTGCCCATTGAGTATCTGTATCAATATTCATTTTAATAACGCCATAAGAAATAGCTTCTCTAATTTCTTCAAGTAAAGAACCTGAACCACCGTGGAATACAAAATCAACAGGTTGTGCAGATGAAGTTCCAAGTTTTTCTTGAATAAATTTTTGAGAATTATTTAGAATTTTGGGGCTTAATTGAACATTTCCTGGTTTATAAACACCATGAACATTTCCAAAACTTGCAGCTATTGTAAAATTAACTCCAACTTTACTTAACTCTTCATGTGCAAAACAAACTTCTTCTGGTTGCGTATAAAGTAAAGCATTGTCAACATCAGAGTTGTCAACACCATCTTCTTCACCACCTGTAATTCCAAGTTCTATTTCAATCATCATATCAAGTGCATTCATTTTTTTGAAATACTCAACACAGATTTCAATATTTTCTTCCAAAGGTTCTTCACTTAAGTCAAGCATGTGTGAAGTAAATAAAGGTCTTCCTGTTTTCTCAAAATGCTTAGCACCTGCTTCTAATAATCCATCAATCCAAGGTAAAAGTTTTTTTGCAGCATGGTCTGTATGTAAAATTACAGGAATCCCATAAGCAGCAGCCATTGTGTGAACATGATTTGCACCACTAATTCCACCAAGAACAGCAGCATTTTCAGTTTTCAAACCTTTTCCAGCATAAAAACCAGCTCCACCATTTGAGAACTGAATTATAATGGGTGAGTTAACTTTTGCAGCAACTTCTAATACTGCATTTACTGAATCTGTTCCTACAACATTTACTGCTGGAATTGCAAAATTATTCTCTTTTGCATAAGCAAAAAGTTTTTTTGCTTCACTACCTGTTAATACACCCGGCTTTACAATATCTAATACACCCAAACTAATCTCCTTATTTAATTACTATTTTTGCGTCTTTTCTTAACTCGTCAGTAACTTCTTTTACTTTTTTATTATAACTATTTCCTAATAAAATTTGAGAAATATTACTTTCAACTTCAGCAAAAGTTAATGACTTACCAGCAATTTTATCTTTTAAATAAATTACATGATAACCAAATTGAGTTTTAACAGGAATTTTAGAGTAACTTCCAATTGTTAAAGATTTTGCAGCATTTGCAAATTCAGGAACCATTTGATCAGCAGAGAATTTACCTAAATAACCACCATTTTTACCAGCTGGATCTTGAGATTTAGTTTTTGCTAATTCTTTAAATTTGTCTTCTTTTTTAGTTGCTTTGTCTAATTGTTTAATAATCTCTTTAGCTTCTTCTTCAGTTTTTACTAAAATATGACTAGCCTCTAAATTTTCAGGAACTATGAATTTTTCTTTATTTTTTTCATAAAAATCTTTTTTCTCAGCATCTGTAAATTTGATTTTTGCAATTTCATTTTTTTGCCAAACTTGGAAAGCTAAATCTTCTTTGATTTGATTAATAGCTTCAACATATTGAGGGTCTTTATCAACACCATCATTTAAAGCTTTTTTTGATAATAATTTTCTATTAACAATTTGCTCTAATACTTGTTTCTTTGCAGTATCTGGAAGTTTATCAAAATCAATTCTAGGGTCTTGTAAAACCATAGTAATATCTTTTTTAGTGATGTTCTCACCATCTACGGAAGCATAAAAATCTGCAGCATTTAACGCAGACACTAAAACGATTGAAGCAACTAAACTTGACACTATTTTTTTCATAATTTTCCTTGGTTATATATTTGCGTTATTTTACCTATTCATAGTTAATAAACGGTTAATTTAAACTAAACAATAATAGTTTTATCCTGTTTTTTTGTAAAAAAAAATTCAAAGCACATAAATTTTAAAATTTAGCTTAAAAAGGGTTTAAATTTCCTAATTTTTATGATACAATTCCGTCAAAATTTAAACTTAACTTAAATTTAAGGGAATAATAATGAGAATTTTAATTATTGAAGATGAAATTACACTAAATAGAACACTACAAGAAGGTCTTACAGACTTCGGTTATCAAGTTGATACTGCTGAAAATTATAAAGATGCAGAATATTTTATTGATATTAGAAATTATGATTTAGTTTTAACAGATTGGATGTTACCAGATGGTGATGGAATTGAACTATGTAAAATAGTAAAAAACAGAAGCTCAAGAACGGCTGTTGTTATTATCTCAGCTAGAGATGATAAAGAGAGTGAAATCGAAGCACTTAAATCAGGTGCAGATGATTTTATTAAAAAACCATTTGACTTTGATATCTTACTTGCAAGAATTGAAGCAAGATTAAGATTTGGTGGAACAAATATTATTGAGATTGATGATTTAATTATCAATCCTGATGAAGAAAAAATTGAATATGCTGGTGAAGAAATTGAATTAAAAGGTAAACCTTTTGAAGTATTAACACACCTTGCAAGACATAGAGATCAAATTGTTTCAAAAGAACAATTATTAGATGCTATTTGGGAAGAACCTGAATTAGTTACTCCAAACGTAATTGAAGTTGCAATTAATCAAATTAGACAAAAAATGGATAAACCATTAAATATCTCTACTATTGAAACAATTAGAAGAAGAGGCTATAGATTCTGTTATCCAAATACAGTAGAAGACAAAACTAAAGCAAAAGCTAATAGCTAATCGCTACATATAGATGATGGAAAGTAAAAGTATTTATAAACAGTTTTATATTAAACTAATTATAGCTACCTCACTTTTCATCATCGCTCTCTCATTTATTTTCTACGAATATGCAAGAAGCACCGTTTATGACAATATTCAAGAAAGTATGCTTACCCATGCAAAACAACTTTATGAAGCATCTGTTTCAACAAAAACTTTTGAACCTATAAAAAATGATAATATCTCTATTGCTTTAGTAGATAATTCAATTTTAAGAAATTTCAAATTTCAAAATTATGAAAATAATGGGAATTACTATATAAAACTTCTTTATCCTTTTGATTTAGAAAATAAAAAATTTTTACAAATTATTAAAAATATTAGTTTAGAGAGAGAACTTTTATACTCAGTAATTTTTAAAAATTTATTTGTTCTTGCGATTCCAGGTTTTATTTTGATGCTTTTATATTCACTTGCAGTTTCAAAATCTTTGTTAAAGCCAATCATTCAAATAAATAAAAAATTATCAAATATGGATGAAAATACATTAACACAAATTGATAAAAAAGATTTACCAATTGAGTTTCACTCACTAGCAAACTCTATTAACTCTTTGACAAATAGAATAGAAACCTATGTAAAATTCAAAAAAGAGCTTTTTATTGGTGCTGCGCATGAGCTTAAAACTCCACTTGCAGTTATGAAACTAAAGAATGAAGTTACATTAAAGAAGAAAAGAGAAATAGAAAAATATGAAGAGACTTTAAAACTTACTATTAAATCAATTGATGATATGAATATTATGATTTCTTCAATTTTAGATATTGGAAGAACAGAAGGTGCTCAGTTTGAGCAAAATATTGAACTTGATTTGGTAGAGTATATAAAGAAAAAAGCAAATGATTATAGAATGCTAAGTGCTCAAAAAAATATTATCATCACATTTTTTTCAAATGTAAATCATCTTAACACCTCTATTCAAGTTACACTATTTAATCAGATTTTACAAAATTTTGTACAAAATGCAATAAAATTTACTCCAAATGAAAAAGCAATAGCGATTAGACTTAAAAAAACAAAAGAAGAAATAATCATAACTGTAACAGATGAAGGGATTGGGATTGATGAAAAAGTTGATTTATTTGCTCCTTTTAAAAGAGTAGGAAATCAAAGTGGTGTTGGATTAGGACTATTTTTAGCAAAAAATGCTTCTGATGCTTTAAGAGCAAAAATCACACTTAAAAACAGAGATGATGGGAAAAATGGATGTATTGCTAAGTTAGTACTTAACAACACATCAAAAACTACTAAATTAAAATAGATTTCTATGTTCTATTTTAGTACATTTATTTTGTACTACTTTTAAACCAGCCTCTTTGGCAAGTGCTGCTGCTTCATTGTTTACAAGACCTAATTGAGTCCATACTGTATCAACATCACCCCTTGCTATTGCTTCATCAATGATTTCAGCTATTGCATCTGGTTTTCTAAAAATATCTACCATATCAATTTTAAATGGAATTTCACTTATATTTCTATAAACTTTTTCACCTAAAATTGTATCTTCTTTTGGATAAACAGGGATAATTTTAAATCCAGCACTTTGTAAATAAACAGCCACCATATTTGAAGCTTTTGAAGCATCAGGAGAAAGTCCAGCAATTGCTATAGTTTTTGTATTTTTAAAAATTTCTATTATTTCTTCACTTTTTGAATTTACTGTTGGGAATTCACATTCCATTTTTTATCCTTTGTAATAATTATTAAAACACTATTATAAAGAAATTTATTAAAAATATGATAAATTTTAGAAATAAATTAGATTTTATCTAATTTATTTTGTACGTAGTTTTTTACTTCGTTATAATCTATGCTTTCTTTGAAATCTTCAAATTTTCCACCACTTGCGTTTATATGTCCACCGCCTGCTGCAATTTTTGAAGCCATTAATGATACATCTACTTTCCCATCTGCTCTAAAAGAAGCATTACCTTTTTTATTTACATCTATAAAAAAATCATAATCTTTATTTGCTTTCAAAAATGCATTTGCAGGAATTGAGATAGAACCCAAACAATAAGTTAAAAGACCTTTATGTTCTTTGTAAGTAACTGTCAAATTCTCTTTTACTTTATCTAGTGTTTTTACAAGATAAGTTGCTGATAGATTGTCCAAGGTATCATCTTTTTTATCAAGCTTTAAAAACCCTTTTTTTAAAAAATGAACTTCATTATCAAGTTTTATATGGCCATCAACTTCGTTTAAAAATTTAGAAGCTTCTTTTAGTAAGTAAAATCTAAATTCTCTATTTAAATCAGCAAATAAAATATTATTCACTTCTCTAACTTTTGAAATCATTGACATAATAACTTTTCCAAATTCAAAGTTTTTAACATCATGATCAAGCCAAATATCAACTGCATTAATAGTGTTTACCAAAGGTTCTAACCATGAATTAATCTTTGATTCAAAACCTTCATACTCTTCAAACATATAATCATAAACTATTTTTGTAGCACATCTTTTTTCATCTAAATAATACCAATAATAAGTTTCTGCACTTTTTTTACCACTTATATGATGGTCCAAAAGTTGTAATTTTATTCTGTATCCCTCTTCTATTAATTTATTAATATCTTTATCTAAATCTTTAGACTCTTGAATAGTTAAATTCAAATCACTAATCAAAAAAAGAATCTCTTCTTCTTTAAAAAGGATTATCTCTTCTAATACTTTTTTTATAGTTAATTTTACTTCTAAACCATAATTAGCATTATAAAAAGATCCTTCTTTGAAGTATTCTTTTGTGATTAGTTGACATCCATAACCATCTAAGTCAGTATGAGAAATATGAAATAATTTCATTAAGCTATATCTTTTAAAGTTAATTTTTCTAAGAAATCATTAATTTTTAGTTGTAAGTTGTTTAATAAAGGCCAAATAGTACAAAGCATTGCTACTTGATTTGGACAATTATCAGCAGAGGGTGAACACTCAAAAACTGATGGTATTTTTTCTTCCGCAGCAATCACAATTTCTAAAATAGTAATATTTTCCCAAGATTTATTTAAAGCAAATCCTCCATTTACACCTCTATGAGATATAACTAGATTTTGTTTTGCTAGATTTTGCATGATTTTTGCTAGAAATGATTTTGAAATATTTAACTCTCTTGATAATTCATCCACGTTCTTTGGTTCGTTGCTTTTAGCAATTGATATCAAAGATAATAAAGCGTATTCACTTTTTTTTGTTAATAACATGTTATATATATCCAATTTTTTTGTTTATATTCTACATGAACTATTATTAAGATTCGTTATTAAAATTAGTTAATTGGAATTTTTAATCAAAAAAAAAGGGTCACAGTAAAACTGTGACCCTTTTTTAGGTAGAAAGCCAAATTATTTAGCTCTAATTCCTAATGAAGCAACTAGCTCAACAAATGAAGCATAGTTTGTTTTTCTTAAGTATTTTAATAATCTTTTTCTTTTTCCAACCATTTTTAATAGACCTAATCTAGATGAATGATCTTTTTTGAAAACTTTTAAGTGCTCAGTTAAAATTTTAATTTGCTCTGTTAATAATGCAATTTGAACTTCTGATGAACCTGTGTCACCCTCTTTTTTCCCAAATTTTGCTACAATAACTGCTTTTACTTCCTGATCTAAAGCCACGATGACCTCCTAATAGGTATATTATTTATCTCACTTAAAATAAAGTGGACGCGAATTATATTTAAAAGTTACTTTACTTTTGTTTAAAAAAATTAAAAAGGAATCATCCGCCCGTTTGATAAAATGCCCTAGAAGAAACTTCATTATCATTTTTACTTGACCATTTGTTTTTTTCTGGTTTACCTGCTAATACTTTTTTTAAAATATCAACTGCTTCATCAACTCTATTATTTTGAATAGCATCTTTTATACTCATTGCATCTTCAAAATATAAACATGGAATTAAAAATCCTTCTGCTGTTAATCTAATTCGATTACAAGCGGAACAAAAATCATCTTTATGTGGTTCAATAATTCCAAATTGAAAACCATCTTCAAGTTCATAATACTGTGCAGGTGAGCTAGTATCCCTTGGAACTGCTTTGAAATTTGGATATTTTTGCGAAATTATTGCTTTTATTTCATCAGAATTTAATCCCTTTGCACCATCTTTTGCATGGTGATTTTCCATAAATTCTATAAATCTTACAATATATCCTTTTTCTTTACAAAACTCTAAAACATCTAAAACATCAATATCATTTATTCCTTTTATTGGAACACAATTTATTTTTATTTTAAGTCCAGCATCGCTGGCTGCTTGAATTCCCTCAAGAACTGTTTCTAAAACATCTTTTTGAGCAATTTTTGCAGCTCTTGCAGCATTTAGAGAATCAAGAGAAATATTTATTCTTTTAAGTCCCGCTTCTTTTAATTTTAAAGCAACTTTTGGGAGTAAAAATCCATTTGTTGTAAGTGCTAAATCTATATCATTTCTATAATCAAAAATCATTTTTAAAAAAACATCTAAACCTTCTCTTAAAAGTGGTTCACCACCTGTGATTCTTACTTTTTTAATTCCTTCATCAATTGAAGCTTTTATAAATTTAAACAAATCTTCATAAGAGAGTAAATTCTCTTTTGGAACCCAAGAAAAAGGTTTTTCAGGCATACAATATTGACATCTAAAGTTACATCTTTCAGTTACAGAAACTCTTAGATAATCATGTTTTCTTCCAAATCCGTCTATTAACATTTTTTATTCCTATTTTTTATAAGTGTTTAGAATAATATAAATTAAAAAGATTAATTTAATTTAATCTTTTCCAAGCTTCTTCTAGACTATTTACTCTATTTGAAAAAACCAAATATAGAGCAATATTAAACCTTGCTAATTTTAAAATCTCTTCATCTGGATTTTTAACAATATTTAAAGCTTCTTCCAAAGAAATATCTTCATAAGTTTTGTCATAATTAATACCAAAATCTTTTAAACTAAATGAAAACTCTTCGATTTTTCCATCAAGCATTTTCCAATATTTACCATCTTTAAATACCTCAGGACTTCCTTCGCTAGCTTTTACTACATATACATCTTTGTAATAATCACTAAAAATATCCAAATATTTTTGCACATATGGTTTATGAAATGCTGTTGTAACACTATAATCACTCAAAGCTGGATTTAACAATTTTTCAACTGTGTTAAAAACTGTTCGTAAACCTAATTCGAGTCTTAAAGGCGTTAAATCACTTAACTCTTTTAAGTATTCTACCCTATCAAAAAAGTGTAGATGTTGACCCAAGTCAAGTGATTTAAAAACATCTTTTGTGGTTAATCCATCTTTTGCAGGTTGTAATAAATCTCCTGAAATAACAAGATTTAAAGGTGTTATATCTGGATTACTTTTATGAAATTTTTCTAAAATTTCATTATATAAAGGAAATAAAAATGGATTATCACATCTTCCATCAAAAGAATATCCAAGTTCTAAAGAGTTTTCTACTTTTTTATATTTCATAAACTTTTTTAACGCACAAATTGCACCTTTTAATTCATCATTTGATTCAAGTTTTGTTCTCCATCCAATCAAAAAAGCCCCTATTTGAGCCTGTGTCGCAGTATTTGTTAAAATCTGTTCAACGGCATCTTGTGTTTCTTCTTTACTTAAATCTCTATTACCTTTAGGACCTGTTCCAACTGCTTTTATATATTTTTTAAAACTCATTATAAACCTTATTTTTTATCATTTAATTTGTATTTTTACAAGCATAATATACAATAGCTTAAATAAAACAATTAGCAAGGGAAATCGTGTCTATACAAGAAACTATTAGAAAAATAAGTTTTTTTAATAACTTAAATGATGAACAAATTGATTTGATTGCTTCAATATCATTTGTATCAACATACTCAAACAACTCTATTTTATATTATGAAAGTGATACAAATAATAATATACTTTTTTTGGTAGAAGGTCTTATAAAAATCTATAAAGTTGATAAATTTGATAATGAAATATTTTTATATCATATTTATAAAAACTCAATGATAAGCGAGCTTTCATCAATAAAACAAAGTGATATTTACTGTTTTTCAAATGCTGAGTTTATAGAAGATTCAATAATTCTTTCAATCAATTTTGAAAAATTTCAAGAATATTTCTTATCAAAAAATATTTTAACAGTAGAATTAATGGAAGTGCTTTTAGAAAAAACTCATCAACTCCAATGTATTGTAAACAGAGAACTAGTCTTTGATGCAACAGCAAAGGTTGCCTTTATGATAAGTCAAGATCTTGAAATGTTTAATAAATTAAAAAGGCAAGAAGTCTCTTTTCTACTTCATATCCAGCCAGAAACACTGTCAAGAGTATTAAAAAGATTAACAAGAAATGGCATTATTCAAATTGACAATGGTAATGTAATTATTTCAAATCAAGAAGAGTTGATATCTATTTTTAGAGGAGTTGGCATATGAAAGAGAATACTATAACTAACAAAATAAAATTAATTGGAATATTTTTCATAATATTAATGACGAGTATTATTATTACAACCATCTATCTTAATGAAAAAAATAAAAAAGATGCCTTGCTTATAAATATTGTAGGTAAACAAAGAATGCTTACTCAAAAGATATCAAAGAATATATTTTATTTGTATCAAAATAATGAATCAAATAAAGAATTAGATGAGGCAATTATAGAGTTTATCTATAATCTTAATTCTTTAAAAAATGGAAATACTTTAATTGGAATATTTAAAGCTCCAACAAATGACATAATAAATCAAATTTTAAAAGTTGAAGCATTATGGAATGAATTTTACAAAAATACAAATGATTTTAAAAAGAATCTAAATAAACGAAATAGTTCAAATGAACTTCTTTTAGAAACTATTGTTCGTTCAGTATATAATACAAATAATGTACTTTTAAATGAAGTTGATGTTTTAGTTTCAATGTATACTGTTTATACAGAAGAAAAAACAGACTATATTAGATATATTCAATATTTATTCGCTCTTATTATTTTAATTCTAATTTCATATAGTTTTTCTCAACTAAAAACAATGGAAGCTAATGCAAAGAAATTCTTTGAATTTTCAAAACAACTTACTCAAAATACTGATGACAAACCCCTTGAACCAATTCAAATAGAAGCAGAAAAAGAAATAGTTGAAGCAACGGACACTATTAACTGTTTTATTAATAAAATAAATTCAGCTATGGTTTATTCAGCAAATGCTGTTGAGCAATCAAGAAATGCTTCAATTAAACTTGAAGAAATTACAGATGAATTTGACATAATTATCAATGAATTAACAAACTCAACTGAAATATCAAAACAACTTGATAGAAGTGAAGGAATTGCCATACAAACCCAAGAAGAATTGATAAATTCTACAAAAAAACTTCAAGAACTTAAAAAAGAACTTGATATACTTCTATCTTCTTGTAAAATTAAATAGGATTATTCCCTATTTAATTTTTTAATTTACAAATACTTTTTATCCTCCTTTCATTATTGACATATATCATTTTTTTCTTTTTAGGTTTAGACTAAAATTTTTTCATAGTTCTAGTATCTACAAAAAAGGAGAAAAAAATGGAACCTATCCTAATTATAAGACCTGAGATTGCCCTTGATGATTTCTTGCCTATATTTTTATCTTCATCTTTTGTTCTGCTATTTGGACTGTTTTATGTAGCTATTTATACGCTAGTAAAAATGGAAAGATTAAAAAAAATATATATGCCTTTTGCATATATTTTTTGGGCTTTACAAACATATTGTATGTATTTTGTCGCAGATAAAATTCAAAGTAATGATTTTACCGTTAAAGCATTAATGGTAACAATGGTGTGTTATTTAATCCTTCCACACTTATATTATTACTTGAATATTAGATCTGAACAAAGATATGAACAATAAATCTTAGGAGGAACAAGTGTCAAAAAAAGTTGTTTCAGTATGGACGAGTATTCCTTTTTGGAGAAGATCAGCTGCGTGGGTAACTGGTTTTGCTTCAATTTTATTAATTTGGCTTACTTTCGACTCAATGGGTCAAATTAGTATGGGAACAGATGCTGATCTTAAAAATGGTATTACAAAAAGAGTACCAGGACCTACTGTAATCAATTATAATATTGATTATAAGATGGATGAAAAAAGAGGTCATGAGGTGCCAGTTATTGGTGAAAAAGAAAAATTCTTTGGTAGAGATGATTGGTCTGAGGAAGAAGCTGCGGAACTTCTACACTTAGGTAAATTAGGTTCACAAGCAAAGAACTGTATGAATTGTCATACATTACTTGGGAATGGTGCATATTATGCTCCTGATTTAACAAAATCTTGGTTAGATCCAGCATGGGGACCAAATGGACCATATTTAGGAATGACTAATTCTACTACAAAAGAAGAAGCTATGTCTAAATTTTTACAAAATCCATCACAATACCCAACGCATAAAAGAATGATGCCAAATCTAGGTATTACTGAAAAAGAAGCAATGGGTCTTGTAGCATTTTTAAAACATATGTCATCAATTGATACAAATGGTTTCCCAAGAAACTTTGGAAGAATGTCAACAGATGGTGCAACAGGAGCAATTCATGGTAAATAATCTAAAATTTGAATCTCAAAAATTAGCAATTAACTACTTTGTTGTTGCTGCTATTTTATTTGGTGCTCAATTAGTAATGGGTCTTATTGCTGCTACTCAGTTTTTATATCCAAGTTTTCTTTTTGAAATCTTTGATTTCTCTGTAGCTAGAATGGTGCATATTAATGCTTTAGTTGTATGGATGTTATATGCAATGATAGGTTCTGTTTACTATTTACTACCAGAAGAAACTGGTATTGAAACAGTTGGAATCAAACTTGCTAAATTAGGATTTTATGTTTTAACAGCTGCTGTTACTGTTGTTGTTTTAGTATATATTTTAGTTCAAATTGGGCCTGCAACTGAATCAACTATTTGGTTAATTAATGAAGGTAGAGAATATATTGAAGCTCCAAGATGGGCTGATATTGGTATCGTTGTTGTTGTTTTAGTATTTGTTTTCAATCTTTTTGCAACTGCAATGAAAGGTAAACAAACAGGTATTGTTACAGTATTAATGGCTGACGTTTTAGCACTTGCTGGTTTATATTTAGCAGGTATGTTCTGGACAGATAATATTTCTGTTGATCAATACTGGTGGTGGTGGGTAATTCACTTATGGGTAGAAGCAACTTGGGAAGTATTTGTTGGTTGTTTATTATCTTATGGATTAATCAAAATTATTGGTGCTAGAAGAGAAGTTGTTGAAATGTGGCTATGGATTGAAGTTTCAATGTTATTTGGATCTGGAATCTTAGGTCTTGGACATCACTATTTCTGGATTGGTACACCTGAGTACTGGTGGGAAATTGGAGCATTATTCTCAGCACTTGAGCCTGTTCCTTTAATTGCTATGTTTGTACACGTTGTTTATGACTGGGGGAAAGAAACTGGAATTAAAGAAGGTGAAGGTCATTCAGATGCAAAAGTTATGAATAACTCTCCTGCTTTTGCATGGTTTGTAACAAATGCTTTTGGTAACTTCCTGGGTGCTGGTGTTTGGGGATTCTTCCATACATTACCACAAGTTAATATTTATACACATGGTACGCAGTTTACGTCAGCACATGGTCACTTAGCATTCTTTGGGGCTTATGCAACAATTTTAATTGGTATGTTCTATATGGGTGTTCAAGGTAAAAATGGTATTAAAGTTATGAAAGCAACATTTGATTCTAAAATGGCAATTTTCTTAATCACATTTGGTGTTTTAGGTATGACTGTTTCTTTAACAATAGCTGGATATGGTCAAGTACTAGTTGAAAGAGCTCAA
>JBGSBO010000054.1:0-13741 GCA_041730535.1 Minisyncoccia bacterium
AAATAGTTTCCATAAGTTGAATCGCTCTTCTGTTAAATTTTTGTAGTAAAAAATTATAACTTATCTGAAGTTCAATTCAACTTTTTAAAATTTAAATCAGCTTAAATTACGGGTTGTTTTTTATAATCTGCAAGTGGCTCATTAATATAAACTTTTTCTAGTTATAATAATTTTTATCTTATTTTTATGAAAGAATTCAATGAAAAAAACCCTAATATTTATCTTTTTAGCACTTATAACTTTTACATTTTCAGCTTGCACTTCAAAATCACAAACTGATGTTATTAACTCAGGTTCAAATGATATCTCTGATTTATTAAAAACTCTTATTCAAAAAGAAAAAGAGATAAATGATTTGAATCAGAAATTAGAAGAATGTAAAGCAAAAAAACAAAAATGAAAGAAATAGCAATCATTGGCTCAACAGCTTCTGGTAAAACAGCCCTATCTTTACAAATTGCCAGTATTACAAACTCTATTATCTTATCACTTGACTCTTTATGTGTTTACAAAGATATTGAAATTGCATCTGCAAAACCAACCCTTGAAGAAAGAGGTGATATTGTTCATTTTGGAATAGATGAAGTTTTTCCTAATGTTGATTTTGATGTGATTAAGTTTATTGAACTTTATAAAAAAACAAAAGATTATGCTTTAAAAAATGGAAAAAATTTAATCATCGTGGGAGGAACAGGATTTTATCTAAAAGCTTTGATTGAAGGATTATCTCAAGGCGTTGATTCCAAAATCAAACTTGATATTCCTCAAGATGAAGCTTATGATTTACTTTATTCTTTGGACAAAGAGTATATGAAAAAAATAGAAAAAAACGATAGATACAGAATCGAAAAAGCATATGCAATTTATAAACAAACAGATCTTAGCCCTACTTCATACTTTGAAAAGAATCCAAAAATTCCTGTTGCAAAAGATTTGAAAATATTTGAGATTTTATGGCCAAAAGATGAATTAAAGAAAAGAATAGCTCAAAGAACAAGAATCATGATTAAGTCAGGATTAATTGATGAAGTGATTTTTTTGGAAAAAACATATACAAGAGAGCCTAATTGTATGTCATCTATTGGAATTATTGAGACATTAGAATATTTAGATGGGAAACTTACAAAACAAGAACTTGAAGATAAAATTTCTGCTAATACTATAAAGTTAGCAAAAAGACAAAATACTTTTAATAAATCACAATTTCCAGAAAAAACATCAAATATAATAGAAGACTTAAATTCAGATATTATTAAGTATTTCCTGCTATAATCCCGATTCTAAAGAGTTTGATAAAGGGCTTGCAATAGACTCGACCTTTTGTTAGACAATAATTATATTTAAGGATATTGGTATGAAAAAAGACATTCATCCAGATTATAAAGTTTGTACAATTTCTTGTGCTTGTGGTAATGAGTTTGAAACAAAATCAAATGTTGAAACTTTAAGAATTGATATTTGTTCTTCTTGTCACCCATTCTTTACAGGTGAGCAAAAACTTGTTGATGCTGCTGGTAGAGTTGAGAAATTCAAAAACAAATACAACATGGCTAAATAGTACAATATTGTGCTGTGCTTAGTTCCAACACCAATAGGAAATCTTGAAGATATTTCGCAAAGGTCTTTAAGAGTTCTTATGGAAGCGGAACTTATTTTTTGTGAAGATACAAGAGTAACAAAAAAACTACTAAATCTTTTAGGTGAAAGAAACAACCTAGATTTTTCAAATAAAGAATACAAATCTTTTCACTCTCATAATGAAGATAAAATCTTAAAAACTTTAACAAAAGAAACTTTTACTAAAAATGTTGTTTATGTAAGTGACGCTGGAATGCCTTGCGTTAGCGATCCTGGGGCAACACTCGTAGAATTTTGTATACAAAATGAAATTCCTTATGATGTACTTCCCGGTGCAAATGCCATTTTAACAGCTTATGCTATGAGTGGATTTGCTCATACTACTTTTTCTTTTTATGGATTTTTAGACCATAAAGGTGTTAGTCGTGCTTCAAAACTTGATGATATATTGAATGATGATAAATTATCAATTCTCTATGAGTCACCTCATAGACTTCTAAAACTTCTAGAAGAACTAAGTATAAAAGATGCAAATAGAACAATATTTTTAGCAAAAGAAATCACAAAACTACACCAAAATAGTTATAAGGATACATCTTTAAATCTATTTGAAAAATTTAAAGATATAAATATTAGAGGTGAATGGGTTGTAATTATTGAACCAAAAGAAACCATTGGTTTTAATCTTGATTTAGATGATATATTATCTTTAGATATTGCTCCAAAAATAAAAGCTAAGTTAATAGCAAAAATGACAGGTCAATCTATAAAAGATGTATATCAAAAACTTTTAGAAAATTAATTTCTAAAAGTTTTTTTCCAAAATATCTAACTGTTTTTGAATATTTTCAATAGCTTTTATACTATGGATTAATCTATCAAAATTTTCTTTTTTATCAGCAATAAAACTATTACTTTCTTTAGATTTTGAATATATTTGCTCAATTGAGCTATTTATATCTCCCATATTTTCGGATACTACGCTTAATTTTTGGCTAGTTTTTGTAATATTTTCACTTATTTCTTTTATATTATTTATCGTAATATTTACAGAAGTATTACTTTCCCCTAAACTAGTTTGTGTTTTACTAGCTAATTTTTTCACTTCATCAGCAACAACTTTAAATCCATTTCCAAACTCCCCTGCTCTTGATGCTTCAATGGCTGCATTTAATGCTAAAAGATTTGTCTGAATTGCAATACCTGAAATTGATGATAAAACTTTTTTAATATCAGATGCATTTTTTGTTAAAACACCCATATCCTCTACAAGTTCTGAGTTTATATTTACATTATTCATAATTTCTTGAGTAAAAATAGTAAATTTATTAGTTACTTCATTTATTACAATATTACCTTCTTTTGTATTTTCATAAACGAAATTTAAGATATTTACCATATCTTGAATTAATGGAAATGCACTTTTAAGATTTAATAATAATGATGTTCTAACTCTCGATAATAATTGATATTTATGTATTTCTCTTTGTTTAAAATATGCATAAAATGATGAGTATTTATCTACAAAATTATCCACATAATCATCATAATATTCACTATCATCTTCTACTTTGTAGAAAAATAAAGCTGTTAATGTTTGATTTATATTAAGTCCTAATAATTCTCCAAAAGTAGAATATCCAGCAAGTGGAATATTATTAAATGTTTTTAAAGAATTTAAATTCTTAGCATTAAGTAATCTTCTTAAAATACAATCATTTAATATAGCTCCCACTGGCTCTTGTTTTTTCTTTAATGAATAATTCCTATAATCCATTTCCGTTTGATAAACAAACTCTTTATTTTTAACCAAATATAATATATCCCCAAATGATATATCACAAAAAAACGATATGCTTCTATTTTCAATATCAACCTTTGAAACAGAACGAATGTAAAGCTCGTTATTTACTTCAATTGCAAAATTATAATCCACAAGTTTTGAAGGTAAATCAGTTAATTTGCAGTTTAAATATTTACATAAAATATCTACTATATTAATAATTTTATTTTCATTTACGTCAAGTACACTTTGAACACTTCTATTTAACATATTTGATTGGGCAACAATAAAGTTTAAATCTGTTTTTTCACAACTTTGAGATTTGAAAACTCCATATTTCATATTTTTTTTCATTTTTATCAACATAATCACAGCTTTGTGTCTTGTTGTTTGCTCATTATTAAAAATATAACTCTCTTGGAAATCCAATTTTCCACCCGATGAACCACCAATTAATAAACAAGGTAATTTACCACTTTCATATACAGCTTCTGTTAAAAAACTCTCACTATTTGATAATCCATCAACAATAGTCAAAGCAAAACAATCTGTATGATTTATTTTAAAAGGAAGATTTAATCGTAATATTTCATTTTTTATTTTATTTATTCGCTCTTGATGAGAAATTGTTTGACTTGTAATATTTTCACTAAATAAAGGGATTGTTAGAATTTCTACTTTATCAATTATATCTTCGCTAAAACTTTGTAAAACAATATTTTGCCAAGAATTATTTGCTTCATGATAAAGAGAATCTTTTTTTGTATTCAAGTCAAAAGTACAAAGTTCTCCTGCTGTTGTAGTAAGAATTACTTTTGTTTCACTTGGAAATGATGATTTGATTTTTTTAGAAATTGTTTCAAAATTTAAATGTGGAGATATAAATCCCAGAACCAACTTAGGTGCATTTTCACCAAAAAACAAACTACTTATTCTATCCTCTAAATTAGAATCATTTGTATCTAAAATACGAATAAACTCGTTTTCAATATTTTGCATTAATTTTTCTCCAACTTAAATTATTAAGCACAAATGATAACATAAAAATATAGCCCCAGTAAAGCTATAAAATTTCTAAAAAAACAAAGAACAATATTAATAATATTTAGATATAATCCCGACATGATAATATATGGAAAACAAATCGTACTTTATGTACTTGACAAACACCCTCATTTAATAGAAGAAATTTTTCTTTCTAAAGAAATTGATAAAAAACTTTTTACAAGATTTGCAAAACTTGACAAAAAAATCCATAAAGTGGATAATCAAAAAGCTCAAGCTTTAGCAAAAGGCGGAAATCATCAAGGTTTCATTTTAAAACTAACACATGTTGAATATACAAGTATCAAAGACTTTAAAGCTATGAATTTTATTTTAGTTTTAGATGGTGTTACTGATGTTGGAAATATTGGCGCAATTGCAAGAACTGCCTATTCTTTAGGAATTGAAGGTTTAATTGCTGCTGATATTAAAACAGTAAACGATTCAGGAATTTTAAGAACAAGTTCAGGTGCCCTACTTGATTTACCTTTTTCAGTTCATCCAAGAACTGCTGATTTAGCAAGTGAATTAATTGATGCTGGATTTACACTAATTGGTGCAACAACAGATGGTATTGATTTAAAAAAATATGGGAAAATCGAAAAATCTGACAAAGTAGCTCTATTTTTAGGAAGCGAAGGTGAAGGAATTTCTGCTAAAGTTGCTAAAAAACTAGATTTAAAAGTTTCAATTGCAATGGAACATGATTTTGACTCATTAAATGTTTCTGTTGCTGCTGGTATTTTAATATATAACTTAAAAAGATAAAAAAAGAAGATAAACCGTGATAAAAAAATTTATTTTAATTACAAGTTTTTGTGTATTAGCAAATGCTAATTTAGATCAAAGTATCCAAAATATTCTTGGGAATTCAGATTATAATACACATAAAAATTTGATTAATCACTTATTTAATAATGAGAATACATTTTATTCAAATGGTAAATTAAATTATACACGGATATCTCAAGAGTTAGAAAACAATAGTTTATTAAAATTAAATCTAGGTTCAACTCAAAATATTGACGTAACATTCAACATAAATGGTAATACAAAAAAATCAATAAAAAATTTAACAGATATACTAAAAGCATTAGGACATCAATATTTCATAACAAAAGAAGAAATTGTTGTAGACAATACTTTTAAATGGACTATCAAGATGAAAACTGCGGCCGCCATAAACCCTCTCAGGTTATCAAAAGAGTTGCAAGCTATAAATTGTAATATCCTAGATATTAAAAGAGAGGGAAATTATAAATGGAATTATTCAATAGATATGAGTAGTTCTACAATTTATAAAGCAGAAGATTTAATTGGAAACAATCGATTAACTTTGAAAAAACCACTTAAACCATATATGATTAAAGTGCAAAATAGTTCAAAAATTAATATCGATTCAAATACAGGAAATAGCTGGTATCCAAGTGTAGTTTTCTATGATGATGATTTCAAGGTAATTGAAATTCTTGAAAAAGATAGTTTGCATAAAAGTCTAAGACTTAATGTGCCTAATAATACAAAATATATTAAAATTGATGATTTATATTCTCTTGCTAATCTTAAGCAAGGGATTAATATTACTAAGGAGTAAATAATGTTCCAAGAAATTGAATTTGAAAGAATGAAAAGACTTCCAAACTATGTGTTTGCAGAAGTTAATAATATTAAAATGGAAGCACGACGAGCAGGTGAAGATGTAATTGATTTTTCTATGGGAAATCCTGATGGTCCTGCACCACAACATATTACAGATAAACTAATTGAAGCAGCTGCAAAACCAAAAAATCACGGTTATAGTGCAAGTGCTGGTATTTTTAAATTAAGACTTGCTATTTCTAACTGGTATAAAAGAAAATATGATGTTGATTTTTTAGACCCAAATAAACACGTATGTGCAACAATGGGTTCAAAAGAAGGTTATGTTCACTTAGTTCAAGCTATTGTAAATGTTGGTGACGTAGCTGTTGTTCCAGACCCAACATATCCAATTCACTCTTATGCATTTATGTTAAATGGGGCTGCTGTTCATAAATTTGAACTAGCATTTGATGATGTATTTAAAGTTGACGAAGATTTATTCTTTGAAAGATTACAAAAAACAATAGATGAATCAATTCCAAAAGTAAAATTTGTAGTTGTAAACTTCCCACATAATCCTACATGTGCTACTGTTACACCCGAGTTTTATACAAGATTAGTAGAAATGGCAAAAAGAGAAAGATTTTATATCATCTCTGATATTGCTTATGCTGATATTACATTTGATGGATATAAAACTCCTTCTATTTTCCAAGCTGAGGGTGCTTTAGATGTTGCAGTTGAATGTTTCACTTTAAGTAAATCATACAATATGGCAGGATGGAGAGTAGGGTGTATCGTTGGAAATGAAAAACTAATTGGTGCATTAAAAAGAATTAAATCATGGCTTGATTATGGAATGTTTACTCCAATTCAAATTGCTGCTACTGTTGCACTTGATGGTCCTCAAGATTGTGTTGAAGAACATATTGAAAAATATAGAAAAAGAAGAGATTTAATGCTAGAAGTATTCGCAGATGCAGGTTGGAAAATGAATAAACCAAACGCATCAATGTTTATTTGGGCAAAAATTCCAGAAGTTGCTGCACATTTAGGAAGTATGGAATTCTCAAAACAATTATTAACACAAGCGCAAGTTGCAGTTAGTCCGGGTATTGGATTTGGACACTATGGTGACCAATATGTAAGAATTGCATTAATTGAAAATGAAAAAAGAATTAGACAAGCTGCAAAAAATATAAAGAAATATTTAAAATCATTAGAAAAATAGGAATATAATATGTTAAAAGTTGGAATTATAGGTGTAGGTACAGTAGGAGCAAGTGTTGCTAATATTTTAAGAGATAATAAAAATATTATAACTGCACGTGCTGGTATCGAAATTGTACCTGTACTTGGAGTAGTTTCAAACTTACATAAAGCTAGAAATGTTGATATTAAATTAACTAATAATATTGATGATGTTTTAAATGATGATTCTATTGATGTTGTTGTTGAGTTAATGGGTGGAATTGATAAACCAAATGAGATAGTTAGAAAAGCTTTATTAAAAGGAAAAGCTGTGGTTACTGCTAATAAAGCTTTATTAGCATATCACAGATATGAACTTCAAGAACTAGCAGGTGATATTCCATTTGAATTTGAAGCAGCAGTTGCTGGAGGAATTCCTATTATCAATGCGTTAAGAGATGGATTAAGTGCAAATCATATTAAATCTATTCAAGGTATTATGAACGGAACTTGCAACTATATGTTAACAAGAATGATAAATGATGGTGTAAGTTATAATGAAATCTTAAAAGAAGCTCAAGATTTAGGTTATGCAGAATCAGATCCTACTTTTGATGTTGGTGGATTTGATGCTGCGCATAAACTTTTGATTTTAGGTTCTATTGCTTATGGAATTGATGTTAAACCTGAAGATATATTAATAGAAGGTATTGAAAATATTTCAAGTGCTGATATTGCATTTGCAAAAGAGTTTGAATATTCAATAAAACTTTTAGGAATTGCAAAAAAAGTAGGAAACGAAATCGAACTAAGAGTTCATCCTGTTTTAATTCCTGAGGATAAAATGATTGCAAAAGTAGATGGTGTTATGAATGGAATCTCTGTTGTTGGAGATAAAGTTGGTGAAACGATGTTCTATGGAGCAGGTGCAGGTGGCGATGCTACAGCATCTGCTGTTGTTGCAAATATCATAGATATCGCAAGACGAGGAAAAGGTTCACCTATGCTTGGCTTTGAAAACCAACCAGGTGAAAAAGTTACTTTAATGTCAAAAGATGATATACAAACAAAATATTATCTAAGGCTTGAAGTTACAGATAGACCAGGAACATTAGCTAAGATTGCAACAATTTTAGGTGATAACTCCATTTCAATTGAAGCTATGATGCAAAAACCATTAAAAAATGCAACTGCAAACCTACTTTTAACTACTCATATTTCTATTGAAAGAGATATTTTAAAAGCTATTACAGAACTTGAAAACTCAGGTGTAATCATCAGCAAACCAGCGATGATAAGAATAGAAGAATAGTTTCTATTCAATTATTTTGAGAAAAAATACACAACACTTAACCACACAAGATATTCCAAGCTTGATAAAACAACTAGCAATTCCTGCTAGTGTTGGAATGTTTTTTAATACTATGTACAACGTAGTTGATACATTTTATGCAGGTCTTATTTCAACACAAGCAATCGCAGCATTATCATTATCATTTATGATTTTCTTTTTAATTATTGGTTTTGGATATGGATTTTCATCAGCTATTACAGCACTTTTAGGAAATGCTCTTGGTAAAAAAAGATATAAATTAGCTTCTATTTATGCCCACAAAGGCTTATTTTTTGTTCCAATTATTGGACTAATTTTAAGTATTATTGGTTATTTTACAGCACCTTCTCTTTTTAAACTTTTAGGTGCACAAGATGAGTATTTACAGATATCAATTGATTATATAAATCCTATTTTATTTGGTGCTGTATTTTTTATGTTTAACTTTTCACTAAACTCTGTTTTGGTTGCAACTGGAGATACAAAAACATATAGAAATAGTTTGATATTTGGATTTTTTGCAAATTTGATTTTAAATCCTATATTTATCTATGGATTTTTATTTATTCCTGCAATGGGAATAAAAGGAATCGCAATAGCAACCGTCCTAATTCAAATTATAAATATGTTTTATATGCTTTATAAAGTTTTACAAACAAAACTTATTAACTTTGAAAACTTGCGTTATTTTATACCTGATTTAAGAGTTTATAAACAGTTTATAATCCAAGGTTTACCTGCTAGTTTAAATATGCTTACAATGGCTATGGGTTCACTTATTCTTACATATTTTGTCTCTCACTATGGAATACAGGCTGTTGCTGGTTATGGAATAGGTTATAGAGTTGAACAACTTATGTTACTTCCAGCTCTTGGTCTTAGTACTGCTGTTTTAACACTAGTTTCAAATAACTTTGGTGCTAAAAAATATGATAGGGTTATCGAAACTTTAAAAACTGCATTAAAATATGGATTTATTATTTCAACGGTGGGAATAATAACTTTAACTATTTTAGGTAAATTTATCATCTCTTTATTTGACTCAGACCCAATTGTTGTTGGTTTTGGTATTGATTATTTACTTGTTGAAATTTGGATCTTTTATGCCTATATTATTTTATTTGTATGTGTTTCAACACTACAAGGTATAAAAAAACCTAAAATGCTTTTATATATTGGATTGTATAGACAGATTTTCGCCAAACTTATAATTGCCTATTTTATTGTAAAGTTTTTAGAACTCGATTTTATATATTTATGGTTTGGAATTTTATTTATGATTTACAGTGCTGCAATATTTGCATATTTTTATACAAACTCTGTACTAAAAAAGATTTGTAACAAAACTTTTTAAGTAAAAATATTATTGTCCTGCTCTATCATGATAATGACCAACAATATGCATATATGCAACTTTTGATTTATCTATCTATAAAATCAACTTCAAATGTTTTTACCATTTGTCATGGTAGTCAGTAACGATTTCTATCTAAAAAAGAGAAACTAAGATGCTCAGAATTATAGGTTTCGAAAAAATGGCTTTTTCGAATGCTTTTGGCATATGCATCCAGTTTTCAGAAGTTACCTACTGAAAATCTGGATTAAAATCATTGTTTTTAAATCTTTTAGAAAATCACTTCTAAGACTCAACTTATATCTTTATTAAAAATAAGTAATTATTTACTTCCACATTTACCAGTTCCGCAAGAACCTGATGCTTTTTCTTTCATTTCAGACTTAGCATCTTTCATTTCAGACTTCATTTCTTTTTTCATTTCAGCACCACATTTACCAGCACCGCAAGAACCTTTCATCTCTTTTTTCATTTCAGCACCACATTTACCTGTACCGCAAGAACCTGATGCTTTTTCAGACATTTCTTTTTTCATTTCAGCACCACATTTACCTGCACCACAAGAACCATTTGCTGCAAATGCTACTGATGTTGTTAATGCAAACCCTAAGATTAATCCTACTAATTTCATTTTTTTATTCATTTTAAATCCTTTTTTTGTGTTTAATTATTATATACCATTTTTTTTAATTTATTTTTTTCTACTTCTCAACAGCTTCAACTTCAACTATAATTTTTACTTCTTCACTAACAGCTACTCCGCCTAACTCTAATGCTTTATTCCATTTCAAATCAAAGTCCATTCTATTGATTTTACCTTTTAAAGTAAAGCCAACTCTTGTATTTCCTTCAAAATCTTTAACAGTTGCTAAATCTTCAACTTCTAAAACTACAGGTTTTGTGATACCTCTAATTGTTAGGTCACCACTCATTTTACCTTCATCTCCATCTGCCTTATAAGATTTCATCTCAAAAGTCATTTTTGGGAATTTTTCAGATAAAAAGAAGTCTTCGCTTTTTAAGTGATTATCTCTTTTTTCAATACCTGTATCCACAGATGCTGTATCAATATTTGCGTTAAATACTTTGAAGCTTTTTGTTGTTGCATCAAAATCTATATTCCCATCATACTTTTTAAATTCACCTTTTACATTTGTAATCATTAAGTGTTTTACAGAAAACCCTACATTTGTATGTAATCCATCAAGTGTATAAACACTCGCACTTGCTAAACCTGCTGTTAATACTAATGCACTTGTTACTTTTGTGAAAAAGCTCATTTTGTCTCCTTATATTTTTAATTAAAATATGCTGTAATTTTAATTAAATTTTGTGTAGTAAACGTTTAGATTATATAATAAAATCTGTTATGACTTAATGATTCAAATCACACCCTATCATTTTTCCTTTTTGTTTAATTGCCAAGATATAAAATATCGAAGGAATTATAATCAAGGTTAAAAATGCAGACGATACCATTCCCCCAATCATTGGCGCTGCTATTCTTTGCATAACTTCACTTCCAACACCATGAATATACATAATAGGAATTAATCCTCCAAGTATTGCAAATAAGGTCATAAGTTTTGGTCTTAGTCTTAAAACTGCTCCTTTATAAATTGCATTAAAAATCTCTATTTTATTTGGTTCTTTTATTTTCTCATTTAATTCATGCATCGCTTCATGCAAATATACAAGCATAACAATAGATGTTTCAGCAGCAACTCCTAAAAGAGCCAAAAAACCAACAACAACAGCAATTGACATATTAAAATCCAAATAATCTAAATATATTATTCCACCACTTAATGCAAAAGGTAAAGTAAAAAATATAATTAAAGTATAAGTCATATTTTTTAAAGCTAAATATATCAACACAAATATAATTATAAAAGTTAAAGGAATAATATAAGTCAATTTTTCCATAGCTGATTCTAAATATTCACTTTGTCCTGACCACTCAAAATAGTAACCACTTGGTAACTCTATTTCTTTTAATAATTCATTTGCTTCATCTTTATATTGTTTTGTTGAAACACTCTCTTTTGGCGTTATATAAACAAAACTTACATTTAAAGCTTTTTCAGAAGATATTACAGATGGTCCTTCTTCATATTTTAGATTTGCAAATAATCGTAAAGGTTGAAAACCTAAATTTGTTTTAATTTGAAGATTCTCTAGTGTTGTTAAATCTTCCCTTTGATTTGCTTCAAATCTTAAAGTTATTGGGTATCTTTCTAACTTATCTAAAAAGGTTGAGATTTGAGTTCCACCAACTCCTAAATCTATTGTTTCTAAAATATCATTTTTACTTATTCCATATCTTGAAATCATTTCCTCATTTATTTGAATGTTTAAATAATATCCTGAATTTACCTTATCAGAAGATACAGATAAAGTTCCCTCATAACTTCTTAATTTTTGCTCTATTTGTTTTGCTGTTTCTTCTAAAATTTTATGGTCATTTCCATAAAGTTTTATTCCAAGTGGTGTTCTAATCCCAGTTAAAAGCATATCAATTCGCCCTCTAATTGGGTATGTCCATGAGTTTATTAGTCCATTTACTTGAAGTTTTTCATTCATCTCTTCCATGAGTTTTTTATAAGTCATCCCTTCTCGCCATTGTGATTCGGGTTTAAAAGTAATAATTGTTTCAATCATAGCAAGTGGTGCTGGATCTGTGGCGCTTAAAGCTCGTCCAACTTTTGCAAAAGCTGTTTGTACTTCTGGAAATGATTTTATAATTAAATCTGTTTTTTGTGCTAACTCTTTTGCCATATCAATACTTATTCCATAAGGAGTTACTGGCATATACATAAAAGTTTGTTCATTCATCATTGGCATAAATTCCCAATTTTGTTTTTGATAAACACTAAATGCGAAAATAATTACTCCAATATAAATAACAACTATTAAATATCTTAATTTTAAAGCCATTTTTAAAAGTGGCGAATAAATATTTATAAAAAATCTATTTAAGATATTTTTATCTTCAGCCATGATTTTCCCACGAATTAAAAAAATCATTAAAATTGGAACTAGGGTGATAGATAAAATTGCTCCCGTCATCATGGCAAAAGATTTAGTAAATGCAAGAGGCGTAAATAATCTTCCTTCTTGACCAGTCAAAGCAAAAATAGGAGAAAATGAAACTACCACTAAAACTAAAGCAAAAAATATTGGACGACCTACTTGTTTTGCTGATTTTATAATTATTTCAACTCGCTCTTCATTTGAAATATTCTCTTTTCCTTGCAGATATTTGTGGGCATTTTCAACCATTACAATTGTGGCATCAACCATTGCTCCAATTGCTATTGCGATTCCGCCTAAACTCATAATATTTGAGCCAATTCCAAAAGCTTTCATAAGTAAAAAACTAATAAGCACTGTAATTGGTAAAGTAATGATAATAATCAAAGCAGATCTAAAATGAAATAAAAATAGTGTTGCAATAATTGCTACGATAATAGATTCTTCAATCAAAGTATTTTTTAAAGTATCAATTGCTTTATCGATAAGAGAACTTCTATCATAAACTTCAACTACTTCCACATCAGGAACTTTTAATGTGGCTAATTTCTCTTTTACAGCCTTTATAACAGCATAAGGATTTTCTCCATGTCGAACTATTACAATACCTCCAATCGTCTCACCTTGACCATTTAAATCAACCATACCACGTCTTGCACTTGAAGTTATATTTACCTCAGATATATCTTTTATTTTTAGTGGAATATTATTTGAAGTTTTAATAGTAATATTTTCAATATCACTTAAAGATTTTAAATAACCTCGAGCTGTGATTATATGTTCATAACCATTTTCTAAAATGATTCTTCCACCTGTGTCACTATTGTTTGCTTGGATAATCTCT
>JBGSBO010000055.1:0-13418 GCA_041730535.1 Minisyncoccia bacterium
ATTCCTGACCTTATTGCAATTCACCAAGATCCTTGTGGAAAAACTAAAGAAATCGCATTAGCTTATGCTTCTGCAATTGGTGGTGGAAGAACTGCAATTATTGAAACAACTTTCAAAGATGAAACAGAAACTGACCTTTTCGGAGAGCAAGCTGTATTATGTGGTGGAGCTGTATCTTTAGTTCAAGCTGGATTTGAAACATTAACAGACGCTGGATATGCTCCTGAACTTGCATATTTTGAGTGTTTACACGAACTTAAATTAATCGTAGATTTAATGTTCCAAGGTGGAATTGCTGATATGAGATATTCAATTTCTAATACAGCTGAGTATGGAGATTATGTTTCTGGAAAAAGAGTTATTAATGCTGAGTCAAAATTAGCAATGAAAGAAATCTTAAAAGAAATTCAAGATGGTAGATTTGCAAAAGACTTCATCTTAGAAGGTCAATCTGGATACCCAAGAATGAATGCAGAAAGAGCAAACGCGAAAGCTTCATTAATTGAGCAAACAGGTAGAAACTTAAGAGAAATGATGCCTTGGATTTCATCTAACAAAATCGTTAATTTAGAAACTAACTAAAAATTATTTAAGAGAGTTTTTCTCTCTTAAATGAAACTATCCTTATGAATCATAAAAAAAACAAATCAAAAAAAAAACAAACAGTTAATGTTCAAAAAAATAAACTGACAAAAATTTTTCTACTAATATTTCTAATCACATTAATAGCATCAGCTCTTAGCTATTTTTTACTAAAAAATGAAAACAATAAACAAATAGCTGAAAATAATAATATTTTACAAGCAAAAAAAGAAGTTCAAAAAGTCAAAGATTTTAAAAATGAAATTTTAAAAAAAGAAGAAGAAATTAAAATATTTGAAGATAAAAAACCTGATGAATATTTTGACGAACTAATTAAACCACCAGAATCTGTTGAAGAACATGATAAATTTGAAGAATATACACAAGAATTTGAAAAAGATATAATTGAAAAAAATGAAAAAGAAGAACTTTTAAATAAAGAAAATGAAAAAGTATTAAAAAAAATAGAAGAAATTAAAGAAGAAAAGAGAAATGAATCTTTAATAAAAAAAGATACTAGTGAAGAAAAAAAAGAGATTATAAAAAGAATACCAGTAAAAATTGATGAAAAAAGTATAATTACAAAAAAAGACACTTTCACATATGACAAAAAAGATAAACCAAAACTTGTAATTTTGATTGATGATGTAAGTACAAAAGCACAAAAAGATAAAATATTAAATATCGGATATACCGTAAATATGGCTTTTTTACCACCAACAAAAGCACACAAAGACTCAGCAAGTCTTGCTCAAAGTTTACCTTTTCATATGATTCACTTTCCTATGCAAGCATCAAGCGCATTTAAAGGTGAAGAGATTGATACTCTAAGAGTTACAGATTCTTATGAAACTATTGAGAAAAGAGTAAAACAATTAAGAGCCTGGTATCCAAATGCTATTTATACAAACAATCATACAGGTTCTGTATTTACTGAAAATGAAGAAGCTGTTGATAAACTATTTCGTGCATTAAAAAAATATAATTTTATTTTTGTAGATAGCAGAACAAGTGCAAAATCTGTAATTAAAAAATATGCAAAAAAATATGATATGCCATATATTGTAAGAAATACTTTCATTGACAATGAAAAAGATTATAAATCTATTCAAACACAACTAAAAAAAGCTATAGATATAGCAAAAAAACAAGGATATGCAATAGCCATTGGTCATCCTCATAACATTACTTTACAAGTATTGAAAGAGTCAAAACATCTATTAAAAGATGTTGAACCAATATATATGAATAAACTTCCTTATTTATAAAAAATCCGTTATAATAATTTTATTTATTATAATGGATTTTAATGATTTCAAAAATTACCTTTAAAATTGATGAATTATCATCAATGAAAAAATATCCCCCTGAACTTTTTTATATTGGAAATACAAATCTCTTAAATAAAAGAAAAATTTCTATAGTTGGAACAAGAAGACCAAACTCATATACAAAAGAGTTTACATACAAATTAGCGTCAAAATTATCAAATGCAAATATTTGTATTGTAAGTGGAGCTGCCATGGGAGTTGATGCAATTGCCCATCAAGGAGCAACTTCAAATAATACAATTGCGGTTGTTGCAAATGGCTTAGATATTAGATATCCAAGTGTAAATAAAAATCTAATAGTTGACATAGAAAAAAATGGATTAATCTTATCTGCATATAAAGAAAATGAAAAAGCTAGAAATTATACTTTTGTTCTAAGAAATGAAATTGTTGTAGCCTTGGGAGAAATACTTATAGTAACTCAAGCTGATATAAATTCAGGCACATTAAGTTCTGTTGAATATGCTTTAAAAATGGGTAAAAAGGTATATACACTTCCCCATAGATTAAATGAAAGTTTAGGAACTCAAAAACTTTTACAAAATGGCTTAATTGAAGCTATTTATGATATTGATAAATTTATAGAAGATATTTGTGGCATAAAAATAAACTCTTCAGATGATGAAGTACTAAATTTTTGCAGAAATAATCCAACTTATGATGAAGCTATGTATAAATTCCCAAATAAAATATTTGAATATGAATTAGAAGGAAAAATCAAAATAGAAAATGGAAGAATAATAGTATTATAAATTTGAAATATTTTTTCTTCCTTTTACCTTTAATAAAATTAGATATCCAACAATTCCTGAAAGTAAAGAGCCTGATAAAATTGCTAACTTATCAGTATAAAAAAATGATGATGAATCAACATAAGCTAAAGAGTCAATAAATAAACTCATAGTAAACCCAACCCCTGTTAAAACGGAAATTCCATATAATTGAGCCCAAGAAACACCTGTTGGAAGGTTTGTGATATTTAATTTCACTGATAAAAAAACAAAGGTAAAAACTCCTAATTGCTTACCTATAAATAAACCTAAAAATATTCCCCCAAGAAACTGAATTATTCATTTGATCTATTGAAATGTGTCTTAAATCAATTCCCGCATTTACAAAAGCAAAAATAGGCAAAATAAAATATGCCACCCAATTATGAATAAAATGCTCTAAAGTTCTAATAGGAGAGATATGTTTTCTTTTTTCATTTATAATACTCAAAGGAATTGTAAAAGCAAGAATTATTCCTGTTAATGTTGCATGAACTCCAGTTTTTAAAACACAAATCCAAAGAATAAAACCAACAAGTGCATAAACACTTAAATAAGTAACTTTAAATCTATTTAATAAAATTAAGATAAAAATGCATACTGTTCCAAATGCTAAAGAGCTAAAAGATAATTCAGCAGTATAAAAAAAAGCAATTATTAAAATCGCTCCTAAATCATCAAATATTGCTAATGCCATTAAAAATATTTTTAAAGAAGTTGGTACTCTTCTACCAAGTAATGCCAAAATACCTAAAGTAAAAGCTATATCAGTGGCAGTGGGAATTGCCCATCCTCTAAGTACAAAATCATTATGATTGTTAAATAAAAAGAAAATAAAAGCAGGAACAACCATCCCACCAAAAGCACCGATTAAAGGAAGTGTTACCTTTGAAATTTTTGAAAGATGGCCTAAAATCAACTCTCTTTTTATTTCTAATCCTATCATCAAAAAGAAAATTGCCATTAAACCATCATTTACCCATAATATTAATGGTTTTGATATTTCTAAAATAGACCCTATTCGGAATTCAATTGTTGTATGTAAAAAAGTATTATAAAATTCAGAAAGAAAAGTATTACTAAAAATTAATGCAATGATTGTAACAAAGATTAAAATAATTCCAGAAGAGGATTCTTTTTCTAAAAATTTTCCAACTAAAACTTTCATAATATATATCCTTAGATTATATATTTATATTTTAGTATAGAAAACTTTATTATATATTAAAATAAACTAATGTCTTAATTGATAAGTAATATCTCCAGCTCCTACACCTAAAACAATACCTTTATCATAAGTCTTTATAATCTTATTTTCACTTATTAATTGGATTTGTCCTTGTATTGTTTGAATACTATGGGCAAAAATTGGATTATATCTTGCAAACTCTTTTTCAAAATTTATCTCAACTTTTTTCTCACCAGCAACTGTCCAAATAGGAAGAATTACCAATTCATCACAACCTTCAAAACATTTTTTAAATCCTTCAAGATTATCAATAGTTCTTGAGTATTTATGTGGTTGCCAAATAACTACTTTTTTCGCCATTTTTTTAATCTTATCATATTCAAGAAGTGCACTTATCGTTGCTTTTATTTCTGTTGGATGGTGTGCATAATCATCAATTACTACAAATTCATCATTTGATTGAACAATATCAAATCTTTTTTTGATTCCCTTGTAGTTTAAAATATTTTTTCTAATAGTTTCAATATTTAGTTCATTTAATGCAGCCAATATAGCTAACGATGCATCAATAGCTATATGATATCCAAAGCCCCAAACATCAAAGAAACCTAAATCCAATAACTCAAATCTTGTATGAGGTTCGTTGTCTATTAGTATATAAGAAATATTTTTTATATGCTTACTTGGATATAACTTTACTGCATTTTCATTTATATTTAATTTTTTTAAATACTCATCTTCTGCATTTATAACAATTTTTTCACCTAAGTTTATAAATGTTTCATAAGCTTGAAAGAATTTCTCATAATCATAATTATAATATTCCATATGTTCAGGTTCTGCGTTTGTAACAATTGAACAATATGGATTTGATAAAAGAAAACTAGCATCTGATTCATCTGCTTCAAAAGCAACTAAATTATTTACATATCTAAAGTTTGAACCAAAATCCTTTGAAATAGCCCCTATTAATGCTGAGCTTTCCAAAATAGAAGCTAATATTGCTGTGGTTGTAGATTTTCCATGAGCACCTGCAACGCAATAGTTTTTCTTATCTCCTAAAATAATAGGAAGAGCTTCTTTTCTTGAAAGAGTTCTTATTTGTTTAAGTCGTGATTCCATTAATTCAGGATTTTCATCAGTAACTGCAGCTGAGTAAATAACTAAATCAAAATCATCATTTATATTTAAGGCATCTTGTGGACAAGATACTTTTATACCTTCATTTTCCAAGGCTAAAGTAATTGGGGAACTTTTCATATCAGAACCACTTATCTCATGTCCATCAAAATTTAAAAATCTTGCTAAGGCAGAAAGACCAATTCCACCAATTCCTATAAAATGTACTTTCAATTAATTTCCTAATAAATGTTTTAATTTTTTATATTCTGTTGCTAAAATATCTTTATTTTCATCTAAAAATTCTTGATTATCGAATCTAAAATTTATAATAAAATATCCATATTTTTCATCTTCAACATCAGCTTCTAAATCAACTCTTGTATCATAAAAATCATCAAGTTCTATTTTTGAAGATAAAAAAATAATTAAAATGTTTAAACTTTTAACTAAAACCTCATCATCAACAATATTTGCTAATACAAAAATTAAATCTTTTGCTCCATCAAAATTATCATGTGACCATTTTTCAATTGAATGCTCATATAAAGCTCTAATATACAATAAATTATCACCTTCAAGATTTAATTTTTCGTGTTTTTTTAGAATTTTCTCAACATTAAAAAATGATGTTTTTAAAATTTGTTCATACAATTTATTTACTTTTTCTTCATCTAAATCAAGTACTAACATAGAATCTAATGTTTCATACATTAAACCTATATCTTCTGTTTTCATAGAATTAACTCTAGCTTCTTCTAAATATTTTAAAAAATCTGGGTTTGTTCTTGCTTCAAATAACTGCTCTTTATCCATCTATAAAATCCTTTAATCTTGTTAGTACATCTCTTGTTTTTTCTTCATTTTCAACAAGTGCGATTCTTATGTATCCTTTACCTAAACCATTTCTTCCTAAAAAACTTCCTGGTAATACTTTTACATTTTTTTCTTTATATAAATTTCTTGTAAATTCTAATTCATCATTTACTTCAAGCCAAATATAAAAAGTTGCTTCTGGAATTTTTATTCCTAAAATCTCATTTGCGATTTCAAAATTCTTTTTATAAATTTTTCTAAATCCAGCTACGTGTTCTTGATCATTCCAAGCAACAGCTGCTGCTTCTTGTAGAGGAACTGGACTTGCACATCCCACATAAGTTCTATATTGTAAATATTCTTTTAAAATCTCCGCATCACCTGCTATAAATCCACTTCGTAGCCCTGGCGCACTACTTCTTTTTGATATAGAATTCATAACAAGAACATTTTTGAAGCTATCATTTCCAACAAGAATTGAAGCTTCTAAAAGTGAAGCTGGTTTTGTTTTTTCATCAAAATATATTTCAGAATAACACTCATCATTTACTAAAATAAAATCATATTTTAAAGCTTTTTCTACCCAAGTTCCAAGTTCTTCAATACTCATTGAAGCAGATGTTGGATTGTTAGGAAAGTTGATAATTACCAAATCACATCTTTTTAAATCTTCATCACTAAGAGAGGCTTTAAAATTATTCTCTTTTGTTAAATCAATGTGAATAACAGAAGCCCTAGAAGCGATTGCTGCACCTTCATAGATTTGGTAAAAAGGATTTGTAAATGCAATAACGGGGTCTTTTTTATCAAATAAAGCAAATTGAGGAAAGTTAAATAAAACTTCTCTTGTTCCAAATGTTGGAACAATTTGATTCAATGACAAACTTACATTAAATCTTGTTTTAACAAAATTTATCATTGATTCTCTTAAAAATGGCTCACCGATTGTTGAGGGATATTTTCGTAAACTTGAACTTGTCTCTTTTAATTTATCTTGTATAAATTGTGGTGTTTCAAATTTTGGCTCCCCAATAGTCAAGGCTGATAATTCATATTTTTCATTTGGAACTATATCTTGCAATAACTCATTTAATCTTTCAAATGGATATTTTTCAAAAGTCATAAATCTTTTTCCTTTTTATTATTCTTCAACTATTGGAATTAATAATTGATTAAATTTATTCATATCAAATGCTATAAAATCACTGTTTGTATATAAAAATTTAAAAGAGAATCGTTTTTTAAACATATCTTCTTTTAAAGGTAAAATTTGTAGCATATTTCTTTGTTTTTTTAATTCTCGAATTGGATTTTCACCACTTGTTACAACTTCTAATTTTTCATTAAAAATTTTTGCAAGATTTTCAAAGTGATCTAAAAGATTTGATTTTCCTTCTTTTTCCCCAATTGGATCTAAATCAAATACTTTTGTTTTCACTTTTAATTGACTTGAAATATCAAATACAATAGGTGAAATTTGCTCATAAGAGTTTGTATCATTTAGTATAATTACAGTTCTTTTAATTGATTTTAATTTCTCTTTTCCAAATTTAAAAACAGGAATTTTAAGCTCTAATACTGACTTTGTATCATTTTTATTTTTGAACATCTCTTGCGTTAACATAATCATACCAATATTATGTTTTCTTGCATCTTCTTTTATAATTTTTGCAAAACCTTTATTTGCATAATCAATAAGAAATAGAATACTACTAAAATGTTTTAATTCTTTTTTAATAAAGTCCATTATATCAACTGTTGTTGGTCTTGTAACTCTTACTATTAATAAATTATTTTTTAATTTTTGATTTAAATATTTAGCTTCTTCAATAGCTTTTTTTACACTATTTTCATCTTCTAAATATAAATCTAAATATAAATAAATATTGCTTCCAAATGGCATAGGAAATTGACCTTGAGTTTTTCCAATTACATTATATACTTGCATTAAAACTTCAGGTTTTCCAATAACTAAAATCACATCATTTGGTTTTAGAACTAAAGAAGGTTTAATTGTAACCATCTTTTGGTTTCTATAAAGTCCAAAAATTTTCCACTCTTTTTGCTCAATAGAACCTATATATCTATAAGCATAAGAGCTTCCAAAAGGAACTCTAATTTCCATGATTTCACCTTGTTTTAAACCAATATTTTGAGCTAAAACAGGGACATTTGGAAGTTTTTCAACCATTCCATTAGCTAGAACTTCAATTCCTCTATAAATATTTACTAAAGGGTCAGTTACCTTCATTCCCCAATAATCTAAAACAGTCATCTGAAGATTTTTTGTATGTTCTCTAATGTTTTTAATTACATTTAACATCTCATCTTTTGAATTAAGTGCAATTAAAACTTCAGTATGAATATTTTTATCTAAGACCATTGAAAGTTTTGATTTAGAGGTTGGATCAAACTTATAAAACGTAAAATTAGAAGGTTTTTGTACAGGTAAAATTACATCACTCATATAAATAACATCATAACTATTATCGCCCGTATTAGCTTCAATAATTCTTTGCATTAATTTTTTTGCAACAATACCATCAAGTATAATTAATATTTTTTTCATGGGGGATTATATCTTTTTCGTACTAAATATTCGGTTCAAAAATATTGTGATTTAAAAACAAATTTTAAAAGATAATTTTTATTTCTTAGGAATTGCTAAAATAAATTTAGCACCAAGTGGAGTATTTTTAACTGTTAATGTCCCATGCATATTTTTTTCTATGATCATTTTAGACATATATAAACCAATACCTGTTCCTTGATTTTTTTCTTTTGTTGTAAAATATGGTTCAAATATTTTTATTAAAATATCTGTATTTATTCCACCTGCATTATCTTCTATTTCTAAAAATCCAAACTCTTCATTTTCATATATATCAATATTTATGTAGGGATTTTCTATTTCTTTTTCAATTAAAACATCTTTTGCATTTGCCAATATATTTAATATGGCTTGAGAAAATTCGTTTGGATATCCATAAACTGTATCTATAGGATTAAAATTCTTGTTTATCTTAATATAGTAAAAATTAAAACTTGCATTTACCAATGATATAGCCTGTTTTGTCATATTTTCAATTGAGAAATAGCTTTTTTCTTTATTTGGTTTAAAGAAATTTCTAAAATCATCTATTGTTTTAGATAAATAATTTGATGCTTGAATAATACTATTTAACTTATCTATTTCATTTTCTTCCACTGAAATACCAAACTCTTTTTCAAGTTTTATTCCACTTGCACATGTTGTAATCAAAGACAATGGTTGTCTCCATTGATGTGCGATATTTCCTATCATCTCACCAGTTGCTGCAAGTCTTGATTGTTGGATTAATATACTTTCTTGTTGAATTCTTTTTTCTATTTCTTCTTTTATTTTTTTATCAAGAGTTTTATTTAATTCTTCTAATTCTATTGTTTTTATTTCTAATAATTTATTTGTATTGTCTAAATCTTTTGTTCTTTGAGATACTCTATCTTCTAATTTTTCATGGGATAGTTTTAATTGTGTTTGTGTTTCATTAATTGCAAATATCATATTATTAAAAGTTTGAGATAATTTACCAACTTCATCATCATTTTTATAATCACTTTTTAAATCTAAATTTCCCTTTGAAATTTCATTGGCTATATTATTTAAATTTATTATAGGTTTTGATATGGATTTTGAAAAAATATAAGAAATAAATATAGATAAAATAGCTAATACTGTGAAAAAAATACAAAAATTCAAATACATAGAATACAATCTGTCATTATATTCACTAAGACTCATGCTTGAATGTATCCATCCCCATAAAACACTCGAAGAGTAAATAGGACTAACATAATGAAAAACATTTTTCTTCAATATTGAAGAATTCATAATAAGAAAATTATCACTATCTTTTTCTAAATCTTTAAATTCTTTAGATAATTCAGTCTCAGAAGACCACTCATTTTTTTTAATCAATATGTATGAACCATCTAATTTTGAAATAATTATACTTTTTAGCTTTTCATTACTTTTTATATATTCAGTTGAAAAATCAACAATTGATGCATTATCATTTAAAACTATTGCATCTGACAATATAAATACCACTAGTTTATTTATACTTTTTACTTCCATTTCCAAAGAATTTAAAAGTGTTTTCTTTTGATTGGAAATTGAATATATGGCAAATATTGTAGCAATGAATATTAATGATGCAAAAAAGAGTTTAAAAATTTTTAAGAATATTGTATTTTTAGGTAATAACATTAGTTGTATTTTTTCTTTAAATCTTTATATTCATTAAAAAACTGTTCACCTTTATCAAAATCTTCAAATTTTATTGCAGTAACAGAATATAAATTAATTATTTTAAAGAATTCTCTAAAACTATTTTTAAATTTTTTATTGGTAAAAAAATCATTTAATAATTCTAAAGATTCAAAGGATATATCTTTATGAACGGAGGTGAATGCATAAAAAAATATTTCATCAGATTTTTCAATAATTGTAATATTTTTCTTTAAAGATGGATTTAAAATTAACATATCTTCATATGTATCTTTATCTATAATACAAAAGTCTGCTTTATTAAAATACACATCAAGCAATGCAGTAGAAGTCTTAGTTGAAATTGTTTCTTCTTTTATAATCTGTTCATATGGCTTATTGAAATTTTTTAAAGTCATATAATCAAACCAAATAGAATTATTTCTCATATACAAAGAGTTTGCAAAAAGTTTATTTTTAATGTCATTAATAGAATTAATTTTAGAATTTTTGTTTGCAATCATAAATAATTGAGAGTTTTTTAATTCATTAGTTCTATAAATATAAGGATTTTTCGATATTCTTTTTATTAATTCTTTATTATCATAATAAAATTGTGAAGTAAGTATTAAAGCATTAATATTCTTTTTATTTTCAAAATCTTCTAATATTTTTCTTTCATTTTCATAAAAAGAAATATTGACATTTATAAGATTTTCTTCATTTAGTTTTCTTTGTAAACCTAAGCTTAAATTTTTAATTCGATTTTGCTCAGCTATACTATAATCTGAAATACTAATTCCAAAGGAAAATGTTTCTTTACTTTGTGAATATGAATTTGAAATTAAAAAAATTAATAAAACAAAATATTTAAAAATTATCATCTATTTTTTTTCCTACTAAATTATCTATTTTTGATAAAGAAACTAAGTAATCATGTACATATTTTAAATAATCAGCTTTTACATAAGCTTCTGTTAGTTGTGATTGAATTAAATCTTTTGCTTCAATCATCTCATATTTAAAACCTTTTAAATTTAATTCACTATTTTCACTTGCAACCTCAACTGCATCTTTTAATATTTGAATTTGTTTATAACCCATACTACTAGTTAAAAATTCATTTTTTAGCTGTAAGGCAAGCCCTTCTTCTAATAATATTTTTTGTTCATCTATAACTTTTTTGTTTAGTTTCTTTTCTAAAATATCATTTTTAGTTCTAAAACCATCAAACAGTGACATTTTCACAGCAATTCCAATATTCCAAGTATTTTGATTATCTTCACTTAAATAACCATATTCATATGAATTATAAGTTTTATTTACATTTCCAAAAACTCCAACTTGTGGATAATATGCTGATTTTGATTCCTTAAGTTGTTCATCTTTTATTTTTACTGCTAAATTTATTTTATTAATATCAGGATTTAATTCATAAGCCTTTTCAATCATTTTTTGTAAAGGTATATTTTGATTTAATATTTCATTTTCATCATAAGAAATAGATACAGTATCTTCCCATTTTAAACCAATAAGATTTCCCATTGCATTTTTTAACATTTCTCTATTCATCTGTATTTTTGAAAGAGTTGATTAAATTAATGATGTAGTTAATTTTGCATTTAAATAATCTGTTCTATTAATTTTTAGGGTAGTGCTATTTTCTAAAAAATCTTTTGCAAGTTGAGTACTTAAATCCATATTTTTATAAATTTTATTTACTATTTCATATAATTCATTTGTTAAAATATATCCATAATAATATTTTTTAACATCAAATACAACGTCGTTTTCACTTCTAATAATCGAAACTTTTGCAAGTTCTTTATTTAACTTAGCTTGATTAATAATAGCTTCTATTTTACCACCTGTATAAACAGGATATGTCATTTCTAGCGTTCCTCTTGCGGTATCTCTTCCAATTGCTTTGGAATCAATCTGCACTTATTGTTCCTGTAGGGAAAGCACTTGATGGCATTGCTGAAATTTGTGATTGAACATAATCTCTAGTTGCTCCAGAAGGTAGATTTAAAGTATTTGCTAATGCTAAAGTTTTTGTAAGTTCAGAAGATAATGTAAATGTTCCTCTTTGATCAAAAACTGTATCTTTATTATCTCTATTTGCATAAAAAATTGCATTTAAACTAGGATAATTTGCACTTAGGGCTTGTTCATATTGAGCTTGAGCTATTTCTAAATTTATTTTAGAAATTTTATTTAAACCATTATTTTCAAGGGCTAAAGATATAGCTTGTTCTATATTTATTTTTACTTCTTTTGCATAAATACAAGAAGTAACTAAAGACAAAATAAAAAATACTTTTTTCAACTTTTCTCCTGTAATTTATATTAAAATTAGTATAGCAAAATATTATTACCAATATAATAAATTTTTGTTTCAAATTTATTTATTAATTAACTTTAGATATAATCTTAATATCTTAATTAAGGTTTATATATTTTATGCAATTTACAATTGACGCAACTTCACAAAAAGCCAGAGCTTGTACTATAGTTACAGCCCACAGCACAATTCAAACTCCTGTATTTATGCCAGTTGGTACTCAAGGAACTGTAAAAGCACTCGATGCAAATGACATGCTAGAACTAGGTGCTAAAATCATTCTTGGAAACACTTATCATTTATATTTAAGACCAGGAGGCAAGCTTATTAAAAAGTTTGGTGGACTTCATGGTTTTTCAAAATTTCCAAATTCATTTTTAACAGATTCAGGAGGATTTCAAGCATTTTCTCTAAGTGATAATTCAAAAGCTGATGAAAATGGAATTATGTTTAAATCACATATTGATGGAAGTAAACACTATTTTACTCCTAAAAGTGTTCTTGATACACAATATGATTTAGGAAGCGATATTATGATGATTTTAGATGATTTAGTAGCCTTACCAAATACTCAAGAAAGAATCGCAAAATCAATTGAACGAACTACAAAATGGGCAAAAGAAGCAATTGAATATCACATGGAACAAAAAGCAAATGGAATTGGTGTACATCAAAATATTTTTGCAATTATCCAAGGTGGAACGGATAAAAACTTTAGACAACAAAGTGCTGAGCAACTTTGTGCTTTAAGTGATTATGACGGTTTTGCAATTGGAGGATTAAGTGTTGGAGAGCCAAATGCTGATATGTATGAAACTGTTGAGTGGACTACTCAATTTATGCCAAAAGACAAACCTAGATATTTAATGGGTGTTGGAACTCCTGAGGATTTAATAGAAAATATAGAGCGTGGTGTTGATATGTTTGACTGTGTGATGCCCACAAGAAATGCAAGAAATGGAACTTTATTTACTACTTTTGGAAGATTAAATATCAAAAAAGCTGAATATAAAGACGA
>JBGSBO010000056.1:0-13371 GCA_041730535.1 Minisyncoccia bacterium
CATCGAATAGAGACAAATCTTTATGCAAGAGACGGCAAAGCCATCACAAACTTTTAAGCTACACTTCCCTCTCTTCAATCAGATTTAGCAAAAGAAATTACAAAAGACCCTTATAATTTTGATTTTTTATGCCTTACAAAGGGTTATCAAGAAAAAGAGTTAGAAAATGCACTGACTGAAAATATCACGAAATTTTTACTTGAACTTGGAAGTGGATTTGCATTTGTTGGTAAACAATATAAGCTAATTGTGGGCGGTGATGAGTTTAGAATAGATTTACTTTTTTATCATATCAAACTAAAATGTTATGTGGTAGTTGAGTTAAAAGCTACAGAGTTCAAACCAGAATTTGCAGGAAAACTAAGCTTTTATACATCAGTGGTTGATGGGGAAATAAAAGACAAAAATGACAATCCAACAATAGGAATACTTATTTGCAAATCAAAAAATGATTTAGTGGTAGAGTATGCACTCAAAGATATAAATAAACCTTTGGGAATAAGCCAATATGAACTCACAGAAATCTTACCAAAAGAGTATAAATAATCGTTGCCAAGTATTGAAGAGATAGAAGCACAATTTGAAAATGAAGATTTAAAGGCGGTGGATGATGAGTAATCAAAAAAGATTAGAAGAGTATTTAGTGAAAGGAAATTAAAATGACAAATAATGAGATGGAAGGTAATGAAAATGAAAGTTATTACCTTTGTGAGGGATTATGGCTTGATAAAGATAAGAGATTATTAATTGATGAAAATAGAGATAATGAAGATATAAATATAAATGATTTTGAAAGCAAAATTTATATATTCATACAAGAAATTAAAGAGTGGACATTTTATTCGATGGATATTTTGTTAAATGATGATAAAAACAACAAATCAAAATATAAACCTTTTAAAAATTCTATTTTTGTTTTATATGGAATTTTTTCATATTTAGAAAAGATTGAAAGATATAAATCAGGAAAAAATTATTAAAGAAATGATTCTCAATCAACTAATATATTAGTTGAAAGTTTTCAAAAGATATTTAAGAATAAAAGTAATGAGGAATATAAAAGCAAGAAAATAGAAAGAATTTTAAATGCGACTAGAAATTCACTTATGCATACTGGAAATATTGGAGATAAAGTTTTACTAAATTATGATTATGAAAATTTAAATGCAGTTGAATATATAAGTAGTAATAAGACTTTTGGTAAAATTGAATTAAATCCAAGTAAAATGTTGGAAGAAATAAAAATAGATTTTCAAAATTATTTAAAAGAATTAATTGACCCAACTAAAACTGAACTAAGAAAAAACTTTGAAATAGTATTTGATAAAATTTATGAGGATGAGATTAAATTTTTAAATGCTAATTAAAAATAATATGATAGGAAAATAATGAATAACATCTCAATCTTCGGAACTTCAAGTGATGCAGGAAAATCAACAATAACATTTGTAATAGCAAAAATACTTATAGTTTAAAAAATGATAGAAGAGGTTAGCAATGAAAAAATCTATTGAAAAAAAATTAAAATAGTTTTGCTATAATAAAACAAAAAGCTAAATAGCAATAGTTACTTTAAAAGGAGTAATAAAATGTATTCTATAAAGTTAGATATTAATGATAAGATTTATGAAAAAGTAATGTTTTTTTTAGAAAATATTCCCAAACAAGACCTTACTATAAAAGAGATTAAAAACTTTGAGGATAAATTAGAAGAAAATAATCTAGTTGATTTTTTTAGAAAAAGTCCTTTAGTTGGAGAAGTTGAAATAAAAAGAGACTCTGAAATATATTCAAATAGAGTAGAATTTTGAAATATTTATTAGATACAAATATTATTTCAGAACTTATATCAAATCAACCAAATCAGTCAGTATTAGATTTTTTATCTTTAATCAATGAAAATGATATATATTTATCTGTTATTACAATTGGAGAGATAAAATCTGGAATAGAAAATGTTAAAAGTTTAGATAAAAAAGAAAAGTTAAGTAAATGGTTAGAAGACGAGTTATTAAAAAGATTTGAAAATAGAATTATAAATATTGATATAAATGCGATGATGACTTGGGGTAAAATAAATCAAAATTTAAAAAGTATTGGTAAGCCATTGCCAATAATGGATTCACTTATCGCAACATCATGTATTTGTCATGAATTTATATTGATTAGTAGAAATGAAAAAGATTTCCAAAATCTTGAACTTAAATAATAAATCCATTTAAAATTAGTAAATAATATAGCTTTACAAATATTTATCGTTTTGATATTATTATAATTGAAAAACGATAAAGGAATAAAATGTTTGTAAATAGAGTAAAAGAACTTCAACTTTTGAATGATGAATATAAAGAAGAGAGTTTTCGATTTTCAGTACTTTATGGAAGAAGAAGAGTTGGTAAAACAACACTTTTAAAAGAGTATATTCAAAATAAAGAATCTATTTATTTTTTAGTTACATTAGAAAGTGAAAATATTGTTTTAAAAAGATTTCAAGATATTATTGCTAATTATTTAAATGATGATTTTTTAAAAGACTTAAAAATAGATAGTTTTGAGCAAATTTTTAAATATATATCTCAAAAAACTTTTGAAAAGAAACTAATAATAATCATAGATGAATTTCAATACCTAACAAAAATAAATTCTTCTATTCCTTCGATTTTTCAATATATAATAGATGAGTTATTAAAACAAAAAAATATACATCTTATATTATGTGGTTCGATTATATCTATGATGTATGAGCAAACACTTTCTTATAATTCACCTTTATATGGAAGAAGAACAAGTGCTATAAAATTGGAAGCTATAAAATTTGAGTATATAAAAGAGTTTTTCTCAAAAAAGAGTGAAATTGAACTAATTGAATTATATTCTATTTTATATGGCGTACCTAAATATCTTGAAATGTTTAAAGATACAAAAGATATATATAAATCAATTGAAAAAAATATCCTAGATAAAAACTCTTTTCTTTATGATGAACCAAGATTTATATTGCAAAATGAAGTAAATGAGCCAATTACGTATTTTACTATATTAGAAACTATTGCAAGAGGTGAGCATAAACTTGGCAATATTGCAGGAAGATTAAATAAAAATGTTCAAAATATAACATCGTTTATTTCAAAATTAATTGAACTAGATATTATTTATAAAGATGTACCAATAACTGAAATAAATCCAGAAAAAAGTAAAAAGGGATTGTATTTTATAAAAGATAACTTCTTTAGATTTTGGTTTTCATATTGTTTACCATATAAAAGCCAACTTGAAATGGACAATACAAAGTTTGTTTTAACAAAAATACAAGAGAGTTTTATAAATCATATTTCAAAAACCTATGAAGATATATGTATAGAATACACACTTAAAAATGAAGAACTATTAAAGTGTGGCAGATGGTGGAATAAAAATGAAGAGATTGATATAGTTGGTGTTGGTGAAGATTTTTTAATCGTAGGTGAATGTAAGTATACAAATAAAAAAGTAGGTATTGATATTTTGAATAGTTTAAAAGAAAAATCAAAGCAAATTGAATTAAAACTACCAATAAAAAAGTTTATGCTCTTTTCTAAATCAGGTTTTACAGATGAGTTAATAAAAATTAGTTTAGAAGATAGAAGTATAAAACTAGTAGAAAATATTTTATAGGATTAATAAATGAATAACATCTCAATCTTCGGAACTTCAAGTGACGCTGGAAAATCAACCATAACTTTTGTAATAGCAAAAATTCTTCAAGATTTAGGTTACAGTGTAGTTCCTTTTAAAGCTCAAAATGTATCAAACAACTCCCATGTTTGTGACGATGGAAGCGAAATTGCTATTGCTCAGTATTTTCAAGCTGAGGTTTTGGGTGTGGAAACTTCTTATCATCTAAATCCGATTTTATTAAAATCAGGTCGAGGAAGTTCAGCTTCTTTGATAGTTGAGGGGAAAGTTGCTTGTGAAAAAGATGTACTAGAATATTACAGAGATTTAGACTTACTAAAACCTGCTGTGAAGAGATGTTTTGATTATTTAGATGCAAAGTACGATTGTGTTGTTTGTGAAGGTGCAGGAAGCCCCGTAGAGTTAAATTTAATGGATAAGGATTTATCAAATATTTTTATTGCTACAGAATATAATACAAAAATCATTTTAGTGGCAGATATAGAAAAAGGTGGAGTTTTTGCTTCTATTTGGGGAGTTTATAATCTACTTCCTGATCATTTGCGAAAAAATGTAATAGGTGTAATAGTAAATAAATTTAGAGGAGATTTAAGTCTTTTCGATGAAGGTATTAGAATCATTCAAGAAGATTTTAAAATACCAGTTTTAGGAGTGTTGCCATATTTGCCTTTTAATTTAGGTTTTGAAGATAGTGCCTCTTTGAAAAATTTTGTACAACACCCAAAAAATAAAAAACTAGATATTGCAGTTATAGCATATCCACATATGAGTAATTACAATGACTTTGAGCCTTTGATTGCCGATGAAGAAGTTTTTGTAGAGTTTGTTAGTTCAAATATCTCACTTGAAAAGTTTGATTTAGTGATGCTTCCAGGTTCTAAGCTTGTAATCAAAGACTTACTTTGGTTAAAAGAAACAGGACTTTTTGAGCAGATACAAAACTACAAAAAAGATATTTGTGCTATTTGTGGTGGTTATGAAATGATGTTTAATTTCCTTGATGATAAGTATGCCCTTGAAAATGAACAGCCACTAAAAGAGCAGGGGTTTGGTCTTATAGATGAAGTAATAGTTTTTGAAAAAAAGAAAATCCAAGAGAAAAAAACTTATGATTTATTTGGAGAAAAAATTGATGGTTTTGAAATTCATCATGGTATGTGTGAAAAGTATCCATTATCTTTTGAAAAAGAGAATTTCAAAGGCACTTTTGTTCACGGTCTTTTTGATAACAATGAATTTAGAACAAAATATTTTAAATCAATAAAAGCTGATTATATAGGTTTTGATTTTCAAGAGTATAAAAAACAAACGGTAGACAATTTTATCTCTACTTTAAAATCAAAGTTAGATGTGGAATACATAATAAAAAGCATAAGCTAAAGGCTTTTAGCCTTTTTGATTATACTTTTTATCATGTTGTTAAATACAAAATAGTGCAGGGGAACCAACGCATACCAATATAATCTTCCAAAAACTCCTTTTGGATAAAAGTAGGCTGATTGGATTAGTTTGTTATCCTTGATTTTAAACTCAAGCCAAGCTTCACCTGGAAGTTTCATTTGGGCATAAAGCAGTAATCTTTCATCTTTTTTTAAATCCACAACTTTCCAAAAATCTAAACAATCACTAATTCTTAAATCACATTGGCTTCTTCTTCCACGTTTAAGTCCAACTCCACCTATCATTTTATCAATAAAACCTCTAATCTCCCAAAGAAAATCAAAGGTAAACCAACCATTTTCACCACCAAGAGAAGTAAAAGATTGATATACTTTTTCTGCTTTTAAATTTGATATATCAAACTCTTTTCTATCTACATATATGGCTTGTGAAATTTCATTTGCACTATTCTTTTCCCAAACACCATTTCCATTATCGTTCCATCTACTTATTACTTGATTTTCTTCAATCTCTTTTATAGCTTTTTTTACAGAATCTTCATATGAAATAGGTATTATATTTGGAAAATATTTTTTTGCATTATTATTTTGAATTGTAACTTCTGATCTTAATCCTTCAATCAAAGCTTTTGCAACACCAAAAGGAACGGGAGTGAATAAATTCAACCAATAAGATGAAATATTTATAGACATAAAAGGAAGTGGAAGTAAATATCTTTTTAATCCTAAAGCCTTTGCTGTTCCTATCATCATATCTTTATAACTAAGAGCTTTGCTTCCAATATCAACTATTAGATTTTCTTTAGATTCTAATTTTATAGCTTTTTGTAAATAAGATAATACATCATCAATGGCGATTGGTTGAGCCATTGTACATACCCATTTTGGAGTGGTCATAATAGGAAGTTTTTCAGTTAAATTTCTAATAATCTCAAAACTTGCACTTCCAGAACCAATGATTACACCTGCACGAAACCAAATAGTTTGAACATTTTTATTTGAACTCAAAATTTCACCCGTTTCTATTCGACTTAATAAATGCTGGCTTGTATTTTCATTTTTAACTCCAAGCCCTCCTAAATATATAATTCTTTTAACATTGCATTCATTTGCAATATCTAAGAAATTTTGAGCTGAAATTTTATCAAGGTCTTTATAGTTTTCATTACTTAAAGAGTGAATTAAATAATATGCTACGTCAACATCTTTTAGAGCTTCTTTTAAAGATTCTTTATTAAAAGTGTCTCCTTCTATTATTTCTATTTTGTTTGATATATCGTTGGAGATACTTTTCTTATTTCTTACTAATAATCTAAGTTCAATATTTTTATTTTCAAGAAGTTTCTGTTTTAATCTTCTTCCTATATAACCTGTTGAGCCTGTTAATAAAACCTTCATGGAGACCCCTTTTAATAAAGAAATGTTATTATTGCACAAAATAAATTATAACATTTATTAAAAAATTAAAATCATAGGATTTGTAGGTTCAATGTATTATAGTGTAGCTTTGATAGCATATATAATTGATAGGGTTTTTGGCGAGTTTGGAAATGTGAAATTTTTAAAACATCCAATTATTTTTATGGGAGATTATATCTCTTGGTTTGAAAAGAAGTTTTATAAAGATTCTGTATTGATGGGAGTTGGTTTAGGGCTTTCGTTACTTGTAATAGTTTTTGTTGTTTCTTTATTTTTTTCATTATTTGATAATGTTTTAGTTCAAGGTTTTTTAGCCTCTTTTACTCTTTCATCAAAAATGCTTTATGATTGTGTAAAAGATATTATCGCAAATGAAGATTTAAAAAATAAGAGATTTAAAATATCTATGTTAGTAAGTCGTGACACTTCAAATCTTTCAAATAGCGACATAAATAAAGCAGCTATTGAAACATATGGAGAAAATCTAAGCGATGGAGTAATTGCGCCTTTATTTTATCTTATTTGTTTTGGTCTTGTGGGAGCTTATTTATATAAAGCTGTAAATACGCTTGATTCTATGGTTGGATATAGAAATGAAAAATATGAGAAGTTTGGAAAATTCTCAGCACGACTTGATGATATATTAAATTTTATACCATCACGAATAACAGCTGTTTTAATAGCTATTTTATTTTTTAGTTTGAAGGCTTTGTTTGAGTTCAAAAAATATGGGAAAAAACATGAAAGTCCAAATGCAGGACTTCCCATATCAGCTATTGCTCTATGTTTAAATGTTAAACTAGGCGGTCCTACTTCATATTTTGGAAAAATAAAAAACAAACCTTATTTTGGGGATGGAGTAGAAAACATAGAAAATAACGATGTATTAAAAGCACTCAGCTTGAGAAATCGTTTAGATGTATTTATAATAATAGTATTAATTTTAGGAGTTTTATGATGACTTATGAAGAGTGGTTTATCCAACAGGGTAATCTGCACGCAAATGTGATGAAAAAATTAACTGATAAATCAGTTGATGAGGTAATAGAGTATTTCAAATTTGAAAATATGGTAAAAAATGAGCCAGATTTTTGTCCTTTATACAAAGACAATAAAAAATGTCATGATATGGAAGATTTAAATTGTTATTTATGTGCCTGTCCAAATTTTAGATATAAAATGGAAGGTTTTGAAAAAACAGAAGATGAGAAAACACTATTTTCAGTATGTAATATAAAGTCTAGAGATGGCTCACAGTATATTGGGGAAGATTATATCCACCAAAACTGTTCAGGCTGTATTGTGCCTCATAGGGCTAAATATATCAAAAAGCATTTTAATAGAAATTGGTTTGAAGTTATGAAAGATGTAAGACCTAAAGAAGCTTAAGTTTACAAAGAAACTACTTCATCATATTTATGATGAAGTAGTTTCTTCCTCCTTCGTATTTGTGTTCTAGTTTATATCCATGTAGATTTACAATAGTTTTTACAATATAAAGTCCAAGTCCAAATCCATCACTTCTTTTTTCTTCTTGGGAAAAGGCTTCTGTATAATATGATAATTCATTTTTTATAGGTTCACCAAGTGAAATTATTTCTATTTTTTCTTTACTTGCATTTATTATTGCTTTTTTATTTGGTGAAAATTTAATTGCATTATCAATTAGATTTTTTAAAGCAATTGACATCATTGAAACATCAACTTCAAATTTAAAATCTCTTATTTTTGTTGTTATATTTTCAGGATTTATCATCATGATTTCTAAAGTTCTGGTATATATTTTGAAAAAAGAAGTTTCTTCTTTATACATCATCGTATTTTTAGAAGTTAGCTTTTCAACCATTGCTAACTCTTTGATAATATCATCCATTCTTTTAAATGCTCTTTGCAGATTTTCTCTTGTTTTATCATCTTCAAGAGTTTCTGCAATAAACATTGCTTTTGTAATAGGAGTTTTTAATTCATGCATCATATTTCGCATAAATAAATCTTTTGATTTTGATTGATTATTTATGATATTAATAGCTTCATTAAAACTTTTAGCAATAGTTCCTATTTCATCGTTACTTGTATAGTTTAATTTAATATCTTTATTTCCATTTGAGAATTCAATAATTTGTTTATTTAATATTTTTAAAGGTTTTAATTTTCTTTTTAAAATCTCATATAAGAATAAAAATGTAAGTAAAGATATTATAAATCCAAAAATTATAAAAGCCATACTATAGTTGTGATTTACAGAGTCTTTTAGCATTAAGTTATATCCAAATTGCTGTACATAAATATAATATCTATCATCATATTTATAAACTCTATAAGTTCCTAGATAATTTTGTGTAATTGTTAATTCTTGAGCGTTTTTTATTATTTCAAGTTTTCTATCTCTATCTTCAATTGGCATTACTTTAAATTTTTTATAAAGAGCCAATAATGATTCAATAGTTGGTTGATTTTGAAATGAACTTAGAAAATTTTCTGCAATTAGTTCATATCTATTTTGTAAAGAAACTTCATGTTTTTGTTTATCATAGTTAATAAACATAGCAAAAGTTATAAAAATAGATATAAAAGCTAATGAAAAAACAATATTTACAAAGGTCGAAATAGAGATATTTTTTATCATATTAACTGATATCCAATACCTCTTACTGATTTAATATGTGTGTTGTTTTCATCTATTTTTGCTAATTTTGTTCTGATTCTAGAAATAATTACATCAATATTTTTTAAAGATGAATCATCTTCTATATTATCACTTGCATAAATAAAATCTTCTCTTGCTACAACTCCATGATTTCTTTGGATTAATAGTTTTAAAATGTCATATTCAGCAAGTGTAAGAGTTAATGGAATATCTCTAAATGAGATTTGCATATCACTCTCTTTTACTTCAAATAAAGAACTTTGTTCAGCTTTTTTTGGTTCATTATTTGTATCAACTCTTTTTAAAATAGTTTTGATTCTAGCTTGAAGTTCTCTTGGATTATAAGGTTTTGGAAGATAATCATCAGCTCCTCTTTCGAGTCCCATAACTTTGTCTAAAATATCATCACGTGCAGAACTTATAATAATAGGAATATTTGATTTACTTCTAATTTTTGGAATCAATTCTAAACCATCTATCTCAGGAAGTGTTAAATCTAAAATTATAAGTTGATAATCCTTATGAACATTTAACATTGATAGCCCATTATAAGGACTATCCGTGTTTGTAACTTCTATATCAAATGATTTTAAATAGTCAGTGATGATTTGAGCTAGCTCTAAATCATCTTCTATCATAAGTACTTTTATAATTGGTTATCCTTTATTGAATTACAAATAGAATAGTTTGACCATATCTATTTACGTAAATTCTTTTATATTTGTTGTTATATTTTTTTAATGCAGCTTCAACATTTGCAAAGTTTTTTATTTCGATATCTTCAATTTGAATAATAACATCTCCTGCTTGGAAACCTGATTTTTCTGCTTTTGATTTTGGTTCAACATCTGAAATTAAAATTCCAATTATTTCACCTGGAAGTCTAAACTGTTTTTGAGTTTCTGCATCTATTGTGCTTAATTTTAATCCGCCAAGAACAGCAATACTACTATCAACTGGAATTTCAGCTAAACTAGATGTTCTATCACCTAAAATAATACTAACATCAATTTCTTTATTGTCTCTTTCAACTTGTAGAATAACTTTTTCATCAGGTTTAAATGATGCAATTGTATTTTGTAAAGCTGTTCTATCTTTGATATTTTTACCATTAATTCCATAAATTAAGTCACCTCTTTTTAGACCACCTTTAGCAGCTGGAGTGTCAGCTGAAATATCTAAAACTAAAGCACCTTCTTTTCTTTTGTAAACTTTAGCAAGTTCATTATCAACATCGCCAATAACCACTCCTAAATATCCACGAGTAACTTTACCATCAGCAACTAATTTTGTAACTACATCTTTTACCATGGCAACAGGAATAGCAAACCCAATACCATTATTTCCCCCACTTTTAGAAATAATAGCTGTATTAATACCAATTAAAGCACCACGACTATCAACCAAAGCACCACCTGAGTTTCCAGGATTTATAGAAGCATCTGTTTGAATATAGTTTTCATATCTATTAATTCCAACTTTATTTTTGTTAAGTGCTGAAATAATACCTTGTGTAACTGTACTTCCAATACCAAATGGATTTCCAATAGCAAAAATAACATCACCAACTAGAAGACTATTTGAATCGCCCATTTTAATTGGCGTTAAAACTTTATTTGTTTCTATTTTAAGAACAGCCATATCACTATCAGCATCACGACCTATTAGTTTTCCATTGAATTCAGTTGTATCATCACCTATTGTAACAGTGATTTCATCTGCATTTTCAATAACATGATTGTTTGTAACAATATATCCATCTTTTGAAATAATAATACCCGAACCTAATGATCTTTGAACTCTATTTTGTTTAAATTGATTTCCCCCACCAAACTGTTCACCAAAAAATTTTTTAAATAAAGGATCATTGAACATTTGTTGTAAAGGAAGAGATTCTATATTTGTATCAACATGCTTTTTTGCAGAAATATTTACAATTGAATTAACTGAATTTTTAATACTACTATTAAAAGACAAAATTTCATTGCTTGAATTTGGTGAAATTCTTGAAGGATTTTGGTCCATCATTTCAAAATCTATTGTTTTTGCGAATAATTGTGTGGCGATTAATGTAGAAATAATTAAAAGTTTTTTCTTCACTTTTCTATCCTTTTTTAATTTTTTATATTAGTTAGATTCTAGACTATAAGAGTAAACTATTTTTCAATCAAAAGTTAATGTTTAGTTAATAAATAGGGATTTATCCCTATTTATTATTATAAATCAGTTTTTAAAACAGCTCCGCTACTTGCATTTGTAACTAAAGCTCTATATTGTCCTAGCCAAGAAGAGTTAAGAGGTTTTTTAAGTGGAACAAAATTTGCTTTTCTGCTTGCGATTTCTTCATCTGTTAATTTTACAGATAAAATATACTGGTCAACATCAATATGAATTTCATCCCCGTCTTTTAATAATCCAATCATTCCACCCTCAGCAGCTTCAGGTGATACGTGACCAATTGAAGCACCACGTGTTGCTCCTGAAAATCTTCCATCAGTAATAAGTGCAACACTATCACCAAGTCCCATTCCCATGATTAATGAAGTTGGTGCTAACATCTCTTGCATTCCAGGACCACCTTTTGGACCTTCATATCTGATAACTACAACATCACCAGCTTTTACTTTTCCACTTACGATTCCTTTGATAGCTTGTGCTTGACCATCAAAACAAACAGCTTTCCCAGTCATTACTCTTGAACCTGTAATTCCAGCAGTTTTAATAACAGCACCTTGTTCAGCCAAGTTACCATATAAAATCGCTAATCCACCAACGGCAGAGTAAGGATTATCAATTGTGTGGATAATATTTGTATCTTTGATAAATGAATCTTTTATTTTTTCTAATATAGTTTCACCAGAGATTGTAAGATTATCTAATAATATATCATCACCTCTTTTTGTCATTTCTTTCATAACAGCATTTACACCACCTGCTTTATTAATATCTTCCATATGAACAGTTGATAAAGATGGAGAAATTTTTGCAATGTGAGAAACTCTCTTAGAAATTTTATTAATATCTTCAAGATTAAAATTAACTTTTGCTTCTCTTGCAATTGCTAACATATGTAAAACTGTGTTTGAGCTTCCACCCATTGCCATATCAACAGCAAAAGCATTTCTAACAGCATTTTCATTTAAGATATTTGTTAATTTATATTTTTCTCTAGCTTGTGCATCAAGTGCAATTTCACAAATTCTTCTAGCAGCTGTTCTATATAAAACTTCTCTTTCAGGAGTTAAAGCTAAAATAGTTCCATTTCCTGGAAGTGCAATCCCCATAGCTTCCATAAGTGTATTCATAGAGTTAGCTGTAAACATCCCTGAACATGAACCACCACTTGGACATGCGTTACATTCAATATCTTTTAACTCTTCATCACTCATTTCTCCAGCTTCGTGTTTTCCAACAGCTTCAAATGCAGTTGCCAAGTCAATAGGCGTTCCATCTTGTGTGTAACCTTTTTCCATTGGTCCACCTGAAACAAAAATAGTTGGAACATTTACTCTTAAAGCTCCCATAATCATACCTGGAACAATTTTGTCACAGTTAGGAATAGCAATCATTGCATCTAGTTTATGTGCATTCATAACTGTTTCAATAGAGTTTGCAATTAATTCTCTTGATGGTAATGAAAATAACATCCCATCATGACCCATAGCAATTCCATCATCAACACCAATAGTATTAAATTCGAATGGAACACAGCCATTTGCTCTTATTTCTTCTTTTATAATAGCTGATACTTTATCTAAGAAAAAATGCCCAGGTATTAACTCAATAAATGAGTTTGCAACTCCAATAAATGGTTTATCAAAATCTTCATCTTTTAAACCCGTAGCTCTTAATAAAGATCTATGAGGTGTTCTATCAAATCCTTTTTTTACTTCATCACTTCTCAATGTATTATCCTTTAAATTATGCGTAATTTATATGGCTAGATTATACATTTTTTGCTGTTCAATTTTTATTAAAATAAAGTTTTTTTATAAATTTAAAAAAAAATTCCAAATCTCTTGACAAATAAAAAAAAACCTATTATAATTCCAGTCCAATTTAAGTAGAACAACTTAAAATTGACTTATCAAGTGTGCGAGTGTGGCGGAATAGGTAGACGCGTTGGACTTAAAATCCAATTCCGGTTTCGGAGTATCGGTTCGATTCCGATCATTCGCACCATTATAATGTAGAGGGTTGACAGAGTTGGTCTATCGTACCGGTTTTGAA
>JBGSBO010000057.1:0-13217 GCA_041730535.1 Minisyncoccia bacterium
TACACCATTGATTGCTCTATGAACTTCAACTTGTGAATCAACCCAAGGTTTCCCACCTTCACTTGCACAAAGTTTTGTTAATTCATCAATTTGAGAAGACATAATTTTTACTACATTTTCTAAAATCTCAACTCTTTTATATGTTGGCAATGCATTTTTATGATCTAAAAAAGTAGCTTGTGCTAAATCTAATGCTGTTTGTACTTCTTTTACTGATCCATACGGCACAGTCCCTACAGCTCTTCCATCAAATGGCGATGTTACTTCTATTTTACTCATTATCTTCCTCTCTTGTTTTTATATTAAACACTGTTTTTTAGCTAATAAATCATTTAAAATTGCATGATTTAAAGAGTAATCAACCGCTAAATCAATTAAATGAACACCTTTACTATTTACACATTTTTCTAAAATTTCAGCGAAATCTTCACAAGAAGTTGGTCTGTAACCATGTGCTCCATAAGATTCAGCATATTTAACGAAATCTGGATTTCCTAAATCTAAACCAAATGTTTCAAATCCCATTCCAGTTTGTTTCCATTTAATCATTCCGTAAGCATTATCATTTAAAATAATTACAGTTAAATCAATTCCTAATCTAACAGCCGTTTCAAGCTCTTGTGAATTCATCATAAATCCACCATCACCACAAACTGAAACAACTTTTTTATTAGGATTTACCATTTTTGCAGCCATTCCAGATGGAAGTCCAGCACCCATAGTTGCAAGGGCATTATCTAATAATAATGTGTTTGGTTGCGCACATCTATAGTTTCTTGCAAACCAAATTTTATAAACACCATTATCAAGTGTTACAATATCTTCAGCAGCTAAAGTTTGTCTAATAGTTCTTACAGCTCTTTGAGGTAAAATTGGGAATCTTGTATCTCCAAAATATTTATTTAGGTGAGTTTTAATTTCATCAACCATTCTAATATAATATTCAAAATCCCAATGTTCTTGTGGAGAAATTGCAGTTGTTAAACTATTAATATTTGAAGCTATGTCACCTACAACATCAAGTTGAGGGAAATATGTATCATCTACTTCTGATGGAGAAAAATTAACATGAATTACTTTTGTAGCATTAGGTGTATTTTCCATAAAAAATGGTGGTTTTTCAATAACATCATGTCCAACATTGATTATTAAATCGGCTCTTTCAATTGCGCAGTGAATAAAGTCATCTTTAGAAAGTGCAGCTGTTGATAAGCAAAGTTTGTGATTTTCATCAATAACTCCTTTTCCCATTTGTGTTGAGAAAAATGGAATTCCAGTTTCATTTACAAAATCTGTTAAAGCTGTTCCGATTCTTGTTCTATTTGCACCAGCTCCAACTAATAATAGTGGTCTTTTTGCTTTTTCAATCATTTTAACAGCATCAGCAATTGTGTCTTTTCCAGCTTTTGGATATTTGAACTCTTTTACTGGATAGATATTAAATTCAACTTCTTCAGCTGCAATATCTTCAGGTAATTCAATATGAACAGCACCTGGTCTCTCAGTTGTAGCTATTTTAAATGCTTCTCTAACCATTGATGGAATGTTATTTCCATTAACAACTTGTTTTGCATATTTAGTCATAGGTTTCATCATACCAACGATGTCGATGATTTGGAATCTTCCTTGTTTTGATTTTTTGATTGGTTTTTGTCCCGTAATCATCATCATTGGCATTCCACCAAGTTGTGCATAAGCTGCGCTTGTTGCGAAGTTTGTAGCTCCAGGGCCAAGAGTTGATAAACAAACTCCAACTTTTCCTGTTAATCTTCCATAAGTTGCTGCCATAAATCCAGCTGCTTGTTCATGTCTTGTTAAAATTAATTTAATATTTGAAGTTCTAAGGGCTTCAAGAAAATCAAGATTTTCTTCACCTGGAATTCCAAAGATATATTCAACACCTTCGTTTTCTAACGCTTTTACAAATAGTTCTGATGCATTCATTTTAATTTACTCCATTATGTTTAAAAAATTTATTGATAATCGTACTCAATATCTATTAAATAATTGTTTATATTCTAACGATTATCGGGAAAAAGAGAATATGTGTTCTAATTTACACAAATGAGATTATAGTTTATTACACCTTAAGATAATAACCATATTTGTGGATACTTTATAGCATCTTAATCATATTTTTTATACTATAAAAAAAATCTAATAAAGGCAAATTATGAAAAGGATTATATTTATAATTATTTTAGCTATTGTTGTACCTATGTTTTATCTAATTATTACTAACTACAATAATATTCCTAAACTCGATGAAGAAGTAAATGCAAAATGGTCACAAGTTCAAAATCAGTATAAAAGAAGAGCTGATTTAATTCCAAATCTTGTTGCAACTGTAAAAGGTTATGCGGAACATGAAAAAAGTACATTCGTTGAAGTAACTGAAGCTAGAAGTAAAGTTTCTACTATGAATATCACAGCAGATACTTTAAATAATCCAGCAGCAATGCAACAATTTGCAAATGCACAAGCAGGACTTTCAAGTGCTTTATCAAAACTTATGCTTGTAGTTGAAAAATATCCTGATTTAAAAGCAAATGAAAATTTTATGGCACTTCAGTCACAACTTGAAGGAACTGAAAATAGAATTACGGTAGCTAGAAAAGATTTTATAGAAGCGGTTAAATTTTATAATTTAGAACTAAGAACCATGCCTGGAAAACTTGTAGCTGCAATTGTTCATCCAAGTGCTCAAATTAAAGAGACATTTACAGCAAGCCCAACAGAACAAGAAACTCCTAAAGTACAGTTTTAATGTATTTAAATGAAAATCAAAAAGAGCAAATTTCAAAAGAAATTGAAAATCTTGAGAAATTAAGCTCTGCTGAATTGGTAGCTGTTATTGCAAAAAGAAGTAGTAATTATAAATATGTTTCTTTGATAATTTCTATTTTCTTGGTTTTTTCAACTTCATTTATTCTATTTTTTATAAAAGAAATTTCTACTTTAGAATTATTACAATATCAACTTTTAATTTTTATGGGAACAACTTTAATTTTTGAGAAATTTGATAATTTAATTCTCAAAATTCTTCCTCAAAGTTATAAACATCAAAAAGCCTCTTTATACGCAAAAGAACAGTTTAATAATTTAGGATTAAACAAAACAAAATCAAAACAAGTACTTATGTTTTTTGTAAGTCTTGATGAAAAATATGTACATATTTTGGCTGATAATAAAATATCTAAAAAAATTCCCGATGAATTTTGGCAACAATTAGTTTATGAATTTACTCAAGATGTAAAAAAAGAGAACTTTTTAAATGGTTATTTAAAAGCTATAAATACTTCTAAAGCAATTTTAATAAAACATTTTCCTATTCAAAAAAATGATGAAAATGAATTATTAAATGAAATAATCGAGTTACAATGAAAAAATATATAATTCTTTTATTATTTATATTTAGTTTTTTAAATGCTGATATTTCTCAATATTTCCCAAAACTTGACGGAAGAGTTATTGATCAGGTAAATTTACTAACACCTGCTGTAAAAAAAGATATTGATACAATATTAAAAGAGCATGAAAAGGAAACATCAAATCAAATTATAGTTGTTATTTTAAACTCATTAAATGGTTACACGATAGAAGAGTACTCTTATCAACTTGGACGATTTTGGCAAATTGGACAGAAAGATAAAAACAATGGCGTTTTACTTGTAATTTCAATGGATGAAAAAAAAATAAGAATTGAAGTTGGGTATGGACTAGAAGGTGCATTAACTGATAAAATTGCCCATGAAATAATAAACTATACTATAAAACCTAACTTCAAAGCAAACCAATATGAACTAGGAATTTTAAAAGCTGTAAATGAAATAAAAGCAGCAATTAAAGGTGAATATGAAGCAAAAGCTAAAAGTAGTGATTTTAATGGGGCTATTAATGCCTTTATACCTTTGGGATTTTTTGCTTTAATATTTTTATCAATGATTTTAAATAGTGCTTCAAGAAAAAGCAAAAATCAATTCTTATATAAAGTAACAAAATCATCAATGGCATCATCATTTTTTGCTTTTTTTACCTTTATCATGTCGCAAGCAGTTACTACTTATAACTTATTTGCAGCATTAGTTATGTTTATAATAATATTTATATTTAATTACAAAACTGCTAAAGATGTAGATTTTGATAAACTATCTAAAATTAACTATACGAATAGTTCAAGAAACGCTAGCGGATTTGGAGGATTTAGTTCATCTTCATCTTCAAGTGGTGGCGGTTTTTCAAATGGTGGATTCTCTGGCGGTGGAGGAGGATTTGGTGGTGGAGGAGCAAGCGGTGGCTGGTAACTTCTTTTTAATAAAAAAGGTAAATAATGAATAATAAAGCAATTATATTTGATTTAGATGGCACACTAATAGACTCACTTGAAGATATTGCTGTTTGTATGAATCAAGTCTTAGAAGAGTTAGAACTTCCTATACACAAAATCGAAGATTATAGATATTTTGTTGGTGGAGGAATTAGTATTCTTGTGGATAATGCACTTGATAAACAGACTTCACTTGAAACAAAAGAAAAAGTTACAAATAGATTTAAAGTAGTATATGACCAAAAACTACACGAGAAAACAAAACCTTATGAAGGAATTTACGAGCTTTTAGACGAACTTCAAAAGCTTGATTTTAAAATAGGGATATTGTCAAATAAACCCCACGAATTCACTATTGAATATGCAAAAAATCTATTTTCAAAATATAATATGAAAGAAGTTCATGGGCAAAAAGCGCATATTGCAAAAAAACCAGATCCAATTGCAGCTATTCAAATAGCGCAAAGTTTTGATGTTCCTTGCGAAGAGATTTATTTTGTAGGAGATACAATGGTTGATATGCAAACTGCAGTAAATGCAAAAATGATTGGGATTGGTGTACTTTGGGGATTTAGAGATGAAGATGAACTAATGGGAAATGGTGCAACTTTTGTGGTCAAGCATCCATTAGATATTTTAAATATCGTAAATAAGAAGTAGAATTTTCTACTTTTTATTTTGCTTTTTAAAATCTTTATATTAACAATATTTAATAAAATAGTATAATGATACTCTATACCAATTATAGGATTTCAAATGGCAAATAAATATCAAACTGTAAGTTGTCATTTTTATGATGAACTTGAAACTTTAGCTGTAAAAAAAGTGCTTTCAAAAATTACTTATTTAGAAAATGAAAATGAAATAAATATTGAAGATTTGATAGTTGATTTTAGAACTAGAAATAAAGAAGAGTTTTTAATACTAAAAAATGGAACTCAAATAAGACTTGATAAAATAATCAAAATAAATGAAATACCTCCTGCTAACTTTAAATAAAAATCTTTAATCCTTTTGAAAGGTTGTGTATGCAACTATTGTATATACAATTAAAGGATTAAAATGGCTTATGAATTAGAAAAATCTATTGGTTTTAAAATAAATCAAACAGCAAACAAAATTAACAATAAATTTAATATTGTGCTTCAAAAATACGATATTGCACCAGAACAAAGAGCAACTCTTGAAATAATTAAATATGAAAAAGATGTAAATCAAACAAAAATTGCAAATATTCTAGCAAAAGATAAAACCACAATAAGTAGAACATTAGCAACTTTGGAAAAAAAAGGTTTTATTCTAAAAAAACAAATTGATAAAAGAACAAATCTTATTGAACTTACAAATAAAGGTGAAAAAATTCTAGAAGAAAGTGCACTCACAATAAAAACATTTCGAGAAAACCTCTCTTCAAAACTTGATGAAAATGAAATAAACAAAATTGTTGAATTACTTGAAAAAGTGGCTTCAAGTGTAAAAGAGTAATTATGAAAAAATCAATAAATCATATATATTTAATCATATTATTATCTGTCCTTTCATCTGTTGCACCAATGGGCGTGGATACTTATTTACCTTCTATTCCTGATATTGCAAAATCATTTAATGTTAGTATCCATAAAATAGAACTTTCATTATCTATATTTCTAATAGGTTTTTCTATTGGTCAAGTATTTGGTGGACCGATTTCAGATAAATATGGAAGAAAAAAGAGTTCAATATTTGGACTTTTAGGATATGCCTTATTTAGTTTTATTATCATTTTTAGCACAAGTATTTATGAATTATGGGCTTATAGATTTTTTGAAGCTTTTTTTGGTGGAATTGTAGTTGTAAATGCAGCTGCTGCTGTACGAGATAGATTTCATGGAGCAGAAGCTGCAAAAGTATTTTCACTTATTGGAATGGTAAGAAGTATAGCTCCACTATTAGCTCCAGCTATTGGTGCTTTTATTATTCATTTTTATACTTGGGAAGCTGTTTTTATATTTTTAACTATTTATGCTTTAATCGTAGCTTTTTTTGTTTATAAAGATTTGGAAGAGAGTTATACCTATACACAACAAAATGTATTTGAATCTTTTAAATTGGTGTTAAGCCATAAAAATGCTCTAAAAGCTATGCTTACTTTAGGTTTTAGTTTTGGTGGTTTTTTTATAATTATTGCAAAAACATCTTTTATTTATATAGAATATTTTAAAATCCAAACAGATTATTTTCCATTCTTTTTTGGAATAAATTTTATAATTTTAATGGCAATGATTAAAGTAAATGTAAATTTACTTAAAAGTATAAATCCTATAAATCTTGTAAAAATTGCCCTTTTAGTACAAGTTATTTCAGGGTTTTTATTTGTTTTAAATTATGAAAATATTAGTTTAGTTTTAATTGTAATATTAATCGCTTCGTATATGAGTATGATGGCTTTTATTTTTGGAAATTGTATGGCTTTAACATTGGAACATTTTCCTAAAAATGCAGGTGTAGCTTCAGGTGTTGTGGGAGTTTTACAGTTTGGATTGGGTGCAATCATTTCTTCAATCGCACTATCTTTTCATAGTGAGACTTTTTTACCAATAGCTCTTAGTATTTCAATCATCTCTTTTGTAGCATTTTTGATAATGCGAACGTATAAGATATAAAAGAGTTACTCTTTTATATCTCTAATTCGAAAAATGATTCTTCGATTTTTTCATATTTTGCAACAGAACATGAAATTTTTATTGCATTTTCATAATCTTTAAATTCATTAATAAAAAGTTTTTGTAATTTTTCTAACTCAACGCATCTAAAAATAAAATACCCTAAAACTTCTGTTCCTCTTGAACCTGTTTTTTCAATTCCAAAACTATCAAATTTCCAATCTATTCCTTTTGTAAAAAAGAACACTTCTGAAAGTCTTTTTTCTAACTCATCTCTTACTTTATTGTCGTACGATTTTAAATGAACATAAAATGCAACATTTATATTAAATTGTGATTGAACCAACTTTTCTTGTTCTTCGTTACTTGGGTTTTCTATAATATTTATATTACTCATATTAAAATACCTCCTCGTTTTTTGCGTATTATAGTAAGATAATTTAAAATAAAGCTTGTATTAATAATTTAAATTTATTCTTTATACTTATTAAATAGTTGGGTTTTATTGCTTTTTAGTATTATTTTAATACAATTAAATTAATAAATATAAGTAGGAAAAATCATGTATGCAATTATATTTGAAGTTTGGCCAACAAAAAATGGAAAAGATGAGTATTTGCAAATTGCTTCTAAATTAAAAGATTTTTTACAAAATCGTGAAGGATTTATCTCAATAGAAAGATTTCAAAGTTTGTCTGATGAAAACAAACTTTTAAGCTTATCTTTTTGGGAAGATGAAAAATCTATAGAGATTTGGAGAAATATGTTTGAACATAGAATTGCTCAAGATAAGGGAAATGCAAGCGTATTCAAAGATTATAGAATAAGAGTTGCAAATGTTTTAAGAGATTATACAAAAGAAAAAAGAGAGCAAGCGCCAAAAGATTCAAATGAACATAGAATTTAGATTTTTGCAAAAAGCTATTCAAAATAAAAACTATATTTCTTTTGCTTACGAAAATAAAAATCATAAAAGTATCAAACCTTTAAAACTAGATGATAAAAATAGACTTTATAGTGATAAAGGTATTTTTGAGTTTGAGAAAATGACTAAAATACAAATTTTGAAAAATCAATTTTAAAATTATCTTTTATTAATTTTAAAAGAATATAATCCCTAAAAAATTTAAGGATTAAAATGAAAAAAATCGTTTTTACAACATTATTATCAATCAGCTGCGTTTTTGCATTCGATATAGGTTCAGTTGCTAAAACTGTAGGTGCTGCAACTGGAATTACAGCTGAGTCAATTGGTACGCAATTAGCCGACATGGTAAAAGCAAAAGCTCCAGGAACTGCTGAACAAGCAAAATCTTATTGTACACAAGCTTCTACTTATAAATCATTTGTAGGTGTTGCCGATGATGGTATGATGGCTAAAGCTATTGAAATTTGTGCGCAAAAAGCAAGTGAAGGATTAGAAGGTAAAGTAAATGAAGTAAAAGAAAAAGCTACTTCTGAAGCTATAAAATCTGCACCTTCTATGTTAGGTACTGCAACTAAATTATTAGGAAACTAATACTTTTATCAAACCCTTTTTGGGTTTGATTTACTACTAGTTCATTTAAATGTACTTAATTTTTAATCAACGACTTTCCAACTAAGTAACCACTTGCCCACGCAAATTGAAGGTTAAAACCTCCCCTATTTCCTACTATATCTAGCACTTCTCCTGCGAAATATAGATTTTTTACTAGCTTACTCTCATAAGTTTTATTATCTACCTCAGCGGTTCTAACACCTCCACCACTTGCTTCTGCGTGACCAAAACCTTGGGTGTCTATTATTTTTAGTTTCCATTGGTTTAATTGATAGGCTAAGGCTTTGATTTGTTTTGCATTTACATCGGCGGCTTTTGTGTCTATATTGATTTTGCAAATATCTAGTAATACAGGTGCAATTTTATTTGATACCATTCCTGTTATTATATCTACTGCTTTTTGACTTGGGATAGTTTTAAAAAGTGTTTGGATTTGGTCACCTAGGTCATTTCTATTTATTTTGGGAAAGAAGTTTATTGCTATTTTTACATCTTGATATTGACTTAGATTTAAAACTGCTAGTTGTGAAATATCTAAAATTGCAAAACCTGAAACTCCATAACTTGTGAATAATACATCACCAAAAATCTCTTGTTCTAAATTTCCATTTACATATAGGCTAACATTACACTCTTTTTTTACACATTGAAGTTTTCCATTATATGTATTATCAGTTTTTAGTCCTACAAGGGAAGGATAAGTTGGATTAAAACTATGTCCAAATTTTGAAGCGAAGTCTAAACCACTCTCATTTGCATTTAGCTGTGGAGCTGCTCCTAAACCATTTGAGATTACTACTTTATCATATGCTTTATATTCATTATCTTGGGTTTTGATATTGAACTTATCTTCTACTTTTTCAATATCTGTTATCATTGATTCTAAGTATACTTTTACATCTAATTCTTTTAATGCAAGTTCCAAAAGATTAGTTACTGATTTTGCTTCATTTGATAAGGGATATACTTTTCCACTTGGTTTTATATCAAGTAAAAGTCCAACACTTTTGCAGAACTTTTCAAAGGTTTTGAAATCAAACTCTTTTAGTGTATGATTTACAAAATCAGGATTTTCGCCAAGATAGTTTTTAGCAGTGATTTTATTATTTGAGATATTACATCTTCCATTTCCACTGGCAAGTATCTTTTTTCCTATACCTTTATTGGCATCAAATAAATCTATTTGTAAGTTTTTGTTTAATCTTTTAGCGGTGATTGCAGCCATTATTCCTGCTGCTCCTGCTCCTATTATTGCTATTTTCAATACTATCCCTAAAATATTTTTTTCTGATTATAGCTAATAGACTCTTTATAGAGGTTTTTTATATCTTTAACAAATTCAACACTTTGGCTTTAATGGATACCTTTTATTATTTTCTAATAGGTATATTATTATCTACCATGCTTGTAGAAATATCCTCTCTTGATATTCCTGGGGCAAATGGAGCTATGTGGTTGAGTGTTCATTTTTTCGCATTTATAGCCTCTTTTTTTTATGTTATTTATATCTTTTTTGTAGAAGACTTATCTTCAGCTAGATATACCCTTCTATATACTAAGTGAAGCTTTACTCTCTTTTATCATAATAATTTTTGCAGTGCACATAATTGAAAAGAAGAATATGGAATAACAAAGAAAACTTTTAGTTTTCTGAGCTTTCCTTTAATAAAAAACAGCAAACCAAACCGTTGGCTCATCCAAACTAGTAAACTTAACCCTATGTTTTTCAAAAGCTTCTATATTCAAACAATCACCTTTTTTTAATTCCACTTCCCTATTCTCAAATTCAAGTATTGCAAAACCTTCTAAAAGTAAAATAAATTCACTTTTTTCTTGTTCATACCAAAAATTTTCAGGTGAGATTTGTCCATTTGAAACTATTTTTTCTATTTTTATTGTTTCATTTTTGAAAATTTCGAAAAATCTTTCTTCATTTTTATCTACTATTATTTGTTCAAAGATGCTGTATTTTTCCATATTAAAAAGTTCCTAAAGTATCGATTTCTTAGTATTTTAACTTAAAATCTCTTAATCATCTGATATAATGTTGATTGATTTAATCAAGTTAATTAATCACCCCTTCTTTAAAGGGTATTATATTAATTGTGATTAAATTACTTGACATTGATAAAAAAATGTTCTATAATTTCAACATATTAAGAAACGAAGCAAAAAAAGAAAGGAAAACAATATGCAAAATGAAACAATAGCAATACACGCTGGTTATAACAAAAAAGAAGGTAATGGCTCAATGGCTGTTCCAATAACTCAAACAACAGCTTATGCATTTAGAGATTCTGAGCATGCTGCTAATTTATTTGCACTAAAAGAATTAGGACCTATTTATACTAGATTAACAAATCCTACAACTGATGTATTAGAGCAAAGATTTGCAGCTTTAGAAGGTGGTGCTGCTGCTATTTGTGTGGCATCTGGTCAATCAGCTATTTTTTATGCTGTTGCAAATGTTGCTGAAGCTGGAGATAATATTTTAATCTCTGACAAATTATATGGTGGAGCTGTTACATTATTATCTCACACTATGAAAAGATTTGGAATTACTACTAAAGTTTTTAGAAGTGAAGATGCTTCAAATTTAGAAGAGCAAATTGATGGAAAAACAAAAGCAATTTTCTTTGAATCATTATCAAACCCACAAATTGCAATTACTGATGTTGAAAAAGTAGTTGAAATTGCAAAAAGACATGGTGTTTTAACTATTTGTGATAACACTGTTGCAACTGCTGCATTATTTAACCCAATCAAATGGGGAGTTGATGTTGTTGTTCACTCAACTTCAAAATACACAAATGGGCAAGGAACTACTATTGGTGGAATTGTTGTTGAAAGAGATGGAATGGCTGAATTTTTCAAAGCAAATGAAAACAGATATTCACACTTTACAACTCCTGATGAGTCATATCATGGATTAGTTTATACAGATGTTCCACTTCCAAACTTTTGTTTAAGAATTAGATTATCTCTTTTAAGAGATATTGGTGCAGCACAAGCTCCATTTAACTCATGGCTTTTAATTCAAACATTAGAAACATTAGGTTTAAGAGTTGATAAACACTCTGATAATGCACTTGAAGTTGCAAAATTTTTAGAATCACATCCAAAAGTAAAAGCTGTGAATTACCCAGGACTTCCTTCAAATAAATATTATGCAAAAGCACAAAAATATTTTAAAGGTGGAAAATCATCAGGATTAATTTCATTTGATGTTGAATCTTTTGAAGAAGCAAAAAGAGTAATTGATAGTGCTAAATTATTCAGCGTTGTTGTAAATATTGGAGATAGTAAATCACTTATTGTTCATCCAGCATCAACAACTCACTCACAAATGAGTCCTGAAGAATTAGCAAAAGCAGGTGTTAATCCTGTAACTATTAGACTTTCTATTGGTTTAGAAAACACTGTTGATTTAATTGAAGATTTAATTCAAGCATTAAATTAATATGCCATTAATATCAACAAAAGGTGTATATGGCTTAACCGCTATGTACGAATTAAGTAAGCATCAAGCAGATACACCCATGCAAATCAAGGATATATCTGCAAATGCTAATATCCCTCAAAACTACCTTGAGCAATTACTAAGTAAGCTAAGACGTGCTGAATTAGTAAAAAGTATAAGAGGTGCAAGAGGTGGATATATACTAGCTAGAGTTCCAAGTGAGATTAAAATAGTTGATATTTTAATCGCTTTAGAAGATGATATAAAAATTGTGGATATGAAGGCAGATAACCCTATTTTGAATATCTTTTTTGATGAATCGAAAAATAGTATGAAAAAGATTTTTGATATTTCATTGGATAAATTAGATGAATATCAAGACAAATATAATGAATTTTTACATTACAGTATATAAAGGAAAACGAAATGAAATACGCAAATAATATAACAGAATTAATTGGAAACACACCTTTAGTAAAATTACAAGGTGCAAGTAACGCAAGTGGAGCAACGGTTCTTGGTAAATGTGAATTTATGAATCCATCACATTCAGTAAAAGATAGAATTGGAACAAACATGATAAATGCAGCTTTAAAAGCTGGATTAATTAAAGAAGGTACAACAGTTATTGAACCTACAAGTGGAAATACTGGAATTGCATTAGCTTCTGTTTGTGCAGCTTTAGGAATCAAATTAGTTCTTACAATGCCTTCATCAATGAGTATTGAAAGAAGAAGATTATTAAAAGCTTTAGGTGCTGATTTAGTATTAACTGCTCCTGAAAAAGGAATGAAAGGTGCTATTGAAAAAGCTGTTGAATTACAAGAGGCAACGCCAAACTCTTTTATTCCTCAACAATTTGCAAATGAAGCAAATCCTGAAATTCATAGACTTACAACTGCAAAAGAGATTTTAGCAGACACAGATGGGAAAATTGATATTTTTGTAGCGGCTATTGGAACAGGTGGAACAATAACTGGAACAGGTGAAGTTTTAAAAGCTTTTAATCCAAATATCCAAATTATTGCAGTTGAGCCAGAAGCATCACCTGTATTAAGTGGTGGAAAACCTGGACCTCATAAAATTCAAGGAATTGGAGCTGGATTCGTACCAGATGTTTTAAATACAAAAATTTATGATGAAGTATTACAAGTATCAAATGATGATGCAATTGCTACTTCAAGAAAAATCGCTCAAAAAGAAGGATTATTAGTTGGTATTTCTGCAGGGGCTAATATTTATGCTGCA
>JBGSBO010000058.1:0-13127 GCA_041730535.1 Minisyncoccia bacterium
AGAAATATTGTGGAAACATATGAAATATCACTATCATAAACTAGAAGCTTATTTATCATTTGATAATTTACATAAACATGTTAAAAATTTATTAGCTGGCTTTGGAACTAATTATGACATTAATTTTAAGTAGGTACTTAATACTAAAAAGTGCCTATTTATGGGCTTTATTATTCAACTATGGTTCATTTATTTACTGGAATCTATGTGCGAAAGTTGAGTTATTAATTATTTTTGTAGAATTAATACAAAATTTGAAACTTTTATTACTTTTATATTTACTTGTTTTTATAAAACTAATTGGATGCATAGCTTTGATTTTATAAGAAAAAGCCTTTTCTAAAGAAAAAAATGATAATTTTCTTTGTTCATATTTTGAAAAATTACAATAAGATTGTAAAATATTATTACTAAGATTTAAGAACATTTGTCTTAGTCTTATTAATGAATTGAACTCATCAAAATCCTTTGGTAAAAACTCTTTTTCACAAGTAAATCCGATTAAGTTTTTATTTAACATTATTTACCCTTTCACTGTTTGCATAACAATCACTACAATCTTTTATGCCCATTATTTTTACGTATTCATCATAAACGCAAGAGATTGATCTTTTTGCACAAATAAATGGAATATTTTTCTTTTTTGCTTCACTTTTGTATTTAAGCATAGTATTATGATTTAAAAAAGAAGTTAACATTACTATACAATCTGTATTTAAGGGAACCTTTTTCTTTGGTGCAGATGATTTTTTTCTTGCATCCCAATGATTTATAGTTTTTGCACCTAATGTCTCTAGCATTGAAGTTATTTGTGAGATTTGATCTCCTCCAATAATTAATACGCTCATTTAAAATCCTTTTTTAACAAGTACAACCAGTTGGTTTTACTAAGTCAGTTTTTTTCCCAATTTCAAAACAAATAATCATTTTATGTCCTATATATTGATAATCATTATTGAAATAATAGTGGAAGTAATCTTAAAGTTTTATTAATATTAAGAATGATTATCAATAAACTATTTGAGCTTAAGATCTTTGATTTTTTTATTGAATTTAAAATGAGTTATGAGAATAAAAGGAGAGAGTATAACTAGAAAATGACCTAGTTAAAAATTTTATACGTCTATTTTTCTTAGGTCTCGTATAATTGAAGCTATATCTTGAGAATATTCTCTTGCTGCTTTACTATTATATTTCCAACCACCATTGTAACTGCTCCATACTTTTGACCAATCATTTTTATGAATTTTTTGCCAATATGTAAGTTCATCTATTGCATTTTTTGTTGCAAATTGAAAATCTGAAATTAATTTCATCGCAAATTTATTTCTATTCAGTGAAGTATCTTGGGCATTTTCTCTGCTAATCACTGTTTTTATATGTGCTTGATACAAACCATAATCTTTCGTATCCGTATTAACTAAATATTTTCCTAAGCTAGATTCTTTAATTGCAATAGCCATTAGTGAATAACTAAAACCATGTGCTTGACCTTGTCTTTTGATCTCTTTTAAAGTTTCAATTTCATTTTGTGTTAACTTATTAATATCAAAATCTGATGCAAAAATATTAGATATAAACATTAGAATTAGTAAAATAACTTTCAATTTCATTGATTTCTCCTTTGTTTTTTCTTAATTAAATTGCTGCATTGTACTTTAAAATAGTTAATTTGTCAAATTTAACTATATTTTGCTTGGATTTACACTATGATTAATTAGTTATTTAGGTAGGTATAAATATAATTCCGAAAAAATTAATGAGAAATTAGAGCAATTGGAAAAGAAAGAATTTAAACGAATAATTAAGGAAATTGGATTTCCTTCACAAGGTAGATTTGCAGAAGAAATAGGCGTAAAAGCAACAACTTTTACAACATATAAGATAATTCCATCTCATATAAAAAGAATAACAAAGTTAGCATTACTTGCTAAAAAAAATGGTGTTCCTTTTGAAGATATCAAAGAATCTTTGAGAATTGAATAAATTTTAATTTATTCTCTTCTTAATTTAGTCCAATATCGATATATTTTCTAGTTTTTTGAATTTCATTTGAGTCAAAAACTGTTTTTATAATCTCTTTTGAATCATCTTTAATAACATTTCCAAATGAACTTATTATTGCACTTCCCCTTGCCATATTTTCATCGGCACAATTACTAGCAATTACAAAACATTGATTTATTAAAGCTAATGATTTTGAAATAGTTTCATAATGGTCTTTTCTTTTTAATCCCCACATTGCAGGATTTAAAATTATATCCGCTCCTTTTACTTTTTGCCAAAGTCTTGGGAATCTAAGTTCAAAACATATTAAAGTTGCTATTTTTATTCCATTTATTTCGATAATCTTAATATCTTCTTCCTCTCCAGGACTAAAATATTCAAGTTCATTTCCAAGTGGAAATAGTTGAACTTTTGATTGAGTGTGAACTATTTTTTGTTTATGAAAAACATATAAAGTATTAAAAAACTTCTCATTTTCTTTTGTAATGAAAGTAAGAGCAATGATTTTATTTGAACTTAATTGTTTTAATTGCTCTATAGCTTTAATAGAAAAATCACTCGCTTCTTCCATTCTTTCATAACAAAATCCACTAAGTGCTAATTCAGGTGCCAAAATAAGAGAGTTTTCCTCACATGAGTGTATTAGATTTTTTAGATAAATTAAATTATCTTCAAAACTAGGACTTGTTTTAATTTGTAATGCAATTAAGTTCATTTCTTACCTCTTGTATTAAGTTTTCTACCGCTTTTTTGTAGCTCATAGCTGTAGCATGACTTGTAGCTTCATATTTAGTCATTATTAAAGCATTTGTATTTGATGCTCTAATTAATGCCCAGCCATATTCAAAATTGATTCTAAGGCCATCTATTTTTAAAATATCTTTTATTATTGGAAAGCCTCTTTGAATTTGATTTAGTTTTTCTTCTAATTTTTCAATAATTAAAAACTTTTTATCTTCTGAAACTTCTATTTCAATATTTTCACTTGTATAAACTTTTGGAAGTTTATCTAGTTCAACGTCAAGATTTATTCTAAGATATAAAAGCTCTAATACTCTAAAAGTGGCATATATAGCATCATCAAAGCCATAATATCTATCATTGAAAAAAATATGCCCTGAAACTTCAGCTGCTAAATCGGCGTTTAACTCCTTTAGTTTGAGTCTTAAATTTGAATAACCTGTTTTATCCATTATGGTTTGTGATGTTTGATTCATTTCATCAAAGATATTTTGTGAATATGTAACTTCCCCAATAATTATTGGATTTTTCATGGTTTTTGAAAAAAGTAGAGCTAACATATCTCCTTTTATATTGTACTTTTGGGTTAATACAGCAATTCTATCAGCATCTCCATCATAAGCAAAACCTAAATTACAATCATTTTTTAATAGAGTTTTTAAATCTTCAAGATTTTTTTCATTTGTTGGGTCTGGATGATGATTTGGGAATTCTCCATCAGGAGTTAAGTGTAAACCTTGATAATTTAGATTTAATTTATCTAAAATATCGCATAAAACCGTATTTGCAACACCATTTCCACAGTCAATTGCAAAGGGAATTTTAAAATCTTTTAGGTGTGAAAATTGATTTACTATAAAATCTATATATAAAGTTTTCGCATCAATTTTAATAAAATCATGATTATTTGGAATCTTAATATCTTTTGATTTTATGATTCTTTCATATAATTCTATTAATTCATCTCCAAAAAATGGTTCATTATTTATTGTTATTTTAAAACCATTATATTTTTTTGCGTTGTGACTCCCTGTTATCATAATTGAAGCATTTGGTTTTATGGTTTCATGGTTTATTATAAATTCTTGATAAGTTGCAAAATAATTTACTCCCGTTGCCACAAGTCCAATATTCAGAACTTTACAGCCTGATAAATTTAATCCTGAAATCAAAGCTTCAAACAACATATTTGAGTGAGTTCGAACATCGTAACCTACAACTATATATGGAGTTGTTTGGATTTTTTCTTTTATCGTTAATCCTAAAAAATATCCTATTAATTTAGAATTCCCATAAGTTAAATCTTCATTTACAATACCTCTTATGTCGTATTGTCTAAAAATAGTTTTATTTATCATTTTCTAACTTTAATAAAAATTCTTTTTTCTCAAGACCACCCGTGTAGCCACCTAAATTTCCATTATTTGCTATTACTCTATGACAAGGAACTAATATAGATATCATATTTTGCCCATTTGCATTTGCAACGGCTCGAAATGCTTTTTCATTTTCTATTTTTATTGCTTGTTCTTTATAAGAAATTGTTTTTCCATATGGAATATTTAATAACTCTTTCCAAACTTTTATTTGAAATGCTGTTCCAACTAATTGTAAAGGAATTTCAAAAGTTGTTCTTTTTTTATCAAAATATTCATCAAGTTGAATTTTTAAAGAATCAAATATTTCATTATTTCCAGGAATTACATCAGCATTTAATGTTTTTTTTAATTTATCAATATTTGCTTCAATATCATAAGGTGTAAAAAAATCAAGTAAGACTAAAGCTTTTTTTGAAGCAGCAGCGAACATTTCACCCAATGGAGTTGAAAACGTTGTTGTAATAATTATCTCTTTTGTTTGTGTTTTATATTCTCTCATGGTGGAATTTTATCATAATCATATATAAGATATAATTTTAAATGACAAAAAAATTATATAAAAATATAAAAATCTTATATATAGAAGATGATGAAATTGCACGGGAAAATGGGCTTGAATATCTCGAAAACTTTTTTGAGAATATTTATGAAGCAAGTGATGCAATTATTGCTTTGCAATTATATGAAAAACATAAACCTGATATTATAATCACCGATATTCAAATGCCCAAATTAAACGGTTTAGAGTTTGTTAAAAGAATTAGACAAAAAGATAAAAAAACTCAGATTATAATTATTACTGCATTTAGTGATAAGGATTATTTATTAAAAGCAATTGAGTTGGGTTTAGTTAAATATTTAGTAAAACCTGTACGTGAAAAAGAGTTTGAAGAGGCTTTGTTTTTATGTATAAATGCCCTCGAAAGAAATGAATCTAATATAGTTAAATTAGATGAGTTCACATTTTTTGATACTTTTAATAAAAATCTAATATCAAATAATGAAATAGTAAAACTAAGAGCAAAAGAGTTGGACTTTTTAGAGTTATTAATTAAAAATAAAAATAGATATGTTACTTATGAAGAGATTGAAAATTATGTTTGGGATGATAGTGTGATGACAAAAGATGCATTAAAAACATTGGTAAAAAATATAAAAACAAAAATTCCAAAAGATTTGATTTTAAATCTTACAAATAGTGGATATAAAATTGCAATATGATATCAGTTTAATCTTATTTTATGGAATTACTTTTGGAATATTAATAATGACAATTGTATATACTTTTATAAGATATATATACTCAAAAGAGATATTTTATATAAGTTATTGTTTTATGCAGATTTTTTCTTTGGTTTATATTGTTTCTTTTAGTAAACTTTTTGAAATTAGCTCTTTTATGCAAGAACTATCTTTATTAATTGCTAGTATTTGTGCGGTTGTTTTTGCGATTACTTTTTATGAAGGTAAATTTTTACCAAAAATTTCAAATTATAAAGAGCTAATAATTAATACTTTACTTTTAAATGTAGTGATATTAACAGCTTTTTATCACTATATGCTTTTTGAGTATATCCCTTATACTATTATATATGCAATTTTATTTATTTCAATTATTTTTAATTTAAAACAAGGTTTTAAACCAACACTTATATATGTTATTGGTTGGTCGATTTTTTGTATTTTATTGTTTGTTTTTGATTTTAAAAACTATTATATACAAAAAGGTTATTTTGATATTGTGTTGAGTGTTTTTGCAATTGAAGCTATACTTTTTACTATTTCAGTTGCATATAAATATAATGATTTGAAAAATAGAAATAAAAATTTTGAAAAAATGATTTTACAACAATCTAAATTTGTAAAATCAGGAGAAATGATAGCAAATATAACCCACCAATTTAGACAACCTTTAAATAATATCTCTTATATTTTAATAAATTTAAAGAAAAAGTTTGAAAGTAATAGTTTAGATGAAAAATATTTTGATAAAAAATTTCTTCAAGCTAATAATCAAGTTGAATTTTTATCAAAAACAATTGAGGATTTCAAAGAATTTTATACAAACTCAAAAGATAAAAATAACTTTAGTGTAAAAGAATCAATATCAAATGCTCTTACAATATTATCTGCTGATTTAAAGACCAATAATATAGACCTTGATTTAAAATTTGATACCTTTGAAGAGGTGGAAATTTTTGGAGTTAAAAGTGAATTTTCACAAGTTATAATCTCTATTGTTTCAAATGCAATTGATGTTTTAAAAAATATTGAAAAGCCAAAAATAGGAATAAGTATTTCATCAAATAGTGCTGAGGTTACTATTTCTATTTTAGATAATGGTGGCGGGATTAAAAGTAAAAATATAAAAAAGATTTTTGAGCCATATTTTTCTACAAAAGAACATGGAACAGGAATTGGTTTATATTTGAGTAAAATGATAATTGAAGAGAGTTTTTCTGGAAAAATAAGTGTTGAAAACCAAAAAGAGGGTGCTTTATTTTCCCTCTTTATTGAAAAAGCTCTTTGATTTTATGGATGAACAAAAGATATATTTTTAATAACTTTTAAATTTTCATTTAAAGTTTTTATTTCAATGGCAATATTTTCATTATCTTTTGGTTTTGTATAATCTTTTGTTGTTTCAATAATTAGAACTTTTTTGATTTTTTTACCAGCTTCTAAAGCAAAACTTTCAAATCTTCTGATTTTGTAATTTTTTTCATCTTCTAATTTTATATGAAAAATAAGAGTTTTATCTTGTGTATTATGAAATGTCAAAACATAATTATTTGCAATTACACCATTTTCTTTTGTTTTATAAAGTTGTGTTGTTTTATTTACATTTACTAAAAAATCTTCTTTTTCCAAAGAAAAATAAAAAGCTAAAAATATACATAAAAATAAAGATGCAAAATATGTAATATTTCTTTTTGTAAAAACTGATATATTTTTTTTATTTATTACTTTATTTGTACTTCCCCAGTTGATTAATGATGGTTTATCAAACTTTTTCATAACAGTTGAGCAAGCATCACTACACTCTAAGCAGTTTATACACTCAACTTGTAAACCTTTTCTAATATCTATGTGAGTAGGGCAAATTTTCACACAAGCTTCGCAAGTTGTGCATTCATCATTTAAACTTAAATCTTTTAATTTAAATATAGATTTAACATTGTTTTCATAGATTTTTCCACCTCTTGTATAATCGTAACTTACTTGTTTTGTGTCATCATCATATAAAACGGATTGTATTCTTGAATATGGACAAACATAAGTACAAAAATTTTCTTTCATAAAAACAATGTCATATATTAAAAAAAGTGCGATAGAAATTATAAATATAATCATAAAACTATGTTCACTTGGGTTTTGAATATAAACAAAAAAATCTTCGCTTGCTATGAAATAAAGCATAAAATTTGAAGAGATAATCAAACAAATAATACTCCATAAAAATATAGTTATATATTTTTTGATTTGATTATTTTTTTTATTATAATCAATATCTTTTTGTTTATTTTTTATTCTTCTTAAATCAAGAATTGTACTTTCTATTAAATCCCTATAAATAACTCTAAAAATAGTTTGAGGACAGCCCCATCCACACCAAACTCTACCAAAAATTGATGTAAGTGCAAAAATACCTATAAATAAAAACATAAGTAAAAAAGGCATTATATAAAGTTCACTTACATTATAAACTATACCTATAAAATGAAATTGTAATTTATCAAAAGATAATAACAATAAATGATTATTATTTATTGTAATAAAAGGTATTCCCATAATAAATAAAGTAATAAAAAAATATACTAAATATCTTTTTTTTGAATATGACATATAAAACTCCTTTGTTTTTTTTATATTAATAAAAAATGGTGTTCCTTTGGTGGTATTTATTCTAAATTGATTAAAAAAAACAGCCTGAACTCTATTGCAATATTCACTTATTAGCTGTATAATTCGCCAATTTATTAGAGGATAAGATTGTGAAAAAATCAAGATACGTAGGTATATTTTTGTTTTTGGGAGTTGTTAGTTTATTTGCTCAAACAAATAGATATGATGTGAAATCAGGGATGGTTGAATATGAAATTATTGGTAGTGGCGATGTGATGGGAAGTCCTACAACAGTAAGTGGAACTAGTAAATTATACTTTAAAGATTTTGGTAATGTTGAATTATCAGATGAAAAAATCCAGCAAACTGTTGATGGTGATAAAGAAGAAGAGAGATTAGTTTCTAAAATAATGGGTGAAAATGTTTATACAGTTGATTTTGTTGATGAAGTTATTTACACTCAAAAAATGGTTTTAGATGATGATACTGCTAGTTTAAATATAAAAAGTAAAGAAGCATTTATTTCAATGGGTGCAAAAAACTTAGGAGTTGAAGAGATTTTAGGTTATAAATGTGATGTTTGGCTTTTAGGTGAAGATAAAATTTGGGTTTATAATTCAGTTCCATTAAAATTAATAAGTAAATCTTTAGGTCTTGTTCAAATTCAAGAAGCTAAATTAGCAGTTTTTAATATTATTATAAAAGATGATAATTTTAAATTACCCTCATATCCAGTAAAAGCAATGGATGAAATTATAGGTGAACCAGATCTTGATGAAATGCCACCAACACAAGAAGAAGAAAAAGCAATGGATGATATTGTAAAAAAAAGTAGTAAATAAGTATAAAAGATTATAGTTTGTGCATCTTATGCACAAACTATTAATATTTATTAGTTTTTCTCTTTTGTAAGAAGATAAACAGATATTATAAATCCAATAGAACCTAAAAATGTATTTGAAAGTATTAACGAACCAACACTAAAAAATAGAGCAATCATTGTATAAGATTTTTTATCAATTATAAATGCAATTATAGCCATAGCAATAGTTATAAATCCAATATATCCAAAGTATACAGCAGCTCCCATAAAGTCTTTTACTCCACATGATAAAGAATTAGAATCTAAATTACATTGTATCGCTAAATCTTTATTTGAAACAAATCCAAATTTAAAAGCTGTAAAAATAGCAACAAAAGCTAATGTATAAATTGAAATTTCTTTTAAGTCGCATAATGTAATATTTTTACTTGTTCCTTTATTTAAAATATAAGCAAAAGTAAGAGCTAAAATAACCCAAACATTAGAAAAAATATTTAAATAAGTTTCATTATAAACAATAATAATTGAAGCAATCACTAAAACAACACTTAATGCTTTTTCAAAATTTCCAAAATTCAGTTTACTATATTGATTTTTGAATAACCATAAAAATGAGATTGCTAAAATTATAAATCCATAAATCTCAAAGTTTTCATATCTTCCATTAAAAGCTAAATTCATTGTCAAAATAAAAGCAAAAAAACTAGCTAAATAGAAGAATAAATTTGGAATAACATCACTTCTTTTTGGTTTAATAATATATGATAATAGGAAATAATAAACAAAAATTGTTGTTAATAAAACAAAAATTGCCCAAGTTCCTTCAAAATTATTTCTAGCAATTATATTGTATTGTTCAATTTGAAGCATATATAAAATTGCAAAAGCTGTATTTACAGCTGAAAATACAATAATTTTAGTTCCACTAATTTGAGTATTTCTTAATAATAAAGAGAATAATAAAATTAAGAAAATAGAACCAAATGCTAAATATTTATAATTAGGAAAGTCTGAAACATCTCCTGCAAATACATGTTTATCTAATCTATCTTTATCAAATAATCCCCAAAATCCACCAACAGCACCTTCACTTACTCTTTTCCATGGTTGATCAAAAGCTTCGATTATATTGTAGTCCCAGTTTTTTTCTTCGGCTAATTTTACAAACTCTCTTACAAATAAAGCTTGGTTTATTTTGCTAGGCATTGCATCTTCTCTCATTCTTCCTTCAGATGGCCAACCTGTTTCACCAATTAAGATATTTTTATCTTTTAAAATATCTTCAACTTCAACTCTAACTTGTGCTAAATGTGAAATTGCTTTTTTGATTCCCATTGGTTCATCTTCCCAATAAGGAAGAATATGAATAGTTACAAAATCTGTACTTTCTCTAATCGCTGGGTGTTTAAGCCAAAATTCCCAAACATCAGCATATGTTACCTTTGTATCTGGAAGTGCAGTTTTTACTTGTTTTATATACTCTAAAAGTAAAACATCAGATGTATCACCTCTTAATAAAACTTCATTTCCAACAATTACAGCTTTTACTATATCTTGATTTTCTTTTACTAGTTTTATTAAAGTATCTATTTCTTCTTTAGTTTGTTTTACATCTTTACTAACCCATGCACCCATTAGCATTTTTAGATTATTTTCCCTTGCAATTGCAGGAATCATTTCTAAACCAAGAGTTGAATAAGTTCTAATACAATCTGTATATTTTGATAAAACTTTTAAGTCTTTTCTCACTTGTTCAGGAGAGATTACCAATCCTTTATCAAATAAAAATGGAGATTCATCTTTTGCAAAAGGTGCATAAGAAACACATTGAAGTTTTGAAAAAGAACTTGAATTATCTTTTAAAATTGAAACAGCACCAAAGTAGTACCAAAATAGTACGGCAATTGCCATACTTGAAAGTGTTAATAATATTTTTTTTGTCATATCTCTCTACTAATTAATTTCATCTGTGTAAACACAAACGTTAAAGTTTTTTACTAAGCCATCTTTATCTACACAGTGTTTTTGAAAAAAATTTGTAATATAAGATTTATTACAATGGAATTCAAAAGCTTCTTTTGATTCCCAAATTTCATTAAAAACAATAGGAAATGATTTTCCGCAAGCATTTGCATGAGAAAATTGTTTTGTAACAATATATTGAATACAACCATCTTCTCTTAATGTTTTTGGTTCAAGAGCTTGAAGAACTTCAAGTAACTCTTTTTCTTTTCCTTCTTTTGCTTCAAATGAAGCAATACAATATACTTTTTGTGACATTTTTATCCTAAATTATCTAATTTGACCAGAACCATAAATCTTATATTTAAATGTTGTTAAATCATTTATTCCCATAGGACCTCTTGAATGAAGTTTATTTGTAGAAATTCCAACTTCAGCGCCAAGTCCAAAAGCTCCACCATCTGTGAATCTTGTACTCGCATTTGCATAAACGCAAGCTGCATCAACTTCATTTAAAAACTTATTAACAGTTGTGTAATTTTCACTTAAAATTGATTCAGAATGTCCAGAGCCATGTCTTTGAATATGAGTAACTGCTTCATCTAAATTTTTAACAATTTTAATATTTAAAATATTAGCTAAATATTCCGTATCATAATCTTCTAAAGTTATAGGAATTGCTTTGATATATTTTAAAGTTTCACTACAAGCTTTTAAAACAGTTCCATGTTCTGCAAAAGCATCTTCAAGTCCAGTTAAAATATATGGAGCAATATCTTCATGAATAAGTAGGGTTTCCATTGAATTACATGCACTTGGTCTTTGACATTTTGCATTTATTGCAATATCTATTATTTTTGCAGGTGCAGCATCTTTATCTACATAAATATGACAAATACCTTTATCATGTTTTATAACTGGAATTGATGAATTTTCGCTCACATATCTAATTAAAGATTCTCCCCCTCTTGGAACTATTAAATCAACATATTTATCTTGTTTTATTAGTTTTGTAACACCTTCTCTTGATGAGTCTGGTAATAAAGAAATCGCTTGTTCTGGTAGTTTATTTTTAGCTAAAACCTCTTTTAAAACAACAGCAATTGCTTTGTTTGAATGTTCAGCTTCTTTTCCACCTTTTAAAACACATACATTTCCACTTTTAAAACATAAAGCTGCTGTATCACTTGTTACGTTTGGACGACTCTCATAAATAATACCAATTACACCAATTGGAATTGATACTTTTTGAATATTTAATCCATCTTTTGTAACCCATCCATCAAGTATTCTTCCAACTGGTTCCATTTGTGATGCAATTTGTCTTATTGCATCAGCCATATCTTTTACTCTATCTCCTGTTAAAAGAAGTCTGTCTTGTAGTGCTTCGCTTAAGTTATTTACTCTTGCATCAATCATATCTTTTTCATTATGCGTGATGATAAAATCGCAATGTTTCATTAAAGCATCAGCCATTTCATTTAAGACTTTATTTTTAACAGCAGTACTTAAGTTTGCAATAGTTCGGCTAGATTTCTTAGCTTCTTCTAAAAATGCTTGCATATTTCTTCCTATTATTTATTTTTTATTACTAGGTACAAATTTGAAAAACAAATATAAAACACCTAACATTACAACAACTGTTAGAATACTTGTAAATGTTATTTCAACCTCTGGACCCGCGCCTCTTTGGTAATTCTTTGGCATAAATAAAAACATTGATGATAAAAGCATAAAAGACGAAGTTATAACTGCAATTAGGTGTGCAAAAAGCTTATGTAACTTTGTAATGTAAAAATCTTTTACCATTTTCCATGTTAAAAATGCAGCCATAAGTACTATTGTTAGTACTATTATTTTTTCATATTGTGGTTCCAAAATATATCCCTTTTCTGATTTCGTATTTTATGGATAATCTGCTTAAATAAGACTTTGTTTAGGGCTTTTAGAATTATTTATTGGCACACACCTGTGTCTTTTAGCATCTGTTTTATTTGTTTACACTTATTATTGTCAATATATAAATTTAACCATGATTCAACCCAATATGGAACATTCCTTCCATTATTTCCCCATGAATTTACACTTTGATATTTTAATCCTAAATGCTCAGAAAATGTGCGTTTATTAAAATTTGCTTTTTTTAATAGTAATTTAAAATTATCTTTTTCCATCTTGCTCCACCATAAATATACAAAAGTATATCATAAAATATAAAATAATATATAAAAGAGCCGCTTGCAAATTCCACCATCATAAACTAGTGAATTTGTAAACCTACTAAACTTATCAAGCAGATCTTTTAAACTTTTAATCATTTTACCGCTTTATGGGTCAATTTTAGATAAAAAACTATTATTGGGTGCGTG
>JBGSBO010000059.1:0-12927 GCA_041730535.1 Minisyncoccia bacterium
TATAATTGTCAAGTCCCATAAAAAACACCTTTGTATAGTTGATTGTTGTTATGAAATAATACTAAAAAGTGCCTATTTATGGGCTTTATTATTCAACTATGGTTCATTTATTTACTGGAATCTATGTGCGAAAGTTGAGTATTTTATTCTTAAAATCAAAGATAAGTTGAGTTTGATTAAAACCTTAGAATAAGTTTCTAGATTAGTTGTCTAATTATTATCCTTTCCTAGAATTTTTCTTCTCTCTTGTTTAATTCCCCTAACCCATATCTTAATCGACATGCTTTTTTCACTGTTTTTATTTTAAATTTAGGTTAATTTACATTGTGAACTCTTTAATAATCCCTTTTTAAACTCAGAAAAACCCTATATTTTTATTTCATGAGCTTTTTTTTGAAATTGCCTCCTATAACTATCAAGTCTATTAAAAATCTTAATAGAAAAAAAATTAGAAAAGGAGTTGATATGTAAAAATATAAACACAAAGAATCAAGAGCAAGAAGTAAAGAGTAAAAAAACAAAATTAAACTAAAAAGGATTTACATGAGACAATTAGGTATAACTGAAAACAACGAGAGAATTTATCAATTAAGTGCTTCATATGGAGTAGATGAATCGGGAATGGTAATAGAGGTGGACAAGAAAAAAGACACTTTTGTTTTTACAAAATATTACATAGATATGGACATAAAAAGAAATTCTCCAATTGAGAAAATGAGAGAAAGAATAGTTGATCTCAGGAAGGCGCAAATAGATGGGTACACTTTAAATTTGTTCGACTTTGAATTAAATGGGACTCATTATATTCAATTGATCAAAGGATCTCCAGAAGAAGATCAACTTTCAGAAAAAATTAGAGAGCTGCCTTTAAAACATCAGTTCTTCTCAAGAAACACAGAGGCTATTGTTTTCATCCATATTGATGGGAACGCAGCAATCATAAAAAAAGACCATAGACCTAAGTTTCACAAAGACAATGATGAAGAAGGTAACAAAAAACTTATAGCTATACTGAAGTCTATCTCATGCCAATTTGAGGTGTATGAAGACCTGGAAGAGCTAAAACAAAAAGGAGAACTTAATTTCTAAAGCAATAAGACATAGAGAAGCCTAAGGGTTTCTCTCTCAATCCTTTTTTAGGGTTGCAAAAATAAGAGCTTACAGGGTCAGCTTTTCGGTCCTAAGATATAACTTTTATAAATTTCCCCCTAGCCTTTTATTATTCTTTGTTTCGTTCCGATTCCCTTTTTGCAAGTAGCTCTTTTCGTTTTTCAATAAGTCCATTTTCTCGAGTAACCTTATAGAATTTTTCATAATCAAAGTTTTTTATTGTAAATTTTCCTCCATAAAGTGCCCCCCCATTCCTAATGTTCCCACAGCAACGATTGAATTTCGAACAATAGCATCTGCTACATTTATCTTACTGAATACACTATAACATGCTTTATTAGAATATTTTGATCCCCAGTCTCTTTTCTTACAAGATATTTCTTCTGAATAATAGTGTTAAGAATACAGCTGCATATATAATGCTAGGAATTACATTAGATGGGAAAAAAGAGATAATAGGTATTTGGATAGGTGAAAATGAGACAAGTGAATACTGGCTTACCCTTTTAAATGAATTAAAGAATCGAGGAGTTGAAGATGTACTTATATTTGCGATTGACGGATTAAATGGATTTAATCAAGCAATTCAATCTGTTTATCCTAAGGCAGAAATACAAAGATGTATAGTTCATCAAATAAGAAGTTCTTTGAGATATGTGTCTTGGAAAGATAGGAAATCAGTAGCAAGTGAATTAAAAACAATTTATACAGCTCCTACATGCACTTACAGAGTTTAATGATATTTGGGGTAAGAAATATCCTCATATCACTCAATCTTGGATAAATAACTGGAATGAACTTACAACTTTTTTTAAATATCCACAAGCTATAAAAACTTTGATTTATACAACAAATCCAATAGAGTCATTAAATTCAACTATCAAAAGAAAAACAAAATCAAAAGAATCTTTCCCAACAATAGATTCAGCTTTTAAAATGTTATATCTTTCAACGCAGGAGGTTCAAATAAAATGGGAGAAAAAGTAGTATGAGAAATTGGAGTGAGATTTATCCTCAACTTTGCATATTTTTCAGCGAAATTATGGAAAAATATACAAAGTGATTAAATGTTAACGGGTGTGTTTACACAGTTTATTTTATAGGCTCGGGGCGGAGTTGGTTCACTTTAGAAAAGAATAAACCGAGTCATTCCATAATGAGTTACAAGTATCTTCAATCTTAGCAAATTCATTTAATAAATATAGAATCTCAATTTCATTTTTACAAGCATTTTTTATTATAACTTCATATTTGTATTTCTTCATGATTACTAAACTTAACAAGAATAAAGATGCAAATAACTTCATGCGTAAGTCATCACATTCTTCTATGTTCTCTATAAAATTAGTTACTTCCTCATCAGAATATACTTCAGGTAGGTGCTTATCTTCTAATAGATTAAAATGATCTAATATTTTATTTTCTTCTTCTGTTCCATCTAATAGTTCAATATTTTTAGCTGAGGCTTCTTTAAAATTCAATTTATTTTTTTTTATATATTTTATAAGAGTTGTTATTTTCTTACCTTCAATGTTACTGACTAAGCTATCAATATTTTCAACTATACTTAGCGCTGTACTTTCCATATTTCCTAATCTATCTAATGCCATCATTTTTGAATGAATTCTTACTATTCTTTTTTTTAATTCTTTAATACTTACCCATAATTTTTCAGAAGATACACTATGACTATTCAGATATGAATCTATAACGTATTCTGTTTTCAAGTCACATATACGCATCGATTGCAATATTTTCTCTCCTTCCTCTACTTCATTTTTAGTAAGACCAAAATTTGCTTCTATGTACTTTTGATTGTTAATTAAAAATTCATCAATACTAGTCCTTACATGTTTCACATAAGAGTTGTCATCTTTAACTCTAATTGCATCTTCAAATATTTCAAGTAACTTGTCTTGAAAGTTTTCTAAATTTGAAAATAAATCACCAGTTAGATCATCATAATTTGATGGATGTTCTTTGCTAATAAAAGGTGAATTATTTTCTATTTCATTAAAGAAGTAGTTATTCTTTATTTTACTAAGCTCTTCACTAAGATCTATGTTTTCTGTATTTGAACTATAAAAGTTAAAATCAAATGATTCTGCATTTAGTTCTTTCATATCAAAAGAAGGAATAAAGACTTTAGCATTGTCATACCGATATGCATAATCTTTTTCTAAAAATGCTTCAATATTAGAAATAATAAAATTTGTGTATTCAAAATCATTAGTATTTACTGCTATCCCAAACAAATCAATTAGATTTGAATTGAATGATTCTATTTGATTCCATAGTCCATTAGTTGAATCACCAAATGTTTTTATAAACTCTATTGTTGCGTGTTTATCAACATTCTCTGCTTGTCTAAAGAAATAATTTTGTATTATCCTTTCCCTAGTATATTTAGGTTCTTTGTTTTTCATAATGCACCTCCTTATTTCTGTTGTGCTGATTTTATTAAGTAATTGTAATTACAACTACCATTGTCCTCATCTTTGCAGTGTCTTCTTTAATCTCTAATTTAGTTAGATCTTCTATATTCTGTAAAATTGACGAATATATTGTTCCTTCTGATATAGAAATTTTCACATGCATGAGAATACTCATGGTGGTTTTTTTTGATATTTTACTTTCCTTATTATTTTTGTTCACAAAGATAAAAATAATTTATCTTCATCCGCCTTATTTTCTTTACAAAAGTTCATCAATTGCTTATGCCTCCCTTTTGATACTTCTGAAATTGTAGCTATCTAAATAAATTAAACTTTTTATTTTCTAGATTTATAAAGTTTAAATCTACTTTTACTTATCCCAAGCACGCAAATATGGATGTTTATAAAAATATTTTTATTTTTAAAATTTCTGATATTTTCATTATTCCACATTGCTATAGCAATAAGAAAGAGTGTAGGAAAGTAGTTATTTTGAAAGTTTAAGAGTTTTTGGAAAATAAAATTAAGAACTAATACATTATTAAATAAATGATTCATAAGATAAAAAAACGACAGTGAGAGCTCTAGAATTATCTCTTAAAAATGGAAGATCTACAATTTTGCAGCAATTTTAGATTTAATAGATAGGTCACCTTTACATATTTGGATTAAATACGGCAAAGAAATTTAAAAATAGCTTAATTTAGTTAAATATGTGTTTTAAGAGCCTGTAAAATAAATGGGAAAACCCAGCAGTTTATTTTCAATATCCAGAAGACATTAGAAATATAATAAAATATTATTTTTTAGATTTCACCTATTTAATTTAATCTAGTTTGAATATAACTTTCTTCTGATTCAACTTTCATAATTAATTTTAATTGTTTAATTATTCTTCCAATAAATTTCAACTCTAGAATAATAGATTTTATTTCTTCTTCAGATAAGTCTTTCATTGCTTTTTTCCCAAAATTAAAAAGAATTTCTTTTTTATTGGTTTTTTCAGTTTTATTACCTATCTTTACAAATTTAAGATTTCCATACAAAATTGCTCTTTTATGTTCACTATTGAGATTATCTTTTTCCATATATTCTACAGATACAAATACACTTTCATAGTTTATTAACTCATGTAAAGATTTTTTAATTTTATGTTTATCGAGCAATTCTTTTAAAAGACGATTATTTCTTTTTTTTATTTCTTCAAACATTTTTTTCTTTCATATTATTTGCAGAGATTATAAAGTTTTGCAACTTAAAAGTTACTTCTCAATCTTAATTGCAACTGTTAAGTTACAATTAAGATTTTATATGTAATACTTCGTTTACAAATTGCAACTTACTAGTTACAATTTAAAATAAGAAAAAAGACTTTAAAAAAATAAAACTAAAAAAAGGATCAATAATGATGAGAAGTATAGGTATAACAGAGAAAAACGAAAAGGTATATTCTTTAAGCAAAGAATTTGGTGTAGATGAGTCTGGTATGATAATAAAAATAGACAACGAGAAAGATTCGTTTATTTTTACAAAATATTATATAGATATGGAAATAGAAAAAGACTCTTCAATAGAAGAGATGAGAAGCAAGGTGATTGACCTACGAAAAGTTAGCATAGATGGATATATTCTTAATTTATTTGACTTTGAATTAGATGGGGTTCCTTACATTCAAATGATAAAAGGTTCATCTGAAGAGAGTGAATTAGCAGAAAGAATAAGTCAACTGCCTCTTAAAAATCAATTCTTTGCAAAAAATTCAGAAGCAATCGTGTTTATTCATATAGGAGACAGCTCTGCCATCATAAAAAAAGATCACAGACCAAAATTTCATAAAGATAACAAAGAGGAAGAGAATAAAAAATTGATAGCTATATTAAAGTCTATCTCGTGTCAGTTTGGAGATAAATATGAGAACTTTGAAGAGCTAAAATCTAGTGGACAGCTTGATTTTTAATATCTCTCTTTCTTGGCATCTGATTTTGCCAACAAAATAAAGCAGAAGAATATTTTATTATTAACAATATTCTTCTTAAAAAAGTTAAAGCATCAATATAGAGAAGCCTAAGGGTTTCTCTATATTGATGCTTTTATATCGCTGTTGTATGCAAGCGTAGTTCCATTACACTTTGATGGTGTTCCGTATTTCCATCTCGCATCTGCCTCTAGGGCCCCATCCCACCACCACTCATCTTGATTGAAAGATGGGTTAACTAGTACAAAGTTCACTCTTAGGTGTGAGTGTTGGTCATTTGTAAATGTATCTGCTGCTCTTTTCCAAAGTTAAAATCAATACCTCTAGCCATATACAGATATATCTTTTATCTTTCTGCTATGCTCATGTATAAACTTCACACTACTTATAAAAAACCCTACACTGCCTAATAGCTGGATCATAGATCCGTCCTTTGCATGGCTCTACCATTTCAATTATAAGATTTACAATAGATTTTGGAGTGTAGAACTGGTCGCCTTTTTATTCTTTGGTGCTGCAGACTGACCTAAGAAGTACTCATACACATGACCTAGTGTAGAGAATAACGAGTAAAAGGAATCGTTGCTATTAGATTTAATAAATTAGAAAGTTTGTTTTGTTCTATTTGAAGTTGAGTATAGTTTTTATTCAAGATTCTCTTTAGTTTAGTATTTTCTTTTTCTATTAGCTCCATAGTGTCATCAAGAAGCTTACTAGCACTCTTTGGAGAGAACGTTAATTTGTCAGAAAAGCACGCAAACTTAAAAAGATTGATGGGCTATGCAGAAGGATCAACTACGGGAGTTTATTTGAGTAGAATTGAGCCTTTCGCTGAGAAAAAGATCTTAGACTCTTTAGGATATTAAAGTATACGTTAGAGAATATTATGGTGAAATCTAACTGGATTTAGATATAGAAGATGATGATGGTCATATGAAAGCTAGTAGAGTTAAGCCTCATGGAAGTTTACCCTTAGGTATATCTTGACATTTTTAAGTCTTACACCATTCCTCTGAATTGATTGATCAACAATTTAAACAAGATGAATAGACCAGCAATTTTTAAAATAATAAAGATTGTTTGTTTTAAGAAGATCCAGAAAAGATAGGGGTTTTTGAGGACCTCTTTTGGAATCTCATTAAATGACCCTCTTCCAAAGTCTGCCTCTTCATACAAAGATGCTTTATATGAAGTTGTAAATCCTGGAAGGAATTAATTGCTTCAACTGTTCCCTCTTCAATGACCACTGATAGTACCCTCCAAAAAAAATAGGATTTTCGTTAGAAAATCCGCATAAAAAACTCTTTATAGATTTAAAATAAGAGGATTAAGAAACTAAGGAACTTAATCCAGAAACTCGCCAGAGATTAAAAAAAATCCAGGCTATTGATCAGCCTAGAAAGTTTAGAAAGTACGAAGCCAAAGAAAAAAAAGGGAAGAAGATAAAAAAGATTTTTAAAGCTGCAGCAAGAGACTAAGGAAGCCACTCAATTGCTGAATTTTTTTGAGAGAAAAAAATGGAAATCAAAACAGAAACCCAAAAAATTCACCAGCTCCTCCACCTCTGTTACACTTTTGAAACCCTCATCTTTTTAGTTAATTGCTTTTTTAGTATCTGAAATATTCATCAATGCTATTTTCAAGAGCATATTCAAAATTGAACTCATCATCGTCGGAACACTAGATTATCTAAGATCCTAACACGAATATAAGGGTCTTTTGTTTTGATGTTTGTTACTCTGATATTAAGCAGACTTAAGTCCTCCCGAATTCAGTTATTTCTGATGCGAACGTAATCTGTCCATCTTCCCCAAGCTCTTTATTCATTTCCGTAAAAAGACTTTCATTGTCTTCTTTGAAATTTACGTCTTTTAACATTTTCACTATATATTCTTGATGTTTCTTTAGAAAGTTAAGTTTCTCATCGACCTCTTTATGGTCTTAAATACAAATAGTTGATTTGCTTTCCATCGTGTTCTCCCTTTTTCTTTAAAATTGTTAAGCTCTTAAAGAGAGTCACCTGATAATTTTTAGTTAAATTCTGTAATTTGATATTCTCGCAGCAACTTTTTCGATAATAATTTTTAATTACTGTGATTAATTACTTAACATATCCAGAGTGGAATACAGGTTTATCTATAAGAGAATGGATCTGTATCTGGTCCTTTTTAAATTAGAAAGAAAAAATTAAAAAATCAAAAAAGCTCGGATCCAAAAACAGCTGAGAGTTTGGTTAGTTATCTTTTTTAAAATGAAAAAATCTTAATCAGTGTTATCTTCTATAATAAAATATTTAGAACCCACAAAAAAATTTTATCCAAGCTCTTTTTAAATTCAAAAAAAGAATATCTAGAACTCGAAGAAAAAAATGAAGGTAGACAATCTCTATCCCTTATTTTTGGATGATGTAAATAAAGCTTTTGCATCATTTTTTTATTTGCATTCTTCTAGTTTTGAAAAGTTTTTTCCTTTGTTTTTATTTTCCGAAAAGTTTTTCAAAAAAAATTTCAAAAGGGCTTTGCAATCAGTTTTCTCTCTCGTTTTTAACAGTTTAATTTTACATACCCCCTTACTCTTGCGTTTGGCTAGTTGTATAATATAAACTATTATGTATAGGTTTAGAAGTTGTAGCACTAAAACGGCTTTCTGCAGCCATTCTGCGGTTCTATTGTGGTGTTTTCTCTTTATTTTTCCAATGGAAAAGGGTTGTTTTTGTCTGTTTAAAAATTAAAAAAAGGAGAAAACCACTCAAAAAAAAGTTCCCAGGTCTAGTCTCTTAATTCTTCATCAACAATTGTAATTTCGAAGAAGGAAAAAGAAACAACGATATGTTAATGACAGATTTAGGTCACAAAAAAGAGAATTAACTATTTTCTTTTAAGGCTTTTAATAAATCTAGAAGCACTTCTTTTTCAAGAATCTTAAAAATTCCTTTGTGAATACCTTCTGCTCGATAAACCAAATTCACTTTTTCCATATCAAACCAAATATCTGAGTCAATTAGTGTTGGTGACTTTGTGATTCCACTGTATTTTTTGCTTAACACAGTTTTTCCTTTTTGAGTAACAGTTACAGTAAAGTCAACACCAAATGAAGGAGAGTTTCTAAGAGCAAGAGGTTTTAATTCTAAAATATCAATATTAAAAATAAACAAACCGTCTTTCGAATCAGACACTTCTACATTCTTAAAATATTGAGACAAAAAATCTTTTGAAATGTTTTCAATTAACACACTATCTGTATTTGTTTCTATTTCTGCAGTAAAACTACTTATTCTTCGAACATTATGAATTTGTTTATAAGCATTCTTAGTCACAACAACTGTATTGTTAATTTTAGATATATCTTTTATTTCACTCTCAGTGTACTGAGGTTGATAAGAAATATTGTTCACAAATCCACATCCTGTAAACAAAAATCCTACCAAAAACATCATCCCTAAATATGCTAAATTTTTCATCTAATCTCCTTTAATGAATTAAATATTTGATTTTCAATAATTACAGCAGAATATAAAGGAGTTAAAGAATCAAAATCAAAATCATCTGATGTTAAAAATCCTTTATATCCAACTGCCTTATTCAATTTATGGTCCATTACAACTTCTTTTTTAACAACTTGCCCGTTTCTACTAATTGAAAGAACAAGCTTAACTTCTATCCCCATTAAATGACGCATATTATTTTGGTTCGTGTCATTAGAATAGTTTAGTTCTACTACTCCCGATACAACATTAACAATTACTGCATTTTCTTTGCTGTAATTAACAATATAATCTTCGGCATAAAAATTCTTCACTACATTCTCGATAGATTTATTTTTAAAAACTATTGCTTCAGGATGAAGATTTTTAGTTAAAAAATTGCCATCCGTAAGATTGCTCTCAATTTTTAAGACAATATCTTTCTCATCAGAGAAAATATTTATAGATCCTTTTTTCTCTATGCCAAGGGCATTTTTAAACGGATTTCCCAAATATTGAGCATGCTCACCTGTTAACTCCATAGTTTCTGTTCTCGCAAAAACTGTTGCGGCAAGAAGTAAACTTGCCAAGATTATTCTTTTCATCTTGCTTCCTTAAATTCTAGATTTTTTTAATTAAATAAAATTATACAATTCAAATGACTCTCAAATGACTCTTTTTTAATGAAAAGCATAAGAAGGGAGTGTTCAAGATTCTTTGTCTGCACGATTAAAGTATTACAGTTTTGAGAAACTCTTCTATATTATCTATCTTTTAAAACCAAATACTCCTAATAATTATTAGCATTAGACTTGAACTTTACCTAGAGAATGGGCTTTTATTGAAATCAACAAAGCTCTTGGCTAAACAATAGTTTCTCTTCTTTGTAATAGTTATCAATAGTTCTCACCTTTGTAATAGTATTCAATTTACAAGAAACTCTTCTATTGGGACCTATATATGCCGTTAGGAAGGACTTTTAAGTTCTTTCAAATCTGTACGATTAAAGTATTACAGTTTTGAGAAACTCTTTTATATTATCTATATTTTGTTTAATTGTACTTATACTCTACTATTCTTTTAACTTGCATTGATTGAAACTCTTTATCATTCTTAGTTGTTATTCCTTTTTCATTCAACTTCTTTGCTATTGCTCCAAGTGATAAGCCTTTACTTTTGTATCTTTTGATAGACTGGATAACTTTCTGCTCTTCTTCATTCTTGATTAGAACTTTTACCTTACCTTCTTCATTCACATTAAAACCAAACGGTACAGAACCTCCAAGCTTATGACCTTTTGACTTCTTTAAGGTCATTGTAGCTTGAATTCTAGACTAATCATTTCTCTTTCATAACTAGCAAAAGCAGTTACTATCTGTTCCATCAGATTAGACATAGGGTCATTAGAATCACTCTTTGTGTCTATGATTACAAGTTCAACACCCATTCTAGCAATCTCAGTTCTTATCCATCCCATCTGTAGAACATCCCTAGACAATCTATCCATCTTGTGTACAATGACTTTATCATTCTTCTTGATTGTGTTAAGTAATTCCATAAGTCCAAACCTCTGTTCTAACTTAGCTCCACTCTTTGTATCTTTAAATGTTTTAATGATTGGTTCAAGTCCATTATCTTTTGCATACTTAGTGATAACTTGTTCTTGTATCTCAAATGAGTTTGACTGTTTATCTTCATCTGTTGAGAGTCTTAGGTACGAGTAGATAGGCATTTGATTGTTCCTTTAAGGTTTGTTCTTGTAACACTTCAACTGAACTGTTATGAAATCTTAACAAAAATCAGTGTTAATCAGTTAATGACTAAGCTAGATAAAAAAGTTTTAGAATGGTGTTAATGTATCTATCTCTCTGTTTACTCTAGAATCAAGGAGAAGCTAAAAAAATTTAATTGTTTATTTCAAAAGAAAAAAACTTTATCAAAATTTATATCCCTTTTAGAATTTAAGTTTAGTAAAAATAAAAAAAACTTTCAAATTAAAATTATGCAATCTTCTTAAACTATTAGGGGCAATCATATTCGATTTGAATGCTTTTTAATTAACGATTTGATTCTAAAATCAATTAATTGATCTTTATTTATAACAGCATTTTTTGTTTTAGCTGAAGTTTTTTTAATCACTCCCAAAATATTATTTAGTTTTTCTTAAGTTTACATTCATTTCAAAAATCCCATTTTAGCTATACTATTTTCATCTGTTTTTTTAAACTCAATTTCTTCTTTTACATATTCTAAAATATCTTCGTAATCAAACTCTTTTTGGTTTAAAATTTTATTTATAAGATATTTTCTACTTACATTTTCTATTTGTCCACCACTTAAATCATAAGATGATAATTTGGTATAAGTGCTATCATCTAAATCGTTAAGTTTTGATTTCCAAATAAACATTCTTGTTTTTGCTGTTGGTTTATCAAATTTGATTTTATTTAAAAATCTTCTTGAAAAAGCATCATCCATATTATCAATTAAGTTTGTTGTTGCCATAAAAATACCGTCAAAATTTTCTAATTCTTCTAATAATATATTTTGCATAGTATTATTCATTTGCCCAACAGCATCTGTAACATCTAATCTTTTTGAAATTAATGCATCAGCTTCATTAAATAAAAGTATTGGTTTAGATTTTAAAATACAACAAGCTCTTCTATACTCATCAAAAATAGCTTTAGTATTCTTTTCACTCTCCCCTACCCATTTTGATTGTATAGAGCTAATATCTACTTGTAGAACATCTCTTTTTGTAAGTTTTGCAATTTCATAGACAGATGCTGTTTTACCAGTTCCTGGGTATCCATAAAAAATAGAAACTATTCCCGAGGGTAAATTTACTCTTTTTAAATCTTTAATGATTTTATTTAAGTTTTTAGAACTACATACATTTTTTAATTGATTTATATCTTTTGCTATTTTTTCATCTAAGAAAACTTCCTTTTTAAAAGTATTATGTTTGATATGTTTTGTAAAATGTGCCTTAAACTCTAGTTTCTTAGTTTTATCTTTTGATTGAATTAAAAGAGAAATGGCTTTTGGTGTTAATTCAATATCAGCAGATGAGTCAAAAAAACTGCTTCTTTCTTCAAGTTTTACTAATTTATCTTTAAAGATATCTAACTCTGATTTTAAAATATTTTCTAGAAATTTTGCTCTTTGTGATAAATTCTCAAAGAAAGTTTCACAAAAATTATTGGCTCTTACTCCACTACACCCATCAATATATTCATAAACTAAATGTAAAAGTATAAGTTTCTCATTTACTGAGTATTTATTTATAATTTGAGTAAATTCTTGATTTTTTTCCATTTTTTCAAATACTCTATTTGCTTCATCATAAAATCTATTTTCAGTTAGTTTATTATCATCTTTTTTCTGAAATAATTGTTCTATTACATTTACAACTGAATAAATATCACTGAAATCAACTTCATCTAAATAATCAAATCCAAGAATCAATTTATTAAAAATCATATCATCAATATTAAATTCAGGTTTTAATCTTGAAGCTCTTCCTCTTCTTTTTTCAGCTATTGAAATTAGACCTTTTTTTTCAAGTATATACGCAATATTTAAATAATTCAAATATATATCATCAGATAATTTGTAATCATCTTTTATACTTGCAAATTCTATTGCATAAGTAGAATTTAGTTGATATGACATAATAATTGAGAAAACTATTGCTTCTTCAGCACTTAATTTTAATTCTTTTTGAAGTTCTTTAATTACAGCATTTTTTTTGCTATTTGAAAAAAAGTTTTCATCATCTTTTAGTATTGATAGTTTTGACCCTAATAATTCCATACTAAATTAGACAACAAGCCGACTTGCTCTATAATTAGGTACTTTAAAGCGAAAAAGTTACACCTAAAACTTTCACCTACTGGGTGTAACTTTTTCTAACTCAGGATTAGATTATGGCACAGACT
>JBGSBO010000060.1:0-12754 GCA_041730535.1 Minisyncoccia bacterium
GAATTTCTAAATTTCAAGCTATGAGATATATTATTTTACCTCAAGCTTTTAAAAGAGCCTTGCCAACACTTGTTGGTGAAATGATTGCTCTTGTAAAAGATTCATCTTTAGTATCTGTTATTTCAATTACAGATTTAACAAAAGTTGGTAAAGAAATAGTTGCGAATACTTTTTCTCCATTTGAAACATGGATTGTTATTGCCTTAGTTTATTTATCAATTACATCAGTTTTAAGTTTTATTGGTCATAGATTAGAAAAAAGAATGGCTGCAAAAGGTGGAATGAGTTAGTGGATAACTTATCTACTTTTTTACAGCAGTCAATCACTTTTTTTGCCATCTTAGACCCAATAGGAATAAGTGCAATTGCCTTATCAATACTTAGTTCTAATATTACTAAAACACAAATAAACAAAGTAGCTTATAAATCTACTTTTACAATCATTATCGCATTTTTTGTGGTTTTAATCACAGGTGATATGATTTTAAAACTTTTTGGAATAGATGAAAACTCATTAAAAGTAATGGGTGGAATAATACTTATTTTAATGGCTATTTCCATGGTAAATGGTCCTAAAACAAAAACAGATGATTCTCTAGATGAAAAAAACAATGAAGAACTTTCAGTAATTCCTCTTGGAATTCCAATAGCCTTTGGAGCAGGATTATTTACAACTATTATTATTTTTAAACATCAAGCTCAAACAATATTTGATTTATTTTCAATATCAATGGCATTTTGTTTAAATGCACTTGTATTTTATCTGGTTTTGAAAAACTCTATTTATATTAAAAAATATTTAGGCTTAACGGGACAAAATATTATCACAAAACTTATGGGATTAATTGTAGGAGCTATTGCTGTTCAATTTATTGTTAGTGGAATTGTAAATCTTAGTCGAGTCTATTTAAGTGCTTGATATATATTTAAAAGGTTTTATTGTAACTATTTCTTTGATTATGGCAATTGGTGCTCAAAATGCATATATACTAAAATTAGGTTTATTAAAACAGTACGTTTTACTAGCTGTTTTAATGTGTATAACTTTTGATTTTATATTAATTAGTGCAGGAGTTTTTGGACTTGGATATTTTATTCAAGGAAATCAACTTTTAATAAATAGTATTGCTATTTTTGGAATTGTTTTTTTAATCTTTTATGCAGCTTTATCTTTTAAATCTGCTTTTAAAAATGAGAGTTTACAAGTAGATGGAAATGTAAAAACAAATCCATTAAAACAAGTGCTATCTTTGATTTTGGTTTTCACTTTTTTAAATCCACACACTTATTTAGATACGATTTTATTAATTGGTGGAATTGGTGCAAATATTGAAAATGAGTTTAAAATCTACTTTTTATTAGGAGCAGTGAGTGCTTCTTCTGTTTGGTTTTTTTCTTTAGGTTTTGGCGCTAGATTTTTAATTCCACTATTTAAAAAACAAATCACTTGGAAAATACTTGATATTTCTATTGGTTTTTTAATGCTTTTTATAGCATATTCATTAATTGATTTAATTGTTTATTAGTATAATAAACGCAAGGAAAATTTATGAATAATACAAGTGTAGAAATAATTGGATGCTTTAATACGATTTTAGATCCATACAATGGAATAACAATAAATACTCAATCTTTACCAAAAACAAAAGAAGAATTTGAGTCAAATTTAGATTATTTAATACAAGAAGTTAATTATAAAAGAAATCTAATTTGGATTTATATAGATATAGGAAAATCAGATTTTATACCAATTGCTACAAAAAAAGGATTCTTTTTTCATTCATGTGATGAAAATTATATTTTGTTAGTAAAAAGAACTATAAAAAATGCCATTATTCCAACAGCTGCAAATCATACTTTAGGAGTTGGTGCTGTTGTTATAAATGATAAAAATGAAATACTTGTAATAAAAGAGAAAATCTCAAATCTAGGATATAAACTTCCAGGTGGTCACATAGATAATGGTGAAATGATTTCTACAGCTCTTGAAAGGGAAGTTTTAGAAGAAACAGGGATTATCGTTGAGTTTGAATCAATCATCTCTTTGGGCCATTTTTATCCACACCAATTTCACAAATCAAATCTTTATATATTATGTATTGCTAAACCTAAAACTTTTGAGATAAATATCCAAGATACTCAAGAAATAGTAGATGCAAAATGGGTAGATGTAAATAAATATTTAGAAGATGATGAGGTTTTAGCTTATTCAAAAGCAGTTGTATTTGCATCACTTGAGTATAAAGGTTTTATAAAAGCAAATCAGGAACTTCTTTGTCATATCAAAAAAGAATTTGAGTTGTTTTTCCCAATAGAAAGTTAGAAGTTTGTATAATGCTTCCTTTACAAATTTAAAGGAAACAAATGAAACAAATAATTTCAACAAATAAAGCACCCTCAGCAATTGGACCATACAATCAAGCAACTGCATTTGATAAACTAATTTTTACATCAGGACAAATAGCACTAGACCCAACAACTATGGAAATAGTAAGTGGTGGAGTTAAAGAGCAGACATTTCAAGTTATGGAAAATCTAAAAGCAGTTTTAGAGCAAGCTGGAAGTTCTTTTGAAAATGTTTTAAAAACTACTTGTTATTTATCTGATATGGATAACTTTGTAGCTTTTAATGAAATTTACGGTCAATATTTCAAAGCAGAAACTGCACCTGCAAGAAGTACAGTTGCAGTTAAAACTTTACCAAAAAATGTTTTGGTTGAAGTGGATACAATAGCATTTAAAAACTAGAGATTTTCTCTAGTTCTTAAACTATAAACATAACTTTTGCAAGAATTACTATTAAAATTCCTAAAATCAGAACAAATTTATGAAAATGTTTCATAATAGGATGAGGTGTTTTTTTAAAAACTTTGTTTGCTAAAGAATAAACAACCCCTGAAGCAATAATTAATGCTAAAAGAGCTTTTAAAATCAAAAGCAACTGTAAATTAGAATTAAAAACCCCAAGTTCCGAATTTATATATTTTGCAAACATATAACCACCACTCAATAAAAGAGTTAAAAGACTAAGAGGAAAAATCATTCTAGCTCTCGAAGAAATTGCACCTATTACTTTTTGCTGTTCATCTTCATTTAAAACTTTTTTCATAGCAGGAAGTACAAATAAATCTGCAAATACAAAACCTATAAAAATTATCGCACACAATAAATGTATGATTTGTACTACTGTATATTCCATAATGAATTATCCTTTTTATTTGTTGATAAGTATAATCAATATACCAATAAAATATCTTGATAGAAATCAATTGGTTTTGAATGATTATATTTTTATAATGTGTGTTATACTTACACATAATTTATGTGTATAAAAAAGGTATATTATGACTGCAATATATAATAAAGATGCAAAGAAAAAAGCTACAAATATAAGTATAAATTCTGATTTACTAGAAAAAGCAAAAAAATACAAGATAAATATTTCTGCAAATGTTGAAAAAACTCTTGAAGAGTTAATAAGACAATATGAAATACAAAATTGGGAAAAAGAAAATAAAGAGGCAATAGATTCTTATAATCAAAGAATTTCAGAAAATGGACTTTTTTCTGATGGATTGAGAAGTTTCTAATGGCTCAATTTGATGTATATGAAAATACAAATGAAAAAACAAAAGCTAATATTCCATATTTATTGGATATTCAAAATGATATATTGAAAAATCTATCTTCAAGAGTTGTTATTCCTCTTGTAGTTAGTAAAGAAGCAATTAATCTTTTAAATTCAAGATTTGTTATAAATGAAATAGATGTGATTTTATCAACTGCCGAACTTGCAAGTATTCCTATGGAAATTTTAGGAAATAAAGTTTGTTCTTTAAAAGATAAAAGGGAAGAGATTATTGGAGCAGTTGATTTTTTGGTTACGGGTTTTTAATAAAAACTAGAGGTTTTCATTTAAGCTTTATTTTTTTGTTTATCTTAGTAACAATATTATTTTATAAAACGAGGAAATATTTATGCCATCATGTCCAGTTTGTAAACAATCAGTTGAACATTTTAAAGATATAGAAAGTCTTAAAAGTGAAGTAATTTGTAATTATTGTGGAGAATTTATAATTGAAAAATCATTACAAGTAATTTTAGAAAAAAACGATTATAACCAATTAATAATAGGCTCTTGGATAAGAGAACAAAATTCATTTGGTGTTACTCCTGAATTAAAGGCTACAGATTTTGAGAATCTAATCAGCTTAAAAGATAAAAAAATCAATCAAAAATATGAATTATTATTGAAATATATGTATTCAAAAAAAACAATACAAATTGAACTTGCTGATTTAAATAGATTATATTTAGTTTTATTTTGGTGTGAAGATATTAAAGAGTTTAATGTATTATTATCTAAAGCGGTTGAATTAAATCATTTAGAATTAGTATTTGATAGTATGATTTATAAAAAATATTCCATCACATACGATGGAAAAGAATTTGTTGAAAACTTAGGATTAGATAATAATTCAAATAAAATATTTATGGCATTTTATTTTTCTCCTGAGATGAAAATACAATTTGCACCAACAATAGAGAAAGCTGTAAAAGATGCTTCTGAAGGAAAACTTGAAGCAGTTAGAGTTAGTTCATCTACAACTGAACATGACACAAAAATTGACGATGAATTAATTGGAATGATTAAATCTTCTAAGGCGGTAATTGCAGATTTTACAGGTAATAGAACAGCTGTTTATTATGAAGCAGGTTTTGCTATGGGATTAGGGATACCTGTAATTTGGACTTGTAAAAAAGATGATGTTGATAAATTAAGTTTTGATACAAGACAATATCCTCATATTATTTGGGAAAATGAAGATGATTTATATAATCAAGTTGTAAATAGATTAAAAGCAAAAATTTTATAAGGATAAGAGTTTAAAAACTAATTTTCAACTCTTAGTTTTGATTAATTTCTCAAACTCAACCCAACCCTCTGTTTCTCTAAATCAATACTTATAACTTTAATATTTTTCTAATTCTTAACAGAAATAAGTTTTAGTTTTTTAAACTAAATAAAAAATCTATATTGACAAAAGATACTATATTTAGTACAATATTTAATATTAAAAAGGATATGAAATGCAACCAATTTTAGCAAATTACACTGCAAGTATTACCGAACTTAAAAAGTCTCCTACTCAATTATTAAATGGAGCAGGTGATGAAGTTATAGCAATTCTAAATCATAATATTCCAAGTGCTTATTTAGTTCCAAGTAAGTTATATGAAAAAATGATGGATATTATAGATGATTATTATTTATCTTTAGAAGTTGAAAAATCTTTAAATGATGGTGATAAGCCAATTAAAGTAAATTTAGATGACTTATAATCTTGAATTTAAACCTAAAGCTTTAAAAGAGTGGAGCAAACTGGGTTCTACTATAAAAGAACAATTTAAAAATAAACTAAAAGAGAGATTGGAAAATCCAAGAGTTGAAAAAGATAAACTAAGTGGCTATGAAAATGTTTATAAAATTAAATTAAGAACAGTTGGTTATAGACTGGCTTACGAAGTAAAAGATGAAGAAATAATTGTTCTTGTATTAAGTGTTGGGAAAAGAGAAAATGATAAAATCTATAAAAATCTAAAAGATAGATTTTAACTTTTTACTCTTTATTAAAACAGCCTATTTCAAGCTCAACCCAACCCTCTGTTTCTCCAAATCAATACTAATAACTTTAATATTTTTCAACTGTTGATTTATACTTAAAACATCCATTGGATGGGAGATTCTTTTTTCGCTGATTTGTGAGATATGGATTAATCCATCATTTTTTAGACCAATATCCACAAAAGCTCCAAAGTCTGTGATATTTCGCACAACACCACTAACAATAAATCCTTCTTTTAAATCTTCTATTGATTTTATATCTTTTGAAAATTCCACTTCATTAAATTCGCTTCTTACATCAAAACCAGGTTTTAAAAGTTCTGCTATTATGTCTTTTAAAAGTAAAATAGGGCAGTTTAGCTCTTTTGAGATAGTTTCAATTTCACTATCTTTTATCTCTTCTATTTTGTATTTTTTTTGAAGCTTCTCAACTACATCATAGTTTTCTGGATGAATGGCAGTATTGTCTAGGATACTTTTTCCATCTTTGATTCGTAAAAATCCAACTGATTGTTCATATGCTTTTGCACCAATTCCTTTTACTTTTAGAAGTTCTGATTTTGTTTTGAAATTTTTGATTTTTTCTTTATGCTCTATTATATTAAGGGCAAGTTTTTCAGAGATTCCAGAGATGAAAGATAGTAGTTTATATGAAGCTGAGTTTATATCAACTCCCACTTTATTTACTAAATCCACTGTTACATTTTCCAGTTTTTGCTCTAACTCTTTTTGATTTACATCGTGTTGATATTGCCCAATTCCTAGTGATTTTGGGTCAATTTTTACTAAAGCTGCCATTGGGTCACGAAGTCTTTGAGCTATTGAAATTGCACCTCTGATTGTCACATCAAGATTTGGATACTCCATCATAGCTATTTTTGAAGCAGAGTAAACACTAGCTCCTATTTCACTAACAACGGCGTATTTTATATCTAAACTATTTTCATTTATTAGTTTTGAGATAAATGCAGCTGTCTCTTGTGATGCTGTTCCATTTCCAATAGCTATTGAGTTGATTGTATATTTTTTGATTAACTCTAAAACTATCTTTGAAGAGTTCACAAAATCTTCTTTTGGTTTGGTTGGATATATCACATTTGAAGCTAAATAATTTCCATTTTCATCAATGACTGCAAGTTTACAACCACTTACATATCCAGGGTCCATTCCTAAAATCACTTGATTTACAAGTGGCGGAGTTAAAAGTAGCTCTTTTAGATTTTTCCCAAAAAGATTTATTGCTTCACTTGAAGCTTTCTCTTTCAGTTGTGTTAAGGCTTCTCTTTTTAGACTTGGAAGTAGAAGTCTTTTTAGTCCATCTTTATAAGCTTCAAAAACTATCTCTTTTGAACTAGATGTACTTGATGGAATTTTATATTTTTTTATATTTTCTAAAATATAGTTTTCATCTACTTCGATTTTTAGGGTTAATTCTTTTTCATTTACTGCTCTATTAATTGCTAAAAATCTATGTGATTTTATATATTTTATTTTTTCACTCACATTTGCAACACTTACATAAACACCTGATTCATTAAATGTTTTTGTTTTTTTTGTTTCTATTATTCCATAGTTTAAAACGATATTTCTAATCACTTCTTTTGTTCTAAAATCATCTGCATATCTTTGGGCGATAATATCACTAGCTCCATTTATTGCATCTTCAACACTTAAGACCTCTTTATTTAAAAACTGTTTTGCTTTTTGATTTATCTCATCAAGTGAATATTTCATTGATTGAATGATATTAGCAAGTGGTTCAAGTCCATTTTCAATAGCACTTAAAGTTCTTGAAGATTTTTTATCTTTAAAAGGTGCATAAATATCTTCTAAAATCTGCAAAGTCGTAGCACTGTTTATATGAGCTAAAAGTTTTTCATCCAAAAAGTTTCGCTCTTTTAGAATATTTATAATCTCTTCTTTTCTATTTAAAAGTTTTAAAGAGTAGTTATAAATCTCTTCAAAATCACGAAGTTGCTCATCTGTGGCATTTGAAGTTAAATCTTTTCTATATCTTGCGATAAAAGGAATCGTACAACCATCATCAAGAAGTTTTAAAATATTTTGAATAACACCTTTTGAAAAAGATGTTTTTTCTTCTAGTAGATTTATTAGATTATTAGTCAAGAATCACCTCTTTAAAATCACTTCTTGTGTTTGTGATTGGTTTATTTGAATTGGCACGTACAGTATAAACAAAAGAGATTTTTGGTCTGTCTGTAATATTTTTGTTTGCATGATGTAAAGTTTTACAGTGAAACAATACAACATCACCTTTTTGAAGATTTGTATGCACTTTTGTTTTTAATAGTTCAATATTTTTTGGATGTGAATCCAAGAAATTATCAACTTCATCAAATTGCTCTTTTTCAAAAGAGATTTTATGAGATGCTGGAATAAACTCCAAAAGACCATTTTCTAAAAATTCATCTCCAAGACTTAGCCAAACAGAGACTAAATTATTATTTTCAAAATTCCAATATCGTCTATCTTGATGCCAAAAAGTTCTTGTACTTTCATGGGGTAGTTTAGTCATAATTGAGTTGTGATGAGCCAAAGTTAAAACAGGAGTATCATTTAAAATTTGTTTCAAAATGGGTCTGATTTTTTCATTTGTCATCCAATCTTGAAAAACTGCTTCTCTGTCATAAACTTGTCTTAGTCTTCGTACAGTTATTTCATCTTCATCATTTTTCATGTACTCTTGTTCAGTTTCAATGGGAGCTGTTTTGTTTTCTAAATGAATTTTAGCTTTTTGCAAAATCTCATCACAAAGTTGTGAATCTGCGAAGTTTTTAAGGATTAGAAATCCATTTTCATGGAACTCTTTTAATTGATTTTCATCTAATTTCATGGCTTCTCTTAATATTAATTATTTTGCGTAATTATAGTAAAAAAAGCTTTTTTTTAATTGATGATTGCGTTATGCCATTGGACTAGAGTTATTCTTCTTCCCTCAAGGACTTTTAGAACTTCATGGGTAAAATAAGGATTACTTAAAAATACTAGCATATCACCAGCTTTTGGTTTTATTTTTACTTCATTTTCATTTTCATCATAAAGAAAATTAAACAAAAGTTCGCCACCTGTAAAAGTATTATCACTTGTAATTTCATCATAAGAAGTTGTAAATAAAACTGTAGAAACTCTTCTTTGTTTTGCAACTGGCAAAAAACCAACTAGCTCATTATCTTTATAAAGCATACTTGAATCATCACTATGCATTGAATAAAAAGAATCTTTTATATACTCTAATACTTGAACATTTGTAGATGTTGTAAGTGCTAGTTTAAAAAAATCTTCGATTAAAGCTTGATATTTTAAATATCTATTTGTATAAATATCTAAACATTTTTCATGAAGTGAATAGATATTTGTTTTTCTGATTTCTTCATTTGTTTTAGATAAAACTACTGAATCCAAAATTTTTACTTTAGCTTTTTGATAATCATCATCTTCTTTTACTTTTTTATTTATCTCATTACATTCATTTATATGAAGAAAATCTTCTATTAGTAAAAATGGATAATCATAATAAGGATTAGCTAAAAGTTTTGTTTTAATATCAAGAGAAGTTAAAAAATCAGCGCAATATATGTAATTGCTAATTTGTGTCATAAAATTACTTTCATAAACAAGAGTTTATGAAAGTTGCTTAGTAAGATTATTTAAATCACCAAGAACCCAAATATCTATAATTTTGCCATCTTTAAATTTAAAAAAAGATGCACCATTATAGACAATTTTATTGTTGCTTGCTTCATAATTAAACAATTTACCAGTGTGTCGACCATTATATAATGCTTTTACAGCTATTGTGTCATCTTCACAAACCATAGTAATAATACTATGGAAAAGATTTGGAATACCAGTTAAAATGGTATCCATGTACTCTTTGAATTTTTCTTTACCTACTGCTGAAATATCTAAAGAACCATGAAATGTTATATTGTCATCGAATAAAATATCAATATAATCTTTGTTTTGTTTATTCCATAATTCGTTGTAATATAATTTTACTAATTCTTTATTAGTCAATTTCTTCATAATTTCCCTTGTGGCTTGGACTACTATAGTCATCATCAAAATCATAGTTGTCAAATTCATCATAATCTACTGTAAATATTTTAGGGTAACCTAGCTTCACAAGTTCTTTGTCTATGTTGTCTTCTGTCAATCTATTCTTTACTCTACTCATGATTAATTCAATATGCTCTTCGCTTATATCATTTGCTCTTAATTCATAAATAATAGCTAAATCCATAACTTTAAATTCCTCTAAATTAATATATTTTTAAAAATGTTTTATTATCAAGCTTTTTTATTATCTATATAAAAACTGCTTAATATATATAAAATCGCCTTAACAGCTTTAATAGAAGCTGTTTCTTCAACCGTATGATAACCTGTAGTTGGTATTTGTAATGTTGTACCTTGAATACTTCCTTTAGATTCCATTACAATTCTTCCAAGCTCTGTACTTCCTAATGTTAATAAAGGTAAATTTTTCTCTTTTCTAACTTTATTTTTTTCTTGAATAAAAGTATCTTTACAAGAAAAATCAATTTTATTTTTATGACAAAAGTTTTTTAGTTGTTTTAAAATAGGAGATTTAAATCTAGCATTTACGTCTCTATTTCTAAGTACAACTTGTTGTACATCAGCTTCAAGTCTTGTTTCATAAGGACTTGTATCTAATACTAACAATTCATTTGTTGTTATATTATTTTTTTTAAACCATTCATAAACATATCTCCAAGATTTTCCAGCTTCTTCTTGTGCTGTGAAAAATGCGGTACCTTGAAAACCATTTTGATATAAATAAATTATAATCGCTGCACTAATTACATTATCAAGTTGTGCAGATATTAAATCATCTTTTCTTTTTAGCTTATCGCTAAAAGCTACTGGCGTTCCTGGTTGTAAGTGTGATAATCCATTAATCTTAAAAAATAAGTTATTAACGTCTTCGTTCATATACACATCAGTAATTTGGCCAATACCTAGATAACTTCCACTCCAAGGTTCATAAGCTTGAACTTGTTGATTTATATATCTTTTTGCAATAAGTTGATATGTTTGTTCAGATAGAGAGTTTCCTCTTAAGTCAGATCGATTTTTAGCAAGAAATGCCGCAAATTGAAATTCGTTTGGACCTGTACAAATTACACCATGTCTATCAATATGAGCACTAAGCATCCCTTTTGTAGGATTTTTACCTTGTGCTACTAATAAACCATCATAGTATTGAGTTTTGATACCAATTTCTTCTAGTTCTCTTTTTAAATATAATAAAAAAGAGTGTTCTGCCCCTGTAACTGATGGAACCCTTATTAATTGTTTTAATAAGTCAAGAAATGGAACAAAATTTTTTGGTTCATTTGTAGATGAATCAAGCAATATATTCTCCTGAAAAATTTAGATAGAATAAGAGTTTTAGGAAGATAATTTATCATCTAATGATTTAATTCTTATTCTATGTTGTAATTATAAACCATAAAAAAAGAAATATTCTGAAAAAAATCTTAAAGATATATTTATACTATAAAAGTATTGATTTTTCGGGCTTTCTTGAAAAAAAATAAATATATAAGCAGTGAGATAAATTTGATATTTTTATTAATTTAATAAATATTTTTAGTTTTTACAATGAAAATAATTCAAAGTATATACTGTAGTATTTTAATCAAGATTAATTTTATCTGTTTCTTATAAAAATAGGATATAATTTTGAAAATAAAGAGATTTAAAGATAAAATCTATATCTTTAGATAATAGGAGAAACAAGATGGCAAAAGAGTTATCAGCAGTAGAACAATTAAAAGCATCAAGAAACCCTTTAAGAGTTATTGATGACATTTATAAAGAAGCAAATGAAGGAATTCCACTATCGAGTGAATATATTGGATTATTAAAATGGTATGGTATGTATCCTCATGTAAATAGTGATGGAAGTGAAGATAAAAAATATTTTATGAAAAGAATAAAACTAGTTGATACTAGCATGAATTTAGAACAATTAGAAGTTATGGCAAAAATTGGTAACGATTATGCTCAAGGTTTAGTTGATTTTACAAATAGACAAAATATTCAATTTCACTATATACAAATAAAAGATATGCCAGAGATTTTTAGATTATTACAAAGTGTTGGATTAACTTCTAAAATGGCATCAGGTGATGGACCAAGACCAATTATGACTTGTCCTGTTGGAGGAATAGATAAAAATGAAATTTTTGATGCAAGAGAACTTGTAAAAAATGTAGATTCATATTTTGCAAATAATGATGATAGATTCTGTAACTTTCCTAGAAAATACAAAATTGGTGTTAGTGGATGTGCATGTCATTGTGCTTCACATGAAATTCAAGATGTTGCTTTTACTGCATTTAAAACAGATTCAGGTGAAGTTTTATTTGATTTAACTATTGGTGGTGGTTTATCAAAATCAAAACAAATAGCAACAAGAGCTTCTAGATATGTAAAACCTGAGCAAGTACAAGATGTAGCAGTTGCTTGTGCTGAAATTTTTAGAGACAATGGAAACAGAGAAAACAGAAATAAAGCAAGAGTTAGACATCTTTTAAATGACTGGGGAATTGAAAAATTCGTAGCAGAAATTGAAAAAGTTATTGGATATTCATTACAAGAAGGTTTAGTTGAGCCAAAAATCACTTCATCAGAAAATAGAAATCACTTTGGTATAAACAAAGCAAAACAAGATGGTTTTTCTTATGTTGGATTTGCTACAAATTCTGGAAGAGTTGCAGGTGAGGATTTCCAAGAAATGTATGATATTTGTAAAAAATATAATGCAGGTGGAATTACAATAACAGCAACTCAAAACTTTGTAGTTTATGGTGTAAAAGATGAGGTAGCTTTGACTTTAGCTGAAGAGTTTGCAAGTTTAGGATATCCTTATATTCCAACTCCATTTAGAGCAAGATTACAATCTTGTACGGGAAAAGAGTTTTGTAAATTTGGTATTACAGAAACTAAAGAGTTTGCTAAGAAATTTTTGATTGAACTTGAAAATAAATTTCCAGATTTCAAAGAAAATGTAACAATGGCAATTTCAGGATGTGGAAATGCTTGTTCTCATCCACAAATTTCTGATATTGGATTTGT
>JBGSBO010000061.1:0-12531 GCA_041730535.1 Minisyncoccia bacterium
AAATAGTTTCCATAAGTTGAATCGCTCTTCTGTTAAATTTTTGTAGTAAAAAATTATAACTTATCTGAAGTTCAATTCAACTTTTTAAAATTTAAATCAGCTTAAATTACGGGTTGTTTTTTATAATCTGCAAGTGGCTCAAGTAATAATTAATTAGCAATATAATTTATAAAGAGGTTTAATAATGGGATATGTAGAAAAATCATTGTCTAAAGAAGAGGTTGTTTTAGAAAATTTTAAATTTCACTGGATTGTAAAATTTCAAATATTTTTCTTAATATTGATTTCTCCATTAACTTTTGGGATATCACTATTAGCTGCAATATATAGAATTGTTGAATTGCTTACAACAGAGCAAGCCCTTACAAATAAAAGAATTATTTTCAAAAGTGGTTTTATAGCTAGAAAAACTGAAGAAATTAATTTAAATAGAGTTGAAACAATAGAAATTGAACAAGGTATAGTTGGAAGAATATTGGGTTATGGAAATGTTAAGATAACTGGTACGGGAACAGGTCTTGTAATGTTTAAATGGATAGTTAATCCATTAGAGACAAGAAAAATAATTAGTGAAACATTATAAAAATATTCTCAAATAAAGGTAATAGTATTAAATTAAGCTAAAATCAACCAAATCCATATTTTCAACAATCATAGATTTTTGATTTTTCAATAGTTCCAATTTCAGATCGATTTTTTCAATAGGATAAGAAGAAAGAAATTTATCTTTTTTGATAAATTTTTCTCTATCATTTTTTAGTTCATTTTGAACAATAACTAAAGCTTTAATTTCCTTTGATAATTCATCAATAAGAGCATTATTCTTTTCACATTGAATTAAATAGTCCTTTTGTAATCTAATATCACTTAATTGTTTACTAAGTAATACTAAATTTTTAAATGGATTGATATTATCTATCACTTTCTTTTTCTCTTAAATCATTTAAAAGTTTTTGTTCTTTTTGCTTTTTTTGTTCATAAAAATATTGTAAAGTTTTTTCTAAATCTTCCAAAAATATTTGGTGTTGATGTTCTTCTAATTTTTGCAAAGCTTTTAAAAATTTCTTTATATTAGTTTCATCAATTCTATAATCAAACTTTTGTAATAAATCTATAATAAGTAAAATCATTTATATATCCTTTTTTATTTTATATACAATTCATTTTAAGCAACAATATTTTTTCAATTCGCTTTTTTATGGTTCTGAAATACAAATTATTGAATTTATAGAGTTTCACTTTCTATCGCTTTTAAAAAAAATCAAGTTTTGCCTTTTAATTTAATCCATTTCCAAACAAATCTAAAAGTCGTTATTTTTCTTTTAGTGGTGGGTCGTCTTGGGCCCACTTCGCCATAAAATGGCTAACTTAATAAATTAAGTTGTAGGTTTAGGGTTACACCCTAAAAACCCAAAGTTCGACATACCCACCACATTTAAAAATAACTTGATTAGGTTTATAATTAAAAAGTTTGTTAATCCTTTTAACTACCTTTCAAATTCAAAATTATGTTCCAAATTTTTTGTATAAGTTTGATAATCTTCCTCAAGGTTTTTATCTTTTAAATATGATTTTAAAGTGTAGTTTTCTTCTTCTAAAATATCTTTCTTATCAATTAAATCTTTGATTTTGGTATTCAATAAATCCAACTTTTTTAAATGTTCATTTAAAGATTGATTATCCAATTTTGTTTTTTCCAAATGGGATTTTAAAATAGAATTTTCATTTTTCATTTTTTCTAATTTTTCAAGTTTCAGATCAAGATTTGAAACATTGTAAAAGTTATCAACTAGAGATTTATAAAACTCATTTATATTAGTGATGTAATATTTATTATCTTTTGATTTAGTGGTGTTTTCTTTTAAATATGTTTTGAAATAAGATTTTATTTCATTTGCATATTCTAAATCATCTTGAATAATATGTTCTTCCTTTTGTATTTGATTTTTTAGTTCTTTGATTTTAGAATCTAATTGTCTAAACTCTTCTCTTTTACTTTGTTCTTCTAAAGAGAGATTTTTAATATTAAGAGATAACATTTTATAAATATTACTATCCTTTTCAAATTGCAATCTTAATTCTTTTAGTTGATTTTTTTGTGAATTTAACAAAGTATAGAGTTCTTTAATTTCTTGATTTTTTTGTAGCAGATCCTTTTGTAAAATTTTTAGTTCTTGATTTTGTTTTCTTAGGATAAAATCATTTCTCTTTTGATGTTCTAATTTTGTTTTGAATTTTGATAATCCTCTTTTAAAATCTAAACCAACACTATTGAAAGATTTTTGTGCCAAGGTTTGTAATTGTCTATAATCTTTTTTTCTAAAGTTTGATAAAATTGCTTTTTTTGTTTCAAAGTTATAATTATGCACTAAAAAATGTGCGTGTATGTTATGATGAAGAACATTATCTTTATCAAGATAACCCTCATCTTTATGAATTGACATTTGTAATGTATTCATTCCAAACTTAGCTTTTAAATCATTTATATATTGTTCAAATCCTTTGTTTATATCAATTCCACTACTTATGTACTCTTTTGCCTTTTCTTCGCTAATACCTACCTCAAACTCAATTATATGTTTAGTTTGATAATCTTTTCTATTTTCATTTTTTAATTGTGTAAGTCTTAGATTTTCCAAAGTATCGAAACTATTTTTTAAATCTTGATAATTATTTGATTTTGTTTGTTGTGCATAAAAGTTTCTTAGGTTTTCTTCAAAAGTTCCACAAGAAACAACAATATGTGAAAAGGTAATTGTTTCATTTCCAAGACAATTACATTCTTCTAAAAGATGGGGTAAATCTTCCCCATCTTTTTGTCTATCAACATTATGTTCATAACAAGAGCCTAAACTATTTTTTGAATGGCTAATTACATTTACTTGTACAAAATTACTCATCAATTAATCCTTCATTTTTTAGTTCTCTTAGATAGATTGAAATTTGTGTAGTTCCTAATTTTTCATCATTCTGATCTAAAATGTTTTTTATAGTTTTGATTGTGATTCTTTCATTTTGTGCAACTAAATCTAAAGCATACTTTAAAACCAAAGTCTTTGAATTTTGATGTCTTTTTGCACCATTGATTTTATTTACTTCATCTCTTGATTTTATACCTTTTTCTTCTTTGTGTTCTAAGTAGTATTTTTGATTATAAAGTTTTTCAATTTTCTTGATTTGGCTCATTCGATTGTAATTTTTTTTGCACCACTTGATAATTTTTGAAATGTATTTTTTTAATAAATCACTACTTACTAGATTTTCACCATATGAAGTAAATTCAAAATCATCAAATGATTTTTTCATTTTTGCAACATATATCAAATATATTTCATTGTTTAATTGTAGAGCCATTTTATTCATTAAGGCTAATTCTAAAGCCAACCAATTCACTTTTGTATTTTTATACATATAAGCATAATTTTTAATAGTTTGTTTTTGTTGTGGTGTTTTATTTTCAATATCAACTAACTCATTTATTTTTGCTACAAAATTATCTTTGATAACTTGATTTGATTTCACTTTGTTTTTTATACTTATCATTGTGTAGGTTGTTAGTTTTTTATATAGAAACTTTTTATGTTGAGAATATTCAACTTTTATAGTATTTAGTAAATCCATTTTTAAATCCTTTTTTTCGTTTAAGATAAAAATGATTTTAGGTTAGAGTTTTTATTTAATTCGCTTTTAAACAAACTTTTTCACAAAGTTCTAAAATTTGTAGATGAAATTTTTATAAGAGGAGTTTCGTTTTTAAATCAAGGATATTAATGGAAGTTAGATAACATTGCTAATGTTATCGTTCTTAGTTAAATTAAAAAAATTTAATTCAACTAATCACAAATTTTTTTTTCAATCTAAATTATGTTTTACCTATTTCAATAATATTTGTAATTTACACTAATAGAAACATATACCCATACAAGTTTTATTTTACATAATATAAATAATTGATAAATAGAATAATTGATACTAATTAAATATAATTAGATATCTTTAATTTGAAAGCGAAAAAATAAATTTATGAAATAAAATAAAATGGATTTGTGAGTTTTTTGGTTTATTTAGGTTGTAATTGATATTATTTGATTAAAAACTATGATACAAAAAGGTAAAACTATGATACAAAATTCAAGATTAGAAGATAAAGAAAGCCTTTTAAATAGGGATTTTATAGAAAAAAGGAAAGAAGATTTTCTTCTAACCCTTTTTTTATGCCTTAATTTTTTAGAAACTCAATCTTTTTTCTTTTTTGTAAATAATTTATAAACTAATCTAGGTGTTAAAAATATAATATATACAAGAAAAGTGAAAACTAAAGGATGAAAATATCCCAATCCATACGCAGATGAATTGGGTAAATTTTCCATATGTTGAATAGGATATTCAATAAACTCTTTATTATGGATAAGTAATGACAATACAATAAATATTATTAGGAATATCCAAATCTCTTTCTTCAAAATAATTTCCTATGCTTTTCCGCTTAACATACCATATTGAGTCATTGGTTTTAATAAATAAACTTTTAATAACCACCAAAGATATCTCTCTTGCGTAGGGTCAAGTGGAAATGAAGGTGTTGGTTTTGCTGTCCAGTCAAACTCAGCCAACATAACTTTTCCAATATCAGTAATTAGCGGACAAACAGTATAACCTTCATATTTTGCAGTTAATTCTTTCCCTTCCATTACAGAAATTAAGTTATCAACTAATACTTTATATTGTTTTCTAACACTTCCACCTGTTTTCCCCATAGGAACAGCTGCAATATCACCTATTGCAAAAATATTTTTATATTTCACATGCTGTAAAGTTTCTTTATTCACAGGAACCCAACCTTTTGCTGAACCAATTGCTGATTTTCCAATTTCATCTGGAGCTTTTTGAGGAGGTGTAATATGTAAAAAGTCAAAAGGTACTTCAACATTTAAATGTTTTGTAAGCATCTCGTACTCTTCTAAATCTTTATCATAAGCACCTTTTTCTTGCCAATGTTTATCAAAAATTGCAGTTTTCTTAGCTATATCAACACCAATTAAATTATGGTTAAAATTCCACTTCATATCTCTTGCAATAAATTGTTTTTCAATTGCATCAGCATATTCTTTTACACCAAATAATTTTCCACCATCTGGATAAAAAGTTAATTCAGCATTTTCTCTTGCTCCTGCTTCCACTAATCTTGCATTTGTTAGATACATAACTTTTTTAGGTGCTCCACCACATTTTATCGCAGTGTTAGGGTCTGTAAATACACCTTTTACTTTTTGTCCACTTTTAGCTTTTTCAATAAATTTTTGCATTTGATTCCACATAGCAACCGCTGAATCAATATTATAAACAGATGTTACTCCTGAATCACCAAAAGTTCTAAGTATCTTAGAAGCATCACCTGATGAATAAGCATCACCAATTTCTTCTAATCCTTTTATTGCACCGTAGTCTAAAGTAACTCCAGCAGCAACAATTAAGAAATCATAATTAATTGTTTCACCAGATTCTAAAGCTACACTATTTGATTCAGGATTAAAATCAATAGCTTTATCTTTGATAATTGTAACACCATTAGGAACAAAATCACTAGTGTTGTAATCTATGTCAGCTTTTGTATAAACACCTGCTGCAATTAAAGTAGCTCCTGGTTGATATGATACTGATTTTGGATTTGGCTCAACGATAGTTATATCAGGGTTTGATAAAGTATTTACAAGTCTAGCAGCTGTTGAGATTCCAGCTAATCCACCACCAATAATAAGAATTTTCCCTGTAGCTTCACTTGCTTTTAATTCAGTACTTGCTTGAGATTGAGTTCCACCCATTAAATAAGCTGCACTTCCAAGTCCTGCTAATTTAAAAGCTTCCCTTCTTGAAAGTCCTGACTTCCTTATTTCTGAATCAACTATTTCTAATGCTTTGTCTAGTTCGTTTTTTGCCATTTTGCTTCCTTTATTTATTATAATAAGTATAACTTAAGGATAGCAAAAAAGAGATAATAAGACACTTATATTTTAAGAATACTTAATTATTATAATTATTATTTATTCTTATATAACTTAATGCCTTTTCATAGTCATTTTGATTATTTATATTTATAAACTCACTGTCATTAGGGAATTCTAAAATTTTAAATTTATTATTTTTTATTAAGTACCCGATTTTATGTATATTATTTTCTATCATATTTTTTATAGCTAAGCTTATATTTGAAGAAAAAACTCCACACAAATTATGTATTTTTTCTGTTTGAGCTACACAAATATCAACATCTTTTGATTCTTCAATTAATTTTGAGATTGACTCTATTGAAACAAGTGGTGTATCAACTGTAATTATAAATATTTTTTGATTTTCAAATTTATTAAAAATAGTGTTAAGGGCTAAAATTGGAGAAAAAACATCTTTATTTTCATCTAAAAGAAGTTCATTATCACTAATAAAATCAAATTTGTTTGTTTTTGAAGAGAGGTAAATATTTTTAAAATAAGGTTTCAATCTATCAAATTGATATTGAGTTAAAGAAGCAGAAGAAGAAAAAGGAAGAAGTGATTTATCTTCTCCCATTCTTGAGCTTTTACCTCCACATAAAATTACACAAGGAATTTCAAATGGAATTATTTTCATTATTTATAAACTTCGTGGATCTGTTATATATCCTGAAATTGCAGAAGCAGCGGCTACTGCACTATTTGCTAAATAAATTTTTGAGCTTCTTGAACCCATTCTTCCAACAAAGTTTCTATTTGTTGTGGAGATACAAACTTCACCATCACCTAGAATTCCCATATATCCACCTAAACATGCACCACAAGTTGGATTTGAAACAACCGCACCTGCATCAACTAAAATATCAATATATCCAGCTTTTTGAGCATCTCTTAGAATTTTCTGAGTTCCTGGAGTTACAATAAGTCGTACATGTCGTGCAACTTTTTTATCTTTTAGAATTTCAGCTGCAACTTTAAAATCTGATAATCTTCCATTTGTGCAAGAACCAATAAATACTTGATCAACTCTAATGTCATCTATTACAGCTTGATTTACAGAGTGTCCATTTGATGGTAAAAATGGATATGCAATTACTGGATCTAAAGAAGCCACATCAATCTCAATAACTTGACAATATTTTGCATCATCATCTGAATAGTGAATTTTTGGTTCAGCTCTTAGTCCATTATTATTTGCACTAACTGTATCTAAAAACTCTTTTGTAACATTATCATATGCAACAATACCATTTTTAGCACCTGCTTCAATAGCCATATTACATAAAGAGAATCTATCATCCATTGATAAATATTGAATAGTATCACCTGTGAATTCTAAAGCTTTATATAAAGCTCCATCAACACCAAGTATTCGAATGATTTCTAAGATTAAATCTTTTCCTGTTACATATTGTGATGGTTTACCTTTAAATATAACTTTGATTGATTCAGGAACTTTAAACCAATTTCCACCTGTAATCATTCCAAAAGAGATATCAGTACTTCCCATACCAGTAGAAAATGCGCCTAAAGCTCCATGTGTACATGTGTGTGAATCTGCACCAATAATAACATCACCTGGTAATACTAAACCTTTTTCAGGTAAAAGTGCATGCTCAATTCCCATATCTTTTTCATCAAAGAAATATTTTAAATCATGTTTTAAAGCGAAATCTCTTGAGATTTTTGCTTGGTTCGCTGATGCTATATCTTTTGCAGGAATAAAGTGATCAAGTACAATTGCAAAACCTTCTGGATTTATTAATTTTTCAAAACCACCATCTTCAAATGCTTTAATAGAAATTGGTGTAGTAATGTCATTTCCAATTACCATATCAATTGAACTTCTAACTATCTCTCCAGCATATACTTTTTTACCAACATGCTCACTAAAAATTTTTTCTGTTATTGTTTGACCCATATCAATTCTTCCTGTAATTTTCTAAAGTTTCTTGGATTATAGCTAAATTTATTTTAAGCTACAAAATTTAAGATTTAATATCTTTTTTCTTTTTTTCTTCTCTCATTTGTATTATTTGTTTGTAAATTATTAAAGCAACTGCTAAATTTATAATCACATCTGCAATGTTAAATATTGCAAATTTAAAACCATAATGCCAATAAAAATAATCAACCACGCCACCATAAGTGAATCTATCTAAAATATTTGATAATCCACCTGCATACAATAATGCTATTGGTAAATAATACTCTTCAAAAACATCTCTGTTTTTTAAAAGATATATTGTTCCTATTATTATTAATAAAAGTTGTATATATTTTAAATTATGCTCTAAAAATGAAAACATAGAAAATGCTACACCATAGTTATATGCCAGTTTTAATGACATATAAGGCCCATCTACATCCCAAGCTAGATTTGCAAATCCATATTTAACAACTTGGTCTATTATAAAAATTGTAATAAATAAAAATATTACTATTATTAGTTTTCTTTTCATAACGCCTTTTTGAAAAATGCTATTAAAGAGTCCATTCCCTCTTCAACATCTTTTTTCTTTTTACCCTCAAGAAGTAATCTAATTTTATTTTCAGTTCCTGAATATCTAATTAAATCTCTCATTCCTTTTTCTCTAATAGGTTTTAAAACTGCTTCTAAACCTTCTAATTTATCTAATGGAATTTTTTCTGTAACTTTCATATTATGTAAAATTTGAGGATATAAGTCAAATGGATTTAAAACTTCACTAGCTTTTTTACCTGATTTTAAAACCAGAGCTAAAACTTGTAAAGCAGATGCTAATCCATCTCCTGTTTTTGCAACATCAGAGAAAATAACATGTCCGCTTTGTTCTCCACCAAAATTAATACCTTTTTCTTTCATTACTTCAAGAACATATTTATCACCAACATCAGATCTAAATAATTCTATTTTATCTTTTATAAGGAAATCTTCTAAGGCTTTGTTTGACATAACAGTTGCCACACAAGCATTCCCTTTAAGTAATTTTTCATCGTTTAAATATTTACATAAAGCACCGATTAATTTATCACCATCAACAATTTCACCTTTATCATCAACAACAACTAATCTATCAGCATCACCATCAAGTGCTAAACCAATATCAGCTCTATATTCTTTTACTAATTTAGCTACAGCTTCTGGATGCATTGCTCCGCAATTTTCATTAATATTAAATCCATTTGGTTTATTATTAATTACAATTACATCAGCACCTAATTCTTCTAAAATTGTAGGTCCGACTTTATAAGCTGCTCCATTTGCACAATCAAGAACAATTCTTAATCCATGTAGTGTTAAATCTTTTGGAAATGAACTTTTTATTGAAACTATATATCTTCCAATAACATCATCGATTCTTTTTGAAGCACCAATGTTTCGTCCTGTCACTTGCTCATTAATCATTAAATCATTATCATTAAATATTTTTTCAATCTCTTTTTCACAAGCTACATTTAGCTTATTTCCATGATTATCAAAAAATTTGATCCCATTATCTTCATAAGGATTATGTGATGCTGAAATCATAATTCCTGCATCACATCTCATTGATTCAGTTAAATATGCAATTGCAGGTGTTGGCATTGGACCAATCTGAATAACATCATAACCTACTGCTGTTAAACCACTAACAAGTGCATTTTCAATCATATAACCACTTCTTCTAGTGTCTTTCCCTACAAGAATCTTCTTTGTAGTTGAATGTTTCCTAAAATAAATCCCTGCAGCCTTAGCTAATTTTAGTACAGTCATTGCATCTAAAAAATCGCCAGCTTTTCCTCTAACTCCATCAGTTCCGAATAGCTTCATTAAATCTTCCTAAAATTAAACTTTGTTTAAGATACTTTAGGTAATATTCTACCCTTAAAATTTTTACAAAGAGGTTAAAAAAAATGGCAAATCACAAATCTTCTGAGAAAAGAGCTAGACAAACTAGAGTTAAAACAGAAAGAAACAGATTTTATAAAACTAGAATCAAAAATGTAACGAAAAACGTATTAGCAGCAATCGAAATAGCTGATAAAGAAAAAGCAATTGAAACTATGAAAACTGCAAACAAATATTTACACCATTGTGTATCTAAAGGTATTCTTAAAAAAGAAACTGCAGCAAGAAAAGTAGGAAGATTACAATTAAAAGTTAACGCTATATAATTATATGCTAAAAAACAGACTACAACCATTTATTAATAGACATGAAGAAATTAATAATTTATTAATGGCTCCTGATATTACAGATGATATAAAAAGAATGACTGACCTTTCAAAAGAGCAGTCAAACATGCAACCTATTGTTACTAAAGCTCGTGAGTATATTAAGTTAATGAATGACATTGATGAAAATAAATCTATTCTTGATGATCCAGAACTTGGTGATTTAGCAAAAGAAGAACTTAAAGAATTAGAAATAAGAAAACCTAAAATTGAAGAAGATATTAAATTTTTAATGATTCCAAAAGATCCTAATGATGATAAAAATATTTATCTTGAGTTAAGAGCAGGTACAGGTGGCGATGAAGCGGCTATCTTTGTGGGTGACCTTTTTAGAGGTTATCTAAGATATGCGGAAAACAATGATTGGAAAGTTGAAATCATGAGCTCAAGTGAGAGTGAATCTGGTGGATATAAGGAAATTGTAATTCTAGTAAAAGGTGATCACGTATATTCGAAATTAAAATTCGAAGGTGGTACGCATAGAGTACAAAGAGTTCCAGCAACAGAATCACAAGGAAGAGTTCATACATCAGCAATTACAGTAGCAGTTATGCCTGAAGTTGATGATGTAGCAGTTGAAATAGATCCAAATGATTTAAAAATTGATGTTATGAGAGCCAGTGGAAATGGTGGTCAATCTGTAAATACTACAGACTCGGCTGTTAGAATCACTCATATTCCATCTGGAATTGTGGTAACCAACCAAGATCAAAAGTCTCAACATAAAAACAAAGATAGAGCTATGAAAGTTTTAAAAGCTAAACTTTGTGATATTGAAACTCAAAAGAAAATGGAATCAGAAGGTGCTACAAGAAAAGAGCAAGTTGGTACTGGTGATAGAAGTGGAAGAATTAGAACATATAATTATCCACAAAATAGAATCAGTGATCATAGAATAACCTTGACTTTATATAGACTTGATTACATCATGAATGATGGTCTATTTGATGAAGTAATTGATCCTCTTATTGCTGATCATCAATCTAGACTCATCGAAGCTAATGGATTATAATCCATTGGCTTTTTTTAATTTAATATGATTGAACTAAATACTACTTATACACACTACAAAAATAAAGAATCTTACACCACAATAAACTTTTGTAAAATCCAAGAAAATAATCTTTGGGTTGATGCAGTTATATATAAACCAAATAATTGCGAAGAACTATTTGTTAGATCTTGCAAAGAGTTTAAAGACAAATTTTCTAAAGTAAATAACTAATACTAAATCACTATTCTTAATTTCCAAGAGTAACCAAAATGTAACCAATAATCATTAAACTTTCAACATAAAAAAATTTATGGAGAAAAAAATGACTTTCAAAAAAACTTCTATGGCTTTAATCACAAGTGCTTTATTAGCAACAACTTTATCAGCAAGAGATCAAATTAAAATTGTTGGTTCTTCAACGGTATATCCTTTTTCATCTTCAGTTGCTGAAGAGTTTGGTGCAACTACAAAATCTCCTACTCCTGTTGTAGAATCAACTGGGACTGGTGGTGGAATGAAATTATTTTGTGCAGGTGCTGGAATAGACACTCCTGATATCACAAATGCATCAAGAAGAATAAAAGATAAAGAATTACAAATGTGTCAAGAAAATGGTGTAACAGATATTACTGAAGCATTAATTGGATTTGATGGAATTGCAATTGCTCAATCTGCAAATGTAAAAGGATTTAATGTAACAAAAGCTCAATTAGCTTTAGCAGTTGCAGAAGAAGTTCCAAGTACTGATGGAAAATCATTAATCAAAAATCCATATAAAAAATGGTCAGATATTGATGCATCTTTACCAAATAGAGAAATTACTGTTTATGGTCCTCCAAAATCATCAGGAACAAGAGATTCATTTGAAGAGTTAGTATTACAACATGTATTTGAAAAAATGTCAGTTTATACAGATTTATTTAAAGCTGATGAAAAAACAAACAAAAAATATAAAGCTTATTCAGTTATTAGAACAGATGGTGCTTATGTAGAATCAGGAGAAAACGATAACTTAATCGTTCAAAAATTAACTAAAAATGAAGCAGCTATTGGTATTTTTGGTTACTCATTCTTAGAAGAAAATAAAGACAAAGTTATGGGAATAACTGTTGATAATATTGCGCCAACAAGTGAAACTATTTCATCAGGAAAATATCCAGTTGCTAGGTCTATGTATTTTTATATCAAAAATGCACACTTAACTGAAGTTCCTATAGCAATACCAAAGCAAACTTAATAATATTATGATATAATTAAAGCCATTAATATAGGTGGTATTTTTATGAAATCAAAATTCTCACAAGAAGTTAAAAATGAAATCTTTCTTCTTTTAAAACAAGAGCGAAATCTAGT
>JBGSBO010000062.1:0-12300 GCA_041730535.1 Minisyncoccia bacterium
ACCCCTGATAATATTCCTAAATAATCACTTTTCTCTAAACTACTTCCATCAAATTCTGTAATAAATAAAATTCCAATAAAACCTATAAATACACCAATCCAACCTTTGAAACCTAACTTTTCATTTAAAAATACATAAGCTAAAACTGCTGTGAAAATAGTAGATGTTTTAGAAAAAGTCATAGCTTCACCAAGGGGTATTTGTGAAATATTATAAAAGAAAAACAAAAGGGCAACAAATCCAGCAACACCCCTAAAAGTAAGTAGCCAAAATCTTCCACCTACTTGTTTTAATGGTGATTTATAAATAGATATTAAAATGAATAAAACCCCAAATACATTTCTAAAAAACACAACTTCAACTGAACTCATAGTATCACTAAGCTCTTTTGCCGCAGCTCCCATAAATGCAAACAATAATGATGCAAAAAGCATATATTGAATACCTTTATTAACCTGATTTTCCATGGAACCCTTTCAATAATAAAGAAACGATTGTATTTATAATCCTATTAAAAAAAGATTATTAATAAGCTTCATATCTTAAAGCTTATTTTGGATATCATAGTATCTTTATATAAATATTTGTAGGGGAAACATGGAATACTTAAAAATTGTTGGGGGAAAAGATATTTCAGGAAGTGTTGAAATATCAGGTGCAAAAAATGCAGCCCTTCCTTTAATTGCTTGTACTATTTTAGGGAAAAACGAGATAACAATTGGAAATTTACCAAATGTAGTTGATATTAATACTTTTTTGAAATTAATCAAAAAACTAGGTGGAACTTTTGAAAAAGATAATCATACTGCAAAAATCAACACGACAACAATAAATAATACAACAGCAACATATGATATTGTAAAAACAATGAGAGCTTCTATTTTGGTTTTAGGACCAATTCTTGCTAGATTTGGACATTGCGAAGTTTCGCTTCCTGGTGGTTGTGCGATTGGTCAAAGACCTGTTGATTTACATCTTAAAGCACTTGAACAAATGGGTGCAAAAATAGAAATATTACACGGATATATAAGAGCCACTGCTCCAAATGGATTAAAAGGTGCAAAAATAGTATTTGATAAAGTAACTGTTGGTGGAACTGAAAATACAGTTATGGCAGCAGCATTAGCTCATGGAACAACTACAATTATAAATGCGGCAAAAGAGCCTGAGATTGTTCAACTTTGTGAAGTATTAGCAAATTCAGGAATAAATATTCAAGGTATTGGAACTTCAAAAATCATTATTGAAGGAACGGGACAAAAACTAATAGATATAAAACCTTTTGATGTAATCCCCGATAGAATCGAAGCTGGAACTTATATGTGTGCAGCGGCAATCAAAAATCAGAAATTAAAAATTGATAAAGTTGTTCCTTTACATTTAGAAGCAATTATCTCAAAACTTGAAGAAATGAATTTTGAAATTTTACAAGATGATAACAGCGTTACAATTCTTCCTACAAATGAAATTAAACCTGTAAATATAATTACAACTGAATACCCAGGTTTCCCGACAGATATGCAAGCTCAATTTATGGCATTAGCAACTCAAGCAAATGGAACAAGTACAATTGATGAAAGATTATTTGAAAATAGATTTATGCATGTAAGTGAACTTTTAAGATTGGGAGCTGATATTCACCTAAATGGAAACACAGCAACCATAAACGGAAAAAGAGGAACTTTAAATGGAACAGATGTTATGGCTACAGATTTAAGAGCATCATCTGCTTTAGTTCTTGCTGCTTTAGTAGCTCAAGGAGAAACAAATATTCATAGAATTTATCATCTTGATAGAGGTTATGAAGATTTAGAAGGAAAACTTTCAAAAATCGGTGCTGATGTAAAAAGGTTTACAGAATAGCACATCTTTTAAATGATAGGTATAAAAATTACATACTTATCATTTTTTTTAAGTATAAATTAAATAGAATCTACTCAATTACAAAAAAGGTGTATTATTAATGAAACTAGAAATTTCCTTATTCAAATTTGATAAAAATTCAGATTACTTACCGTACTATACAAAACATTTTTTAAAAATAGAAAATGAAAAAAATATTTTAGAGATTTTAAAAACTATAAATAAAACTGCAAAATTAGGTTTCAAAGATTGTAAAAATTTCGATTTAGTTATAAATGGCGTTTATATAAAAGCCGATATTACTACAAAAGAAATTGTTGAAAATTTTGGAAAAGAGCTTACAATTGAGCCTATTTCAATTAGAAGAGCTTATAATGATTTATTAATTGATGATAATGATTTTATTGAAAAATTTAAAATTTTAAAAAACTATACAACTGATGAAGATGAAGTAACCTATAGCAATTTAAAACAATATTATTATGCTTCAAATACACTAAATTATAATAGTGATTATATTGGGGATGCTGTGTTACTTTTAGCCTATGATTTAATTCAAAAAACTCCAAATCATTCAAATTACATCTTAAACATATTAAATGATTTTGAAATAGGCGCACAATATCATACAAGTTTAGAAAATAGAATCTACAATATTGATGATTCAATTGAAGAAAAAATTCAAGATATACAAAAAAGATTAAATATATTTGAAGATTTAGATAAACAAAATTTTAGAATAAATAATACTTTGATTTTAGATTTTGGTAATTTTGAAGACAATTATGAAATCAAACATGATTTTAATGATTTTAATATTGCATATTATCCTTCAAAAAATAATGAAAAAACATTAGATTTATTAAATAAATTAAACGCAAAAATTTTAAATCTTGGTACTTTAAAACTAGATATTGCAAAAAATAGTTTTAATAAAAATCCACAAATTACATATTGTGTGGCCTCTACTATTTTATTAGATGCTTTTGATAGTAACGCAGATTTTTTATTAGTTGATACAGTTGAAGATTTTTACGTATTTGATTACAATAGAAAACAAATAGAAAAAATTTCTGGAAGAGAGATTATTCTTCCAATTATTCATGTAAATGAATTACAAAAACTTGCTTCAGGGAAACACTCTGAAGCTAAAAGAACATTGGAAAAACACAAAATTGATCCAGAAATTATATAAAAAAGGGGAAACTTGCTATTAGATATTGATTTCATAATAGTTGGAATTTTATTAATTATATCTTTATTACCTCTTTATATTTATAGAAAAAAAATCTTTGTTAAATACCAATCAGGTGAAAAATTTCACCTTTTTGTAAAAGATTTAAAACTTATTATGAATCAGCATCATCCAAAAATAAAAATTGATTATTCTATTATTAGCAAAAGTGAAAATGAAAAAAATATACAATTAAGAGAAACATTAATTGTTGAAAATATTATTCAACAATTTTTTGATTATCCATATAAAAAAGAGTCTCAAGAAATGATTCCTAAAGATAAACTTTGGGCAAACTATATGGAAAAATCTGTTTCTAATGCAAAATATCCAAGTGACTGGCAACAAAGAAAAGAATTAGCATGGAAAAGAGATAATAAATGTTGCAATCGATGTGGAGATAAAATAACACTTGATAATACTTTTTCAATTTTTGTAAAAGATATAAAAGATGGTGGGGGATATAATTTTGAAAATATTATTATTTTATGCTCAGATTGTAATAAAATCTTAAATTCAACAAATACAAAAAACACCCTATTTTCCCTTGCGATAAATGATAGATTAATGCTATTTGTAGAGAAACAAAATTAATATCCTAAAATTTCATTAACTCGTTTTTCATGTTCACTTTTATTATCTAATAACTTCTTTTCATCTTTGTTTTCATATTTTCCAAGCTCTTTATTTAAGTTATTTATTTTTTCTTCTCGATTTTTTCCATCAATTTTTTTCTTCAAAGATTCTTCTTTTAATCGTACTAATGAATCTGCTAAATATCTATCTTCAAGATTTTTAAGTTCACTTAGTTTATTTCTAACAAATGTTATATCTTTTGTTTTAGGTATTAAATATGGAGTTACAATAATCACCAAATTATTTTTTTTAGTATTATTAAGGGTATTTTTAAATAATTCACCAAATAAAGGAACATCTCCTAATACTGGAACTTTTTGTTTTGTTGATTCAACTTTATTTTCAATTAATCCTCCTATTATAACACTCTCACCATTATTTAAAATGGCTGTAGTTTTTATTTGTTTTTTAGAAGTATCAGCATTTCCACTTATTGTTTGAGTAGTTTTGACCCCTTCTAGGATTGTTTCTATTTCTAAAGTAACTTTTGTATCATTTGAAATTCTAGGTTTTACTTTTAATGTTAAGCCAACATCTTCTCTTTCATAATTTTCTTTTGTAGTTCCACCATCTGATATACTACTTGAAACTTTTATTGAAATTGTTTCTCCCACATAAATTGAACTCTCTTTGTTATTTATAGCTAAAATAGATGGTTCAGAAACAATATCTAATGCTCCATTTTGTTTAAGTAAATTTAATGATGCACCCAAAGCTAAGCCAGAAGTTAAATCAGGAATTTTTAATCCTTCAATACTCAAAGTTGGAACTTCAGCTTTATTCAAACTTGAAGAAAAACGAGATAATACATTATTACTAGCACTCGCACCAAAAATTCCGTAAGAAACACCTATTTGATTTATTAAATCATCATTTACTTCAATTATTTTTGCTTGGACATAAACCTGTGCTTTTTCTTTATCTAATTCAATTATTAAACTTTCAATATATAAAAGTTCATCTGATTCAGCCATCAAAATTATTGAATTAGATTCAGTATCTAAAGAAAAAAGTGCTTTATCATTTGGATCTAAATAAACTTTTTTATTTAAAATTTCTTCTAAAATTTTCATTACACTAGAAGCTTCTACATTTTTTAAAGAAAAGATTTTTAACTCTTTTTTTCTTAAAATAGTTTCCCTATCAATATCTTTGATATATTTTGCTAAATATTCAATATCTTTCTTTTCACCAATTAAAATTAAAGAATTATTATCTAAATTCTCTATAATTGAAACTTTTGATTTTTCTATTTCTTCTGTAAAAATTGATTTTGAAAGTTCATCCAATTTCTTTTTTGCATCAATTGCTTTTATATTTTTTAGTTTAATACTTATTGATTCTTTTTTGATATCTGATATTTTTATGACTCTTAATATATTTTTATTCTCTACTAATCTATAACCTTTGTCTTCAAGAACTAAATCCAATATTTTTACAAGTTCATCATTTGATAAACTATTATTTGGAATATAATCAACGGTTCCTTCTATTTCTTGGGTGAAAAGTATATTTTTGTTAATTACTTTGGAAGTAATTTTAATCAAATCACTAATCTTTAAATTAGTGAAATTAATATTAATTTTATCATCAGCACACAGTTGGAAGAGAACAAAGAACATAAATAAAAAAAGCAATTTCATAAAACCTCGTAACATAATAATTTAAATTATTATGTTACATGAATATTCCTAGAAAGTAAAGACATTAATAAATTAAATTGCTCAGAAGTAAGCTCTATTTTTACTTCAATATTAGTTGAAAAATCTTTTGATTTTACTAGTATATTCTCTTGATTCAAAAGATATTCTAGTTTTGATAATTCTGAATAGTCACATATTAAAGTTTTATTTATTAGTTTTTGATATTCTTTAAACTCAGATATCTTGATAACTTCATTTACACTATCACCGTAAGCTCGAACCAATCCTCCAGTTCCTAGTCTTATTCCACCAAAATATCGCACTACAATAACTGCTGTATTTATAAATTCATTTCCAGCTAACACTGAAAGACATGGCTTTCCACTTGTTCCTTTTGGTTCTCCATCATCACTACTATTTTCTACTATTTGATCAAACTCATTTAAATATCTATAGGCATATACAAAATGTCTGGCTTTTGGATGTTGATTTTTTAGTTTAATCATAACTTCATCAAACATGTAAAAAGGGATTAAAAAAGCTATAAATTTAGATTTCTTTTCTTCATAAGTACAGCTAAACTCTTTTTGAACAAACTTCAACTATAATTGCCCCCATGAGATTAGATTTATATTTAACAAAAACCTTTAATATTCAAAGCCGAAACAAAGCTTGTGAATTAATAAAATCAGATAAAGTTAAAATTGATGGAATAATTATATCAAAACCATCTTTTAATGTTGAACAAAATCATAAAATAGAAATTTTAGAAGATGATTTTTACGTATCACGAGCTGCATATAAACTAAAATATTTTTTAGAAGAATTACCAAACTTTATTTTAAAAAATAAAAATGCACTGGATATTGGAAGTAGCACAGGTGGATTCACTCAAATACTTCTTGAAAATGATGCAAAAAAAGTAACTTGTGTTGATGTTGGCTCAAATCAACTACATGAAAGAATCAAATACAACCCAAAAATTAATTTTTATGAAAATACTGATATTAGAAGTTTCAAAAGTGAAGAAATTTTTGATATTGTAACTTGTGACGTTTCATTTATTTCTATTTTACATATTATTGAAGATATAAATAGATTATCTTCAAAAGATATAATAATACTTTTCAAACCACAATTTGAAGTGGGAACAAATGTAAAAAGAGATAAGAGGGGTGTTGTAAAAGATAAAAATGCCATTATTAAATCAAGAGAAAAGTTTTTAGATTATACAAAAAATTTAAAATGGAAATTAAACTATTCATCAATGAGTAAAGTACAAGGGAAAGATGGAAATGAAGAAGAGCTCTTCTATTTTAGTAAATAAAAATACAATAACTTCAATTGCAATTGGAGGATTTGATGGAATGCACAGCGCTCATCAAGAACTATTTAAAAATCTTGATAAAAAGGGCGCAATTTTATCAATCGAATCAGGATATGCAAACCTAACTCCAAAAAGATACAGACAAGAATATAGTATTTATCCTATTTATTATTATGTTTTAGAAAATATTAAACATCTTGAAGGTGATGAATTTATAAGATTATTAAAAGAAGAATTTCCAAATCTAAAAAAAATTGTTGTAGGATTTGATTTTTGTTTTGGGAAAAATAGAAAATATTGCATAGAAAAATTAAAAGAACTTTTTATTGGGGAAGTTTTAGTTATAGATGAGATTAAAATAGATGATATTCCAGTTCATTCAAGAATAATAAGAGAATATTTAAAAGATGGTAATATTAAAATAGCAAATAAACTATTAGGAAAAGAGTATAAAATTTATGGCCATCAAATCAAAGGACAAGGATTAGGAACTAAAAGTTTTGTTCCAACAATAAATCTAAAAATTGAAGAATTTTTACTTCCACAAGAAGGAGTTTATGTTACTAAAACTATTTTAGATGATAAAGAATTTAACTCTATTACATTTTTAGGACATAGAGCCACAACAGATGGTTCTTATGCTGTTGAAACACATATTATTGATGAAAATATTAAAAATTCTAATTACACAACTCAAATAAAATTTTATGAAAAACTTCGAGATAATAAAAAATTTGATAGCTTCGAAGAGCTTAAAAAACAGATTTTAAATGACATAGAAACCACAAGAATTTATTTTAAATAGATAAATATTTATTAAATCTAAAATTATTAATATTTATTAATATGCATTTAGATAAAATGCACACCATGGTAGATAAAGTATTTAAAAAATCAATTACAAAACAATTCGAATTCGATGAAGAAGTAGCATCAGTATTCGATGACATGTTAAACCGCTCTGTACCTTTTTATAAAGAGATGCAAAGATTATCAATAGATTTTGCATGCAATTTTTTAAGTGAAAATGACAAGGTTTATGATTTAGGTTGCTCAACAGCATCAACATTAATAGAACTAAGTAAACATTGTAAAAATAATTTAAAATTAATAGGTATTGATAACTCAACTGCCATGCTAAATCGCGCTAGTAAAAAAGCAAAAGCATTTGGTGTTGAAATAGAACTTGTAAATGCTGATTTACATGATGTTTCTTATGACGAGGCAAAACTTATTCTTTCTAACTATACTTTACAATTTATAAGACCTCTTCAGCGAGAAAAATTAGTAAAAAAAATATATGATTCACTGCAAGAAAAAGGTATTTTTATTTTTAGTGAAAAAGTGATTTCTTCAAATTCAACTTTAAATAAACAAAGTATTGATGAGTATTATGAATTTAAAAAAACTCAAGGTTATTCAGAATTTGAAATATCACAAAAAAGAGAAGCTTTAGAAAATGTATTAATACCATATACAGAAGAAGAAAATAAAAAAATGATATTAGACGCAGGTTTTAGTCACTGCGAGACTATATTTAAATGGGTGAATTTCGCCACATTTATTGCAATAAAATAATAGACAAAGGATTTATAATATGTTAAAAGTAGGAGATACTGCACCTAGTTTTTGTGCAGCAAATCAAGATGATGTTGAAATTTGTTCAAGAGATTTAGAAGGTAAATGGATAGTTTTATATTTTTATCCAAAAGATTTAACTCCTGGATGTACAACTCAAGCTTGCGATTTTACAGATAAGCACTCATTTTTTGACGATTTAGATGCTGTAATTTTAGGAGTAAGCCCCGATGACACAACAAAACATAGAAAATTTATTGATTCAAAAGATTTAACAATCACTCTTTTATCTGATACTAGTAAAAAGATGTGCGAAGATTATGGTATTTGGCAATTAAAACAATTTATGGGAAAAGAGTTTATGGGAGTAGTAAGAACTACATTTATTATTAATCCTGAGGGTAAAATTGCTGCTATTTGGGATAAAGTTAGTGTTAGAAAGAAAAAAAGTGTAAAAGGTGAAAAAATAGAAATTTTACATGTAGATGAAGTTAGAGAGAAAATTCAAGAATTACAATCAAAATAATAGGAAAAACAATGACAAAAATATTTAATAAACTTTTATTGCTTAGTGCTACTTGCCTACTTTCAAATAATCTGTTTGCACAAGAAACAGTATGTTTCAAAAATAATGTTGAAAAACCTTCAACAATAGAAAGTATTACACTTGATGGTGGAGTTTGTAATGGAAAAATTTCTTTAAATGAAATGAAAAAAGATGGTTGGGATGTATTAGATATAAAAATCATACCTTCTCAAAATAAATTTAACTATACATATTATTTTACTAAAAATGAAAAACAAAATAGTTTAGGAAATAAAGAAGTTGTAGATAATAATTATTCTAAAAAGAATTTTTCAATAAAACCAATGGGTATGAAAATTGAAAATATTCAAGATAATAAATCAACAATAAATGTAGGGAATTTAATAGTAGGACAATCAGGTATTGTTGTACATATTTATGACAATGATAAAAGATTAATTGTTTCAAATGCAAAAGTAATAAGCTCAAATAGTAATACTTCTGTGGTAGAATTTTTTAAATTTGATGACTTAAAACAAGATGCCCTTCCAACATCAAAAAGAGAAATTGAAATTGGAGATGTTTTAGTATTAAATTATATGTATAACTCTTCATTATTAATTACCCCAACGCAAGACTCTTTTCAATCAGTAAGAGATAGTTTTAAATCAAATAATTTTATTCACTCTGATATATTTGCTACAAAACTAAAAGTAGATAACAAGCCATATCCAACAAAAGAAGATTTTCAAAAGTTTGCAATTGAGCAAAACTTAGGAACAATATTTTTTACATTAGATAATAAAGTTTATATAGTTGATACAAAAACATTCGCGATTTTAGAATCATACACTTTTACCTATGAAAATAGTGAAATTAAAATGCCATTTTATACAAGAGTAGAAGAGATTGAAGAATCTATCCTTGACTTTTCTTTTTTCTCAGATAAAAAAGAGTTAAGTTATGATCAATATTACAAAAGAATTTTAGGGTTATCAAAATGATAGATAAAAAACATTTAGATTATATTACTTCTATTGTTGGTGAGGAAAATATAAAAAGTGATAAAGCCCATTTAATCGCTTTTTGTTATGATGCAACAAGAACGAGATTTGAACCTGATGCTGTTGTTTTTCCAAGACATGAAGAAGATATAAGCGATATTTTAAAATATTGTAATGAACATAGAATTATAATTGTTCCAAGAGGTGCAGGTTCTGGATTCACAGGTGGTGCATTACCTGCAAGTGGAGGAATTATTCTTTCACTTGAACGACACATGAATAAACTACTTGAAATTGATATGGAAAATATGGTGGGAGTTGTTCAACCTGGACTTATAAATATGCAATTTCAAAAAGCAGTAGAAGAAGTAGGACTTTTTTATCCGCCAGATCCAGCAAGTGAAGAGTATTCAACACTTGGTGGAAATGTAAGTGAAAATGCAGGCGGAATGAGAGCTGCAAAATATGGAATCACAAAAGATTATGTAATGGCATTAAGAGCTGTTCTTCCAAATGGAGATATTATAGTTGCAGGTAAAAGAACTATTAAAGATGTAGCTGGTTATAACACAGCTGGTATTTTAATAGCAAGTGAAGGAACTTTAGCCATTATCACAGAAATCACACTAAAGCTTATTCCAAAACCAAAATTTAAAAAAACTTATATGGGAGTTTTCCCATCAGTTGATACAGCAATGACAGCTGTATTTAAATCACTAGCAGCTGGGGCTAATCCTGTTGCAATGGAGTTTTTAGATGCATTAGTAATTAAAGCTTTAAAACAAAAATTCCCACAAGTTTCACTTCCTGATAATGCAGGTGGAATACTTGTAGGTGATGTTGATGCTAGTTCTTTAGATGAAATTGATTCACAACTTCAAACACTAAAAGAAGCATTTGAAGCATTTGGAGCAAGTGATTTTATAATTGCAAAAGATGAAGACGAAGGTAAAAAACTTTGGTTTGCAAGAAGAAATGCAAGTCCAGCAACTATGATTTATGGAACAAAAAAATTAAATGAAGATATTTCAGTTCCAAGATCAAAACTTCCAATCGCCCTTGATGGAATATACAAGATTGGTGAAAAGTATGGTTTCCAAGTTCCATGTTTTGGACATGCAGGAGATGGAAATATCCATGTTAATGTAATGGTTAAAGATAAAAATAATGAAAAAGAGATGGAAGATGGACACAAAGCCATTGAAGAGATTTTCCAATATGTTGTAGATTTAGGTGGAACTTTAAGTGGTGAACATGGAATTGGAACTTCAAAAGCTCCATTTATGCACATTGCTTTTACCCAAGCTGAAATGAATTTATTTAGAAATATAAAAAAAGCATTTGATCCAAATAATATTTTAAATCCTTTTAAAATGGGATTATAATGTTATTATGAATGAAATTGATAATAAAGAGAGTTTATTTAGAAGAGTATTAAAAGTAATAGATTCATTTTTTAATGATGATACAACCTATTATGCTGCTTCATTAAGCTTCTTTACTATCTTTTCTATTCTTCCTATAATTGCCCTTTTAATAGCAATTATTTCAACTTTCTCTGATTTTAATAGTTATATGGAAATATTTACTTCATATATTTTTAATCTAATAAATCCCACTCACTCAACTGATATTATTGATGCTTTAAAAAACTATATCTCAAATTCAAATAAACTAGGATTATTAGGAACTATTTATATGCTTTTTGTATTTATTATGTTTTTCAAAGATTATGAATATATAGTAAACAAAATACACAAAACAAAAAGAAAAGCTATTCATATTTCATTTATATTTTATTCAATTTATTTGATTATTCTACCTATTGCATTTATAGCATTAAACATAGCAATGAGTTTTTATGATAATAATATTTTAAATATAATATTATCCTATTTCTTTGCATGGTTAATATTCTATAGTTTATTTAAATTAAGTGTAAATAGAAAAATTGATAATAAAGCTGCTTTAATATCTTCTTTTATAACGTTAATTGTACTTTCAATGACCAAAAACCTTTTTATCTATTATGTTATATATAATAAAACATATACTACGATTTATGGCTCTCTTGCTACACTGCTTTTCACATTCTTGTGGATATATATTTCATGGATAATTTATTTATATGGAATAAAAATGTGCCATAAACTAAATGTAAAAGCACAAATAAAAAAATAACTAAACTAGTAATACCTATATAACAATTGTTATTCAATATTATAAGATCTATCTTTCTTAGAAAAAAATTACGTAAATCAAATAATCAAATAAAAGAGTTTTTCTTTTTTTACACCAAGATTTAGGATTTTGCAAATAAATGTAATTCTCAAATAAAAGTAAAGTAAAATAAAAAAGGACACTTCTCTCTATGAAGCATTCTAAACATATGTAAAAGATAAAAGCCATTCAAAGGTAAGCCAAATAAATAGAACCACGTGTAATCAAAATGAAGAAATTATAAAACATATTTGGTCAGATAAAGAAGT
>JBGSBO010000063.1:0-11622 GCA_041730535.1 Minisyncoccia bacterium
AACTCCTGAGGATTTAATAGAAAATATAGAGCGTGGTGTTGATATGTTTGACTGTGTGATGCCCACAAGAAATGCAAGAAATGGAACTTTATTTACTACTTTTGGAAGATTAAATATCAAAAAAGCTGAATATAAAGACGATATTACTCCTATAGATGAAGCGTGTGATTGTTATACTTGTAGAAACTTCTCAAAAGCATACTTAAATCACCTATTTAGAGCAAAAGAAATAACATATTTTAGACTTGGTTCTATTCACAATATTCATTACTATCTAAGTTTAATGAAAGAAGCAAGAACTGCTATTTTAAATGATAATTGGGTTGAATTTAAAAAAGAGTTTTACGCTAAAAGAAGCAAATAAACTCTTTTTGGCTAAAATTAAAAATACAAAAAATAAGGACAATTTATTATGACTGTTGATGATAACTTAATAGCAAAATTAGCAAAACTTTCAAGTTTAGAAATTGATGATTCAAGAAAAGATAAATTAAAATCAGAACTTGGAGACATTATAAACTTTGTTGAAAATCTAAATGAAATAGATGTTTCAGGAATTGAAGCTACATTTAGTACAATCGAAGGTGGAACTCCATTAAGAGAAGATGTTTCAAATCAAGATTTAGAACTTTCAACTCATATTTTAAAACACGCTCCAAAAAGTGAAGATGGTTATTTTATAGTTCCAAAAATTATTGAGTAAAAAATGATTACAATTTATGGAATCAAAACTTGCGGAAGTGTAAGAAATGCTCTAAAGTTTTTTAAAGATAATAACATCGAAGTTGAATTTTTTGATTTTAAAAAAGAAACTCCAGCAAGTGATAAAATTAAATCTTGGACTTTAAAAGCTGATATAAATGTTCTTTTTAATAATAAAGGTACAAAGTACAAAACTCTAAATCTAAAAGAGTTAAACCTAGATTCAAATGGTAAATATGAGTGGTTATGTAAAGATCCAATGCTTTTTAAAAGACCAGTTGTTGAATTTGATGATAAAGTTCTTGTTGCTTGGGATGAAGAGGTTTATAAAAATACTTTTTTAAAATAGTGTAGAATTTTCTACTCTATTTTAAAATTTATAGGCTACATTAAAATAATGTGCAAAACCTGTTGTATCTGTTTCTTTATTATTTAAAACTTCACCATCTTTCCATTGAGTCATATCTTTATAAGCTTTTAATCCATATCCTAAAGCCCATTTTTTATCATGTAACCATAAACCTAAATATGATTGTAAAGAATCACTTGTTCTATAAGTATCATTATTATCTAAATCACTTCCAAACTCATAATCTAAATATCCTTGAAAAGAGACAAATCTATTTTCACTGAAATTATAAATAGGTTTAAACCAATTTATATGGGCAACATATCCATCAAAACTATTTTCATTACTTGCATCATAATTTTCTTCAATATATCTTGTATAAAAGTTTACTCCACTTTTACCTAGCCAAGGAATATCAATATCACTTCCTATTCCCATCCAAATTACTTTTAAGCCATTCCCCTTTGCTTCATCTGCATAATATATATCAAAAGCAAAAAACAACTCTTTTAATGCTCCATAAGATAAATCTTTATCTAATAAATAATCTATTGAAATTCTAGGTTCAATATCTACAAAGAAGTTATTTTGTCCATGTTTATCACTACTTGAACTATTTAATGCATCAATAAAATCCACATATCCATATAAATCAAACCATTCATATCTTCCACCAAACTCTAATTCAACATAAGTATCATCGAAAGAATAAGGTCCACCTCGTTGATTTACGCCTTTATAAAGATGTAAATTTACCCATTGTGAATTACTAATTGAACCCATATCTTGAGCTAAACTATTAATATTTAAAAACAGCATTGAAACCATAATCAGAAATAATTTTAAAATGTGATTTTTCATAGATTTTCCTTTTATTTAAAGTTAAAAAAAGGAGAAAGCAAAAACTCTCTCCTTTTAAATATTTAAAAATTAGTTTATTAAACTATATTTTTTCTAGCTTCTTTTAAAGTATCAGCAATCATAAATGATAACTCTAAAGCTTGGTCAGCATTCATTCTTGGATCACATTGAGTATGATATCTATTTGAAAGACTCTCTTGAGTAACAGCGGAAGAGGCACTTCCTGTACATTCAGTTACATTTTGTCCTGTCATTTCAAGATGAATTCCACCTGCATATGTACCCTCAGCACTATGGATTTGGAAAAATTGTTTTACTTCACTTAATATTGCTTCAAAATCTCTAGTTTTATAACCATTATCAGCTTTAATTGTATTTCCATGCATTGGATCACTTGACCATAATACATTTCTACCTTCTGCTTTTACTCTTTTTAATAAATTAGGGAAATAATCACCTACTTTATTTGCACCCATTCTTACAATTAAATTTAATCTTCCAGCTTCATTATTTGGATTTAAAGTATCAATTAATTGAATTAACTCATCTGCTTTCATAGTAGGACCAACTTTACACCCAATTGGATTGTTTATTCCTCTAAAATATTCAATATGAGCATCTCTTAAATCTCTTGTTCTATCTCCAATCCATAACATGTGAGCAGCACAGTTAAACCAATCACCAGTAATTGAATCTTTTCTTGTCAAAGCTTGTTCATAATTTAATAACAATGCTTCGTGTGAAGTAAATAAAGTTGTTTGATTTAATTGTGGAGTATTTTCACTTGTAATTCCACAAGCTTTCATAAATGTTAAACTCTCAGATATTTTATTTGCAAGTTCTTCATATTTCGCACCTAAATAATTGTCTTTAACAAAGTCTAAATTCCATAAATGAACTTGGTTCAAGTCAGCCATTCCACCCCTTGAAAATGCTCTTAAAAGATTCATAGTTGCAGCACTTTGATTATATGCTTTTAAAAGTTTTTTAGCTCTTGGATTTCTAGCTTTTTCTGTAAAATCAATATCATTTACGATGTCACCTCTATATGAAGGTAATGAAATTCCATTTATAGTTTCAAAATTATCACTTCTAGGTTTTGCAAATTGTCCAGCAACTCGTCCTACTTTTACAACAGGACAACCACCTGAAAAAGTTAAAACAACTGCCATTTGCATCATTACTTTAAATAAATCTTTGATATTTGTTGCATTAAATGATGAAAAAGATTCTGCACAATCTCCACCTTGAAGTAAAAATGCTTTTCCATTTACAACATCAGCTAACTGTTTTTTTAAATTTAGGGCTTCCCCTGCAAAAATTAAAGGGGGATAAGAAGCTAGTTCGCTTTCTACTTTTGTTAATTTTTCTAAATCATTATAAGTAGGTTGTTGCTTTATAGGGAAATCTCTCCAAGAAGTTGGATTCCAATTATTCATTTAATCTGCCTTTTATTTTTAATTAATTAGGCTGATTTTATCTAAATATTTCTTAAGTTGTTAATTTGATTTTGTAATCTAATATTAAAAATAGTTATTTAAGTAGCTATTTCTAGCTACTTAATTTTTTAGTTTATTAATTTTGAAAGTAAATCTCTAAATGAAACTTTAAATGAATCAAGTCCATCATTTAAAAGTTTGTCATAAACTGTTTGCATTTTAATACTTTTAGATTTTAAAGTATCAAAATATTTATCACAATCTGATTCACTCATAAGAGGTGTTTCTACTTTTGAACCATCAGTTAACCAATCCTCAATAGTAGCAAGGGGAGCTGTATTTATAGAGTTTGGATATATTAAGTTATCTACATAATATGTAGGACTTAACTCATCTCCTTTTACTCCAGTACTTGCAAATAAAGTTCTAATATTTGAATTTTTAAATTTATTAACTTCATGGTAACATTTTGTTGCATTTATAATTCCAAGTTTTGAAGCTTGTAAACCTTTTAATACAAAATCATGATCAGCTAACCTATCTAATCTTGAAACAAATACAGAAATAACAGCTTTAATATCTTTATTTGAATCTTTAATTCCTTCATCTAAAGCTTGAGCACATTTAATAGCTTGAGCTGGTGAAAAAATCAAAGTTGCATTTACATTTATTCCCTTTGAAGTTAACTCTCTCATAGCAATATATCCAGCTTCAGTTGCAGGAACTTTAATCATTACATTTTCAGCATTAATTTGTGAATAAAGTCTAACACCCTCTTCAATAGTTCCTGCTGCATCATCACATAATAATGGATCTACCTCAATAGAGATAAACCCATCATCAGAATCATTTTTATGTAAATTATCAAGTAAAAATGCAGCTCTTTTAATATCTGTTAAAGCTAACTCTTCATAAATTGTTTTTGCATTATTTGCTTGTAACATATCAAGTTGTTGTTTATAAGCAACAGAGTTTGAAATTGATGATTCAAAAATCGCAGGATTTGAAGTAGCACCTTGAATAATACCTTTTTTGATAATCTCTTTAAATCTATTCTCTAAGAAATCTCTTTCAATAAAATCACACCATAAAGAGTAGTTAATATCTTCTTTTAAACTCATTTTTAAGCCTTTATATAATCTAAAATTTTTGTTAAATCTTTAGTATCAATAATAATATTTGCTTCTTTTTTCAAAACTTCTCTTGCACAAAAAGCAACTCTTGTATCAGCCTCGGCAAACATAGATAAATCATTTGCTCCATCTCCACAAACCAGTGTATCAGCTCTTGTAATTCCCATTAAACCTTGAATCCTTTGAAGCATATCACCTTTTGAATATCCAAACATCATATCTCCACCAATAAGACCTGTTAGTTTCCCATCTTTTTCATGTAAAACATTTGAAAAATCTGCATCAAGACCTAGTTTTTCTTTTGCTGGACCTGTACCTATTCTAAATCCACCTGAAAAACATACTACTTTATATCCCATTTTTTGAAGTGCAGAAACCAATTCTTGTGCACCTGGCATTAAAGGAAGATTAGCACAAATATCCACAACTCTATTATATTCCATACCTTTTAAAAGTGCAACTCTTGTAGTTAAAGATTCGAAAAAATCTAATCTTCCACTCATTGCTTCTTCAGTAATTTTTGTAACTTGTTCTCCAATACCCAATTCTTCTGCAAGAAAATCTATCGTTTCCCCATCCATAAGTGTTGAATCAAAATCAAAAACAGCTAATTTCATTAATTTTCCCTAGTTTTAGTCTTTTAAGGATATAATATTAACTAAATTTAACTAAATATACTAAAAGGATTGTTTATCCAATGTTTGAAATACTTATTCAAAAACTTCAAGAAGATAAATACTTAACACTTGAAACTACACCTCAACATGAACCATCTATGCATAATATTATTGAAAGAATTAAAAAATTTAAACTACAAGATAGAGTTGATGGTTTTTCATGTACAGATAATCCACTTGCAAAACTAAAATACAATGCACTTTTTGCATCATTAAAATTACAAATGGAATTCAAAAAACCAGTAATTGCCACAATGACAATGAGAGATAGAAATAAAATTGCACTTCAATCTGATTTAATGGGAGCTAATGATTTTGATGTTAGAGCAATTTTAGCACTTACTGGAGATCCTGCAAAAATGAGTGATCAACCACACTCAAAAGGTGTATTTGAAGCAAATTCACTTATGCTTTTAAAAATTATAAAATCTTTTAATTATGGTATGGATTTTGCTGGACATCCTTTTAAAATCGAGCCAAAACAAATATTTCCTTTTGCTGTTACAAACTCTTATGCAAAAAACTTTTCAACTTTAGAGAAAAAAATGCATAACAAAATTCAAAATGGAGCCTTGGGAATCATTTCTCAACCAGTTTTTGATATTGAAAATGCAAAAAAACTTTTAGAATCTTTCAATATAGCACAAGAAGGTGTAGAAGGAGACAAGAAAAAAGCTCAATTAATATTTGGTGTATTCCCTGTTACGAAACTGAGAACTGCCCTATTTTTATCAGCACAAGTGCCAGGAATTCATGTTCCTCAATTTTGGATTGATGCCCTTGAATCTGCTCATAATATTTCAGAAGAGGAAGAGTATAAAGTTGGAATGCAATTAAGTTCTGATTTATTCAGAGATTTAAATAAACTTCATCCAAAAATTCACCTAATGACAGCAAATAGATTTGACGTTGCAAATGAGATAATCTCTTGAAACTAGCTTCAATTGATGTTGGACTTAAAAGAATAGGAGTTGCTATTTGTTTAGCTTCCAATATTGTAACTCCACAAGTTGCAATTTTGAGAAAAAATAGAAATCAAGCAGCCAACGATGTAAACGCTTTTTTAAAAGAGTGGGAAATTGAAAAACTAATCGTTGGATTTCCAAGTTCAAGTGAAGATACACAAAACAGAATAAAACATTTTATTGGTTTACTTGAGCTTAAAATCCCTTTTGAGTTTCAAGAAGAGAATATGAGCTCTATTGAAGCAGAAGAGATGATGAAAGGTGAAATCAAATACAAAAGAGATGGAAGAGTTGACTCACTGGCAGCTAAAATAATACTTGAAAGATTTTTAGCTAAAAAACCATCACTTTAAAACATTTATAACAACAGCTATTGCAAAACCAGAATCATGAGTTATAGAAAGATGAGAATCTTTTATCCCAAAAGCCTTTCTAACTTTTTTCTTATATTTAATTTTTGGATTTCCAAGTTTTCCCTTTGATATTTTTATATCATGAAAACTACAAGATGCACCAATTCCAGTTCCAATTGCTTTTGAAGCGGCCTCTTTAGCAGCCCAAAATCCAGCAGCAGTTTCAGGCTTTTTTATAAGCTCTATCTCTTTTGGATTTAAAAACTTTTCATACGCCTTTATTCCAAACTTTTCATACATTCTTTTTATTCTATCTATTGATGTAATGTCTATGCCTATCATTTAATCCTATCTTTTGTATAATATTCACTATGAAATTATTTATTAAAAAAGTATTATACATCATCATCATGTTATTTATAATTAGCCTTATATCTTTCCTAGCAATAAATGCGGCGCCAAACTCTTTTTTTGCGAGTGGAGAATTGAATCCAAATATAACACCTGAATCAATTGCACAATTAAAAGCTGTTTATGGCTTAGATAGACCTTTATATGTACAGTTTTTTTCATGGCTTAGTGCAATCATTCAACTTGATTTTGGAATATCATTTTCAAGTGGAGAGATGGTAAAAAATGAAATATTAAGCAGAATTCCAATTACACTTACAATAAATATTATTTCAATGATTTTAATATTTATTATTTCACTATATTTTGGAATAAAATCAGCACTAAATAAAAATAGTTTTTTTGATAGATTTACAGGGCAGTTATCACTTCTTAGTTTTGCAATGCCTTCATTTTATTTGGCTTTATTATTGGTTTTAATATTTGCTATAAATTTTGAAATTCTGCCAATTGCAGGACTTCATAGTGTCCCTGAGGATGGAAGTCTAAGTTATTATTTAGATTTTGCTTGGCATTTGGTTTTACCCATATTTATTATAGTTTTTGGTGGAATTGGAAGTTTGATTTTATATATTAGAAGTTTAACTATTGAGATTTTAAAATCTGATTATATCTTTTTTGCCAAAGCCAGAGGTTTAAGTCAAAAACAGATTTTAAGATATTATATCTTGCCAAATTTATATCCACCTGTTATTACTTTACTTGGGCTTTCACTTCCTGGAATTATTGGAGGTTCTGTTATTCTTGAAACAATATTTTCAATAGATGGGATGGGATTGTTATTTTATCAAAGTGCTTTAGCACATGATTATCCAGTTATTATGGGAATTTTGATAATTGGCGCTTTTTTGACACTAATTGGTAATATGATTGCTGATTTAGTTTTATTAAAATTAAATCCAAATTATGAAGAAAAATAAATTTTATAGAAGGAAAAGAATTGCAAATTTTAAAAACAATTGAGGAATTACAAGAAGTTAGGAAACATATAACTTCAAGTATAGGATTTGTTCCAACAATGGGTGCTTTACATAATGGGCATATTTCACTAATTAAAAAAGCAAGAGAAGAAAATGAAGTTGTAATTGTTTCGATATTTGTAAATCCAACTCAATTTTTACCCGGTGAAGATTTAGATGCATATCCCCGAAAAGATGAAGCTGATAAAAGAATTTGCCAAATTTGTAAAGTTGATTATCTTTTTATGCCTGAAATTTCAACTATGTATTCTAAGGAAGAAGTTTTAATCAAAGCTCCAAATAAAAGTTATATCCTTGAAGGGAAAACAAGACCTGGACACTTTGATGGTGTTTTAAGAGTTGTATTAAAACTATTTAATTTAACACAAGCAACAAATGCATATTTTGGGAAAAAAGATGCCCAACAATTAACACTAATTATACAAATGGTAAAAGATTTATTTATACCTATAAATATTATTCCCTGTGAAATAATAAGAGAAGATGATGGATTAGCACTTAGTTCTAGAAATATTTATTTAGATTCAACTCAAAGAACAGATGCTTTATTAATCTCAAAATCATTATATATGGCTGGTTCTCTTATATCAAAAGGTGAACGAAATACAAATATCATTAAAGCAAAAATTTATGAAATTATGCAAACTTTAGATATTGAATATGTGGCAATCGTAGATAGAGAGTTTAATGAAATAAAAACAATTGAAGCCAAAAATACTATAATCCTTGTGGTTGTAAGATTTGGAAATACTAGATTACTTGATAATATTTGGCTTTAGCATTTTGTTTTAAAAAGAGTTTATGATAAAATTGCAAAAAAATTAAGATAAAAAGAATAATAATATGAAATTTTCAACACAAAATCCTAAAAAATCTCTACATTTAGTAAGTCTTGGTTGTACAAAAAACCTTGTTGACTCAGAAATTATGTTAGGTAAATTAAAAGATTATACAATGACAAATGATGCATCAACTGCTGATGTTATTATTGTAAATACATGTGGATTTATTGACTCAGCAAAACAAGAGAGTTTAAATACAATTTTAAATCTACATGATGAAAGAAAAAAAGAATCAGTTTTAGTAATGGCTGGATGTTTAAGTGAAAGATACCAAGGTGAACTTCAAAAAGAGTTACCAGAAATTGATGTTTTTACAGGAGTTGGTGATTATGATAAAATTGACTTACTTGTAAATGAAAAAAGAAGTGCTTTTTCAAATGAAGTATTTTTAGCATCTGATACAAATGAAAGGGTAATTACGGGTTCTTCATACCATGCTTATATAAAATTAAGTGAAGGATGTAACCAAACTTGTTCGTTTTGTGCAATTCCATCTTTTAAAGGTAAACTTCACTCAAGAACACTTGAATCACTTGTAAAAGAGGTAAAATCACTTGTAACTCGTGGTTATGTTGATTTTTCTTTTGTATCACAAGACTCATCATCATTTTTAAGAGATTTAGGTCATAACGATGGATTAGAACAATTAATTTCAGCGGTTGAAAGTATTGAAGGAATTAAAACAGCTAGAATTTTATACCTTTATCCATCAACAACAACTTTAAAACTAATTGATAAAATTGCCGACTCAAAAGTATTTGTAAATTATTTTGATATGCCTTTACAACACATCACTCCGTCTATGCTTAAAATTATGAAAAGAGGAAAAGGTGTTGAAAAATTAAATGAACTTATGAATCATATGAGAACAAAACCAAACTCTTTTGTAAGAACAACATTTATTGCTGGACATCCAGGAGAAACTATTGAAGACCATGAAGTGCTTTGTAAATACATCGAAGAGTTTAAATTTGACCGTGCAAATGTATTTTCTTATTCAACAGAGGAAGGCACAAGTGCAGCAGAGTCAAAAGAATTAATAGAGCAAGAAATTATTGATGAAAGAGCAGAAGTTATTGGTGAAATAATAGCTCAAACAACACAAGAATCATTAGAAAATGAAGTTGGAAAAACTTTTGAAGTTTATGTTGATGGAGAAAGTGAAGAACATGAATATCTTTTAAGTGCTAGAAAAACTCTTTGGGCGCCAGATATAGATGGAGAGATTTACATCAATGACAATGAATTAGGCGATGGTGAACAAATCAAATTTGGACAAATTTATACAGTAAAAATAACAGAACTTGCAGGAGATAAATTACTAGCAACTGTAATTAAATAATATGAATTTAGATTTTAGTGTAGTTAAGAATCAAAAAAACCTCCTTGCTTTCTCAGCAGGAGTTGATTCAACTGCACTATTTTTTTTACTACTAGAACAAAATATCCCTTTTAATATTGCCATTGTTAATTATAATATTAGAAATCAAAGTAAAGAAGAAGTTTTTTATGCAAAAGAATTAGCAAAAAAATATAATAAAGAGATTTTTATATTCGATACAAAAATTGAAAATAACTCGAATTTTGAAAAACAAGCAAGAGATATTAGATACTCATTTTTTGAAGAAATAATAAACAAATATTTATATAAAACTCTAATTACAGCTCACCAATTAAATGATAAATTAGAATGGTTTATGATGCAATTAAGTAAAGGTACAGGACTTGTTGAACTTATTGGATTTAATGAATTTGAGCAAAAAGATACCTACAAAATATATAAACCACTTTTAAATATTACAAAAGATGAACTTGAAACTTATTTACAAAAGAATAAGCACAAATATTTTATTGATGAATCAAATTTTGATGAAAAATATAAAAGAAACTTCTTTAGACATAATTTTTCAAATAAATTTTTAGAAAGTTTTAGTAATGGAGTAAAAAAATCTTTTGAGTACTTACAAAATGATTTAAACTCTATGAATATACAAAATAAAGCAATTAAAAAAATAGAAGATTTAGAGATTTTTCTAAATCAAAATGATGATAATTTAAATATTAGAACTATAGATTTATCTCTTAAAAGAAGAGGAATTCTTTTGAGTAATGCCCAAAGAAATGAGATAATAAAACAAAAAGAGCTTACAATTTCTCATAAAATGAATATTTCTATTTGTAAAGATTATATTTGGATAGCACCTATAAATAAAAATGTGATGGATAAAAAATTTAAAGATAATTGTAGAATAAATAATATCCCAAGAAATATAAGAGCTTATATTTCTTATAAAAAAATAGACCTAAAAGATTTAATGTTTTAAAAATCTTTTCATTTTTTGAGTATTTAACAGCTCAATTCTAGTTTCTTCTTTGTGTTTTTTTAAAAAATTAATATTTTTAAAGAATAGCTCTTCTAATTTTTTTAATTCTTCTATTTCTAATTGAAAATTCTCTATTGAATCTTCAACTAAATAATTATCGTACCATTTTACTAAAGCATCTGCTTTATCAAAAGAGTCTAAAGAATCAACGTATACTAATTCATTTAATGCTTTTAAAGACCTGTCTCTTCTTTCCATGCGTCAATTAGTCCTTGAGTAACTTTTATAACTTGGTTAACTGCATTGATATTATCGTCAATACCAGCACTAAATAATGTCTCTATTTGATATAAATATAAACCATCTAAATAATAAGCCACTTCACCACCATCAAAATCCAAAACATTTCTAAGTTCATCAAAAATTGCTATTGTTTTATTTATATAATTAAATTTAGACTCTACGTTAGCTTCTTGCATAGCACTTTTCACAAAAGAAAGATACTTGATTACACCCTCATACAGTTTTAAAACTAAAACATAAGGATCATCAGATATCGCGTTTTGTTGATTATATACTTCTATTC
>JBGSBO010000064.1:0-11305 GCA_041730535.1 Minisyncoccia bacterium
AATTCATAATAGTTCATCCAAAAAAAATTAAATATCCAAATAATTCTTTAAAAAGATGTACTGTTTCGAGAATATTATGAAAAACAACATTTGATTATGAGTTGATTTTTATTGATTCTATGTTTATGTCAGGATTTGGGTATTATCTATGTATGGCTTAGGATTAAGCTATAAAGATATAATAAAACATATTGAAGAGATATATCAAATAGAATTATCAACTGCAACAATAAGTGCGATTACAGATAAAATTATTGATAAAGTAAAAGCTTGGCAAAGTAGACCTTTAGAATCTATTTATCCATTTGTTTGGCTTGATGCAATACATTATAAAATAAAAGATGGTGGGAAATATGTAACTAAAGCTGTTTACACAGTCTTAGGTATGGGAATTGATGGTAAAAAAGATATATTAGGCTTATACTTATCTCAAAGTGAAGGTGCAAACTTCTGGCTTTCAGTTCTCACAGATTTAAATAATAGAGGATTGGAAGATATCCTAATAGCATCAGTTGATGGTCTTAAAGGCTTTCCCGAAGCCATTAAAACAATATTTCCTCAAACTGAAGTACAACTATGTGTTGTTCATCAAATAAGAAATTCATTAAAGTATGTTGCTTCAAAAGATCAAAAAGAATTTATGAGAGATTTAAAACTTGTTTATCAAGCAACAACAAAAGAATTAGCAGAAGATGAGCTTTTAAAACTTGATGAAAAATGGGGTAAAAAATATCCTATTGTACTTCAATCTTGGCAAAATAAATGGGAGAATTTATCTTATTACTTCAAGTATCCTAAAGAGATTAGAAAGATAATGTATACAACTAATATCATAGAATCTGTTCATAGACAATTTAGGAAATTGACAAAAACAAAAGGTGCATTTCCAAATGAAAATTCTCTGTTAAAATTACTATATATGGGAATTCAAAATGCAAAAATGAAATGGACTCAGCCAGTTCATAATTGGAGTTTAACAATCTCCCAACTTGCTATATTTTTCGAAGGGAGATTGGATAATTATTTAGAGTTGTAACAAATGGGTATTTGTTACTTTAGGTGACTTGACACAGAATTTATAACGGTCTCTTTCAGAAGGTAACTTTTTTATTAATTTAACTGCCTATTTTTTCACTTCGTTTGACATTGTATGCCCTAAAGTCTTTCCGACCACCTCTAAACTAAACCCATTATTAACCCCAAATCCACCAACAATATGTCTTAAATCATGCATATTTAAATTTTTTAAACCTGTATTAAACCTGATATTCTTCCAATGATAATCCATCCCAGTTTTACTAATGATTTTTTTGTCGTTTTGATTACTACTAAAAACTAAACCATTACTTTTAATACCATACTCTTTTAATGCAGTAATTAATGTATCTGTTAAACTAAACTGTAAAGTCTTTTTTATCTTTGAAATTGAACTATCTATTGTATAAATATTTTTTTCAAAATCAATATCTTCCCATTTTATATTTAAAACTTCACCCTTTCTTCTACCATGCAAAAGCCAAATAAAAATCGTTCTTATCTTTATATCATGGTAAGTAAATAGAGATTCAAACAATTTTTTTGTTTGATCATCTGTTAGTTCTATTACCCTACTGTTATCAAACTTTGGAATTTTTATAGCTTTTCCAATATTATCTATATTGTTTATTCCAAGTTCTGGAAGAAATTTATAAAAAGCAACAACTATTTCTTTTATAGCTTTTGCAGTTTGTGGAGCTTTTCCTGATTCTAAAATTTCGTTTATAATCTTCTGTACTTCTGATGTTGTTACATCTTTTGGATGTAGGTCCCCTATTCTATTTTTTAAGTATTTATCATAGTTTTTTTGTGTTGCATATATATATGTATAAGATAAGCTATTTTTTCTAAGAATTAGATACTCATTAAATAGCTCATTATTCTTTTTATTTAGATTTTTAAGAGAATACCCTTGAGATAATTCTTCTAAAATATCTAATCGCATTTTATTTGCAACTTTTAAATTTAATTGAGGTTCTTTTCCTAAAGTTTTTGTAGTATCTTTTCCATCTTTATAAATCCTAGCAACATATACTTTCTTGCCATTTTTATCTAATCTATAATATAATCCATCATATTTTGTTTTTTCAAGTGCCACAATAAACCTTTTTATTTACCGTGTTAAATGAACCGTGTTAAAAGATTAACACGGAGTTTAACACGCTTGTAGTTGTAAATGTATGTAATTTAATGTAAATTGTAGTGAGTTAATTTTTAATAAAAGCTTATTTTGTAGGTGTTTGTAATGTAGTGTATTATTAGTAGGTAAACCAATAAGCCGCGTTTTGTTTTTAAGACAATAATTTATCTAGCTACTAAATTACTTTAGTAGTCTTGCGAAGACCAAAACCGTGAAGTAATTACCTAGTCTTCTTGCTGCAGGTTGGGTTTACAAAGCACTTAAGATTACTCGAAAGTCTGGTGAGCTCTTACCTCACCGTTTCACCATCACCGAAAAATCGGCTGTCTATTCTCTGTTGCACTATCCCTTAGGTTACCCCAGCCATCATTTAGATGGAACCCTACTTCACAGCAGCCCGGACTTTCCTCTTGATTTTAATCAAGCTATTGTCTGGTTTACCTAATTTGTATTATAGCTTTTATTTCTTAAAATCTATTTTCTAATAATATCGTAATGATCAGGAATAGTGAATTTGAAAATATCGTCTGATATTTCACCATTTTGAACTACATTTGAAAATTTTATTTCTACTTTATTTTCAAGTTTATCTTTATAGTTTATAAATTCTATTTTATCATCTGATTTTGATGTTTTAATCATATAATCAGTATCATCAATATTTGTTGTATAACTATTATTATCTACTTTTTGTGAGCTATTTAAAAGTTTAATAATATTTATTTCACTTTCAAGTTGAGTAAATATTGCTTGTTCTAACTCAGGTTCATCAACCACTGCAAAACTATCGTTAATATATACATTTTTAACCACTGGAGTTTTATATTTCCATAGGATTTTTCCACTTTTTTTAATGAAAACTTCACCTTTATATTCAATTACATTATCAGAACCTGAAGTAATAACTTGTAAAAAACTTGCTTTAAAAGAGTCTAAATTTTTAATATCATTTGCTCCAAAACAAGAGATGCAAAATAGTGTTGTAGAGATTATTAATTTATAAAACATACTTTAACCTTTTTTTTTATATAATCTTCGGGATTATAACGAAAAGGAACTAATTTTATGTTAAATGTTTTTTCAAAAATTTTTGGTACAAGAAACGATAGAGAAGTAAAACAATATAGTAAAAGAGCACAAGAGATTACAGCTCTTGAAAGTAAATATGAGAATTTAAGTGATGAAGAACTACAAAGTGAATTTAATAAGCTAAAAGAGCTTGTACAAAAAGAAGAAAAATCATTAAATGATGTTTTAGATGAATCTTTTGCAATTACTAGAGAAGCTAGTAAAAGAGCCTTAAATATGCGACCTTATGATGTACAGTTAGTTGGTGCAATGGTTTTACATGATGGAAGAATTGCTGAGATGAAAACAGGTGAAGGTAAAACTTTAGTTGGATCACTAGCAGTTGCGTTAAATGCTCTTTCTGGAAAAGGTGTTCATGTAGTAACTGTTAATGATTATCTTGCAAGTAGAGATGCAAATGAACTAAGACCTTTATATAACTTTTTAGGTTTTAGAGTTGGAGCTGTTGTTGGTGGATTAAGAAATGATGAAGAAAGACGTGAACAATACGCTTGTGACATCACATATGGAACTAATAATGAATTTGGATTTGATTATTTAAGAGATAATATGAATTATGATATTAGTGAAAAAGTTCAAAGAGCTCACAACTTTGTAATTGTAGATGAAGTTGACTCTATTTTAATTGATGAGGCTAGAACTCCTTTGATTATTTCAGGACCTACAAATAAAAAAAGTTCTGACTATGCAAGAGCTCATCAAATTGCTCTTAAATTAGAAAAAGGTGAATTAATTGAACCTAAAAACTCTTCTGAGAAACCTACAACAACTGGTGATTTTATTGTTGATGAAAAAAATAAATCAGTTATGTTAACAGAACAAGGGCATGAAAATGCTGAAAAACTGTTTGCTGTAGATAATCTTTATTCTATTGAAAATGCAATGTTATCTCACAGTTTAGATCAAGCATTAAAAGCAAATTATATTTTTGAAAAAGATGTTGATTATGTTGTAAAAGATAGTAGCGTAATTATTGTTGATGAATTTACAGGAAGATTAAGTGAAGGAAGAAGATTTAGTGAAGGTTTACACCAAGCTTTAGAAGCAAAAGAAGGTGTTTCTATTCAAGATGAATCACAAACATTAGCAGATATCACATTCCAAAATTATTTTAGAATGTACAATAAACTAGCTGGTATGACAGGAACTGCACAAACAGAAGCTACTGAGTTTGCAGAAATTTATAAACTAGATGTTGTATCAATTCCTACAAATGTACCTGTTCAAAGAATTGATAAAAATGATTTAATTTATAAAAGTGAAAGAGAAAAATTCGAAGCTGTTTGTAATAAAATTAAAGAGCTACATGAAAAAGGTCAACCTGTTCTTGTGGGAACTGCTTCTATTGAGAAATCTGAAAAATTACATGAAATATTAGTTAAGAAAAAAATTCCTCATACTGTTTTAAATGCAAAACAACATGAGAAAGAGGGAAAAATTATTGCTGATGCTGGACAAAAAGGTGCAGTAACAATTGCTACAAATATGGCAGGACGTGGAGTTGATATTAAACTAACACCTGAAATTTTAGAACTTGGTGGATTAGCAATCATTGGAACAGAAAGACATGAAAGTAGAAGAATCGATAATCAATTAAGAGGAAGAGCTGGAAGACAAGGAGATAAAGGTGAATCTCAATTTTATTTATCTTTAGAAGATAATCTTTTAAGAATTTTCGGTAGCGATAAAATCAAAGGCATCATGGAAAGATTAGGTATTGAAGAAGGTGAGCATATAGAATCTAGAATGGTTACACGTGCGGTTGAAAATGCTCAGAAAAAAGTAGAAGCAATGCACTTTGAAAGTAGAAAACACCTACTTGAATATGATGATGTTGCAAATCAACAAAGAAAAGTAATTTATTCATTTAGAAATGATTTATTAAAACTTGATTACGATATTGATTCAAAACTTGAAGAAAATAGATTTGAATATGTTCAAAATTTATTATCAAATGCTCATATTATAAAAGGAATGCCTTCTGAAGATTTCGATTTAGCTTTAATAAAAATAAAATTAGAAGAAGAGTTAAGATTAATAGTTACTCTTGAAGATTTAAAATGTAACTCATATGAAGATTTAGAAGAAAAATTAGTACCTATGTTAAGAGAAGTTTATAACTCAAAAATGGCAATGGCAGCAAGTGAGCAAAAAAGTGAAATTGAAAGAATTTTATATTTACAAATCCTTGATACTGCATGGAGAGAACATTTATATTCAATGGATACATTAAAAGCTGGAATTGGACTTAGAGGATATAATCAAAAAGACCCATTAGTTGAGTATAAAAAAGAGTCTTATAATATGTTTATAGAATTAATTGCAAACATTAAACATGAAATTATTAAAATTCTATTTACTATTCAATTACAAAGCCATGAAGATAAACAAAAAGAGCAAGAAGCGATTGCTAGAATGAAAGAACAAATGGAACAAGCAACTGAACATATTACTACAAATGTTGCTCAAGAAGCTGTAAGAAACAGTGATAGAAAAATTGCTCGAAATGAAGATTGTCCTTGTGGAAGTGGTTTAAAATATAAAAACTGTTGTGGGAAAAGTGGTCCAAAAATTGGTTTAGCTGCGGTAAATTAATTTGAATAAGAAATTAGTTAATTTTATTGTAAAAAAATATTTACGATTTGACAAAAAAAATCCTTTTATATCTATAAGTGCTATTTTAGCATTTGTAGGTGTTTCTATTGGTGTTATGGTTTTGATTTTATCAATGGCTATTATGAATGGAACAGCAAAAGAGTTCGAAAGAAAACTTTTTACTATGAACTATCCTTTGACTATTTATCCAAAAATGGATAACTCTTTAAATGAAGATTTATTAGTAAAATTACAAAATGAATATCCAAAATTAAAATTTTCACCATTTATTTCATCTCAAGCTATTATTCAAAGTGGTGATGCTATGAGTGGAGGTATGATTTTTGGAGTAATTCCCGAAAAAGAAGCTTTAATAAATCCTATTTATAAAGAAGCTTTAGCTGATTTAAAACCTGAGAAATATGACATTATTACAGGTTCTGGAATAAGTGATAAACTGCTTTTAAATGATGGTTCTAAGGCTACATTATACTTTACTGAATTAAACCCAACTGGTTTTTCTATGATGCCAAAAATGAAAAGATTTACATATATTACTTCTTTTACATCAGGACTTAATGCTTATGATAAATCGTATATGTACACTTCAATGGAAGCTTTACAGTCTTTACTGAAAAAAGATGTTGGAGCTTACGATGGAATTCATATTCATTCAGATGATGCTTTTGCAGATATTGAAAAATTAAAAATATCATTAAAAGGTACAAATAGTGGAATAGTAGGTTGGTGGCAACAAAATGGTAATTTCTTTGCTGCTATGAAAATGGAAAAAACTGCTTTATTTATAGTTTTAATGCTTATTATTTTAGTTGCATCATTAAACATTATCTCTTCTTTATTAATGACTGTTATGAGTAGAAGAAAAGAAATCGCCCTACTTTTATCAATGGGAGCAACTGCTAAAGAGATTAAAACTATTTTCTTAAGAGTTGGAACAATTGTTGGTTTTTCAGGAATTGTAACTGGTATTGCTTTAGGTTTTGTCGGTTATTGGCTTTTAGATAATTTTGATATTGTTACTTTACCTGCTGATGTTTATGGTAGTGCTAAACTTCCACTTGATTTAGCAATGGGAGATTTTATTTCTATTATTATTGGTGCTGTAATCATCGTTATTATTTCATCTTATTATCCAGCTAGTAAAGCTACAAATATTGATGTAATTGACGTTTTAAGAAATGAATAACATCGAAATAAGCCTTTTATTCTAAAGGCTTATTTATCATATTCTCTTTATTTTCTATCTCTTCTAAACTCTCTTTTCCAGTTATAAAATCCAACAACATTGAAGGTGAACTTAATATTCTTTTTGCAATATTCATAGGTACACTAAAAGCATCTGTTGTAAGGTTCGTAGATATTTTAGGGTTTCCTAAGTCACCAAATAAATTTACTTGAGTTTCAACCCTATTGTTATTTCCCAATAAAACATAATTCACTACAGGTATAATTCCAACAATTTTAGAGTAATCTTTTAAAAAAATTAATTTAACATCAGAGTTAAGTGTCATAGTATTTAAATCAACTTTCCCTTTTCCATCAAAATCAATTCCATTTCCAACAGTTACTAATTTTTTAATATCTAAAAGCTCTTTTTCTTTATTATAATTAAAATCTATTACTCCATTTACTATTTTGTAAGCTGTTAGATTAAAACCTGTATTTGTAGCCATTCCTACAAGAGAAGGAAGAGCTAGCAGTGGATTTATAAGAGCAGGAGATGTATGTATAAAAATAAGAAGATTATTTATAATTGCTAAATCATCAATATTACTATTTTCAATAATAATTTTTCCATTTAAATCATTAATATATCCATTTGCTAAAAATAATATTTTTCCACCTTTGAATACATTTTTATTAAAAATTGCATTAACAAACTCATCACTTATATCAGTAGAGAAAATATCAATCTTTTTATCATTTGATTCTTTTATTGTGATATCTGTTTTTTTATGTTTTAAATTGATATATTTACTATCTTTAGTTAATTTTATTTCTAAGTTATCTGCAATAAACTTATATTTATCATTTATTAAAATATTAGAATTTTTCCCTTTAATACTTAGATTTGGACTATCTTTTTCGTCTTCATTTAGATTTGAAGTTGTATAAAGTACGTCATACCCATCAATATTCAAAAACATTCCATGATTTTTTAACTCTAAAGTCAAATCTTCATTTTTTGTATTTATTGTAGTTAAATCTTTTGTATAAACTCCCTTTAGTGACAACTCTGTAATGAGTTTGTTATCTTTTTTTAGTGGAATATCAAGATTTGTAACTAATGCATCAAAATTTATTTGATCTTTTTTAATATGAATTTTTGCATTTTTTATTTCATAAACTTTTTCATCAATTTTTAATTTACTATTATTCAAATAAATATTCATATTTTTTGAAAACTTATTATTTTGATTTTCACTATTTATTACAACATCAATATCTTTTAAAAATATTTTTAAATCATCTTTCATCTCTAATTTAACATTTCCATCATTTGATTCAATTGATATATTTTTATTTTCAATTAATCCTTTAATATCCATATTTTCTATTAAATTCCCATCTTTTTGTATAGGAAAATCTAAACCTTTTATATTTGCAGTAAAACTTATATTTTTATCATCTTTTATAGATAAAGAGATATTTCCATCTTTTATAGCTATATCTTTTAATAGTTTTGAATATGGATAAATTTTTGAAAGATTTTTAATATCAACATATACCAAATCAGATATTATTATATTTGTATCCAAATCTTTTAATTCAATTTTTGTTTCTTTGTTAAAATCCAGGATAATAGCTGTAGTTTTATTTTGGACATGGACAATCTTTTCACCATCATCTTTGCTTATTAAAAAAGATTTTATATCTGCTGTTCCTTCAGATTTTAGAGTTTTTGTATCAATATTCAAGTTAACATTTGCATCTATCATATTTTTATGTTTAAAATTAGCATTTTTTATTTCTACATTTGAACCATCTAAAATAACTTCTGCATTTTTAGAAGAAAATGCAAATTTATTTATAAAAATTTCTGCATCACTTACTAAAAATGTTCCTTTTGTAGTCATAGGTTTTGACTCTTCATATGGAAATATTAAAGATAAAGAAGCATCAGTATTTCCACTTTTTTGAACTAAAGGAAGATTTATTTTATAAGCTTTTAATATGTCTAAGATATCTTTATCTAATTTGCTATTTGCTTTTATATTTACTTCAACTGCACCATTTTCTAAACTTGCAATATTATGAATAGCAACATAACTTCCATCTAGTTTTTTTCCTTTAAAAATAGGTTCAATTAAGTTTAATTGTAGTTTATTATTTTCAAAAGTTACATCCAAACTTTTTGTAGTAATTACATCTACATCTTTATGAAATCTTATTTTTGCAGCATCAATTTGAGCTTTTCCTTGTAATGATTCCTCTATGATTTGATTTTTTTCTAAATCAAACTCTCCATAAAATTCTTGAAGTTTTAAGTCCCCTTCCACATTATCATACATCCATTCTTCTGCAATTATAGGTAAATCTAAAAATCTTTTTAGAAATTTCAAACTTTTAAAAGGTTCACTAACTAAATAAAATTTTGCTAATTTTTTTGTCACTTCAATATTTATATCACCTTGAATATCTTGATAATATGCTTTCCCATAATAATTTAGTTTTTCATTAAAATAATCAACTTTTACTTTTCCATCTAACATAAGTTCTATATCTTTTAAATATAAAGAATATAGTTCAAAAACAACTTGATTAGAGGAAATATCGAATTTTGAAGAGATATTTATAAATTTATTATCTAAGTATAAATTATCATTATCTAAAATTATTTTAAACTCATTATCATCTATTTTTAGTCTTTGAATATTTATACTTTGAAACAATTTTAAAACATTTGGTAATAATGAAATGTTCTGTTTTAAATCATCAAAAGAACTTTGTGTTTCACTCTTTTTTGATTTATATTCGATATTTTCTATATTTAAAATAAGTTTTTTATCCATTTTAATATAGAATTGCGAAATTAAAATATTAGAAAAAGAGAAAGAGTCAATTTTTATGCCAGAATACAGAACAGAAAATAGTGAAATTATTATTAAGAAAAGAGAAACAAAAAGAAATTTAATCATCTTCAACATTATTGATTTTATCCTTGTTAGTTTAATTGTTATTTTATTTTATGTGACGATGCCATTAACTTCTACAAAAGTATTATTTATTCCTAAAGGTAGTACGGGCGTTATTATAGCATACTTAGATAAAAGTGGCTTTGAGATGAATGGCCTGGATACGATAATTGTAAAATCAATGGGTTATATTCAAAGTGGCTGGATTGATATAAGTGAACATAAAGTAACAAAAATGGATTTTTTATATAAATTAACAAATGCAAAAGCAGCTTTAAAATCAATAACTTTGATACCAGGAGAAACATATTACATTTTTTTAAAAAAATTAGCCAATGAATTTAATCTTTCAGAAGAAAAATTAACTCAAATATATAATGAATATGCATTTAAAGCTGATGGAAATATTTTAGCAGATACATATGCCCTGCCATTGGGAATGAAAGAAGATCATATGATTTTTTATCTATTTTCACAAACAAATAAAAAATATGAAGAGTTTTCAAAAAAAATATTTGGAATATATGATAAAAGAAAATGGTATTACTACTTAAGTTTAGCCTCTGTAGTTCAAAAAGAAGCTGCAAGTATAAATGAAATGCCCATAGTTTCAAGTGTAATTCACAATAGATTAAAAAGTGGTATGAAACTTCAAATGGATGGAACATTAAACTATGGTGAATATTCAAATGTAAAAATCACTGCTGAAAGAATTAAAGAAGATAATAGTTCTTACAATACATATAAAGTAAATGGTTTACCAACCGATCCTGTTTGTGCTGTGAGCTTAGATGCTATAAAAGCTGCTATTTTCCCTGTTAAAAGTGATTATTTATATTTTGTTAGAGACAATAGTAACGGCTTACATAAATTTTCAAAAAATTATATTGCTCATGTTAATAATATAAATGCAAATGTTGGCGTTGAAAAGAATTATTCTAAAGTTAAAGAGAATGAAACTCAAATTGACCTAGAAGCAAAAGATATTATGAAGACAGATGTAAGTAATCAAAAACCAGCTTCAATCAAAGATTTATTCAATAGTATAAATTAATTAATTGTGAAAAATTGAAACAATCAATTTTTCACAACTTTAAATATAACAACTTTCAATTTCCTAAAATAATAATGTAGGTATTATGTATGCAACATTAAAATTCAAATTTAGGAAACAATATGTCAAAAATCATTTACACAAAAGTTGATGAAGCACCAGCTTTAGCAACATACTCTTTTTTACCAATCATTAAAGCATTTACAAAAAGTTCTGGTATTGAAATGGTTACAA
>JBGSBO010000065.1:0-11225 GCA_041730535.1 Minisyncoccia bacterium
ATTTTATATTATCATCTGTAAAACCTTGTCCATTATCTTCGATAGTAAATGATTCTATTCTCACATCATCATCTAATAAAGAATTTTGACCTAGAACTTTTGTAAAAAAGTTAATTTTAATATCTGTAGCTCCCGCCTGAAAGCTATTTGTAATTGCTTCAAATATAACACTTGTTAATTTTAAATTCTTAGGTAATTTTTTTAGTACAGATTTTGTAGTAACTTTCATTTATTCCCAACTTTTTATTCAGATTATAACGAAACAATTCTTTAGTTAAAAATATAGCTTCATATCAAAATTCCATTTTCTCCTGCCCTATTCTATACAAACTAAAATCGTACTTTATAGGGTCAAACTCATCAAACTCTTTTAGTTTTTCAGTTATCAACAAGGCTGATTTTAAATCATAACTTTGTCTATCCAATAAACCCAATTTTTGTGATACTTTAAAAGTGTGGGTATCAAGTGGTAAAATCAAATCTTTTTTATCAACACCACTCCAAAGGCCTAAATCCAGATTGTCATCACGAACCATCCAACGCAAAAACATATTCCATCTTTTATATGGAGCATTTCCTAACTCTTTTATAATTCCAAGTTTGTCTCTTTTAAATGGGCTTGAAATTAAAAATGTAAACCCTTGAGATTTATGATTAGCTGTGTTGTGGATTTTTTGAATTAGAGCATCAATTCCTTCTAAGATACTATTCTCTTTTTTATAGGCATTTACAAATATACTATTTAAACTATCTTCATTTTTTAGTCGTTTAAAGGTTTTAAATACTGTTTTTATATCTTGGGCATTTTGAAATCTATAATAGTGATTATTTAACTCTTTATCTATTATTTCATCGCTTTTTTCAAGAAGTGAAAAATCCAAACTATCCAAAAACTTCACTATTAATTTTGCATTTCCATAGGCAAATAAAGCACACAAAAGTATAATATATTCATCATCATATCTGCTTGCTACCATTAATGGGTCTGGTTTATCATAGTTTAGTTCTGTATTTATGTTTCTATAAGATACTTCATTATCAAGAAGTTCTTTAATCTTTTTATCATTTATTGTCATAATATTCCTAAACTTTTTATATAAAATTATTTAGTTATAATAGCATTTCAAAAAAGTAAAATGGATTAAAAAATATGCAAAATATACTAATTACGGGTTGTTCTTCAGGAATTGGACTTGAAACAGCTTTAATATTAAAACGAAATAATTATAAAGTCTATGCAAGTGCTAGAAAAGCAAAAGATATTGAGATGTTAGAAAAGCTAGGATTTGAAACTTTTAAAATTGATGTTAGAAATAAAGAAGAAATAAAATATGCACTTGAAACAATTCTAAGAAATGATTTAAAACTAGATGCTATTTTTAACAATGCTGGATTTGGACAACCAGGAGCGGTTGAGGATGTAAGTGTTGAAGTTTTAAAAGAACAGTTTGATACAAATTTTTTTGGACTTCATGAAGTAACTTTACAAACTATGAAAATATTTAGAAAACAAGGATTTGGAAAAATTATTCAACACAGCTCAGTTTTAGGATTAATTTCTTTAAAATACAGAGGTGCTTATAATGCAAGTAAATACGCAATTGAGGGAATAAATGACACTTTAAGACAAGAAGTAATGGGAAGTAATATTTTTATTAGTACCGTTAATACAGGTCCTGTTAGTTCAAAATTTAGAGAAAATGCTTTAAAAAAATTTAATGAAAATATCACTATTGAAGGAAGTTTTTTTGAAGAAACTTACAAAAAAGAGTTAAAAACTAGACTTGGAACAAAAGAGGATAAAGCACCTTTTAATCTTCCAGCTTCAAGTGTTGCAAAGGTTATTTTAAAAATAATGGAATCAAAAAAACCAAAACCTAGATATTATGTAACAACAGCAACCCATATTTTGGGATTTTTAAAAAGAGTTTTATCGACGTCTTCAATGGATAGATTACTAAATAAGATATAAAAAAAGGAAGATTAAACTCTTCCTTTTAATTAATCTCTTTTGAGTTTGCAAGGGATTGAAGATAATCAGATATTTGAATTAAACAAAAAGTAATCAAAAATATCATCAAACCAGGGAAGAAACTAACCCACCAAGCAATATCAATAACAGCTTTCCCATCACTTAATAAACTTCCCCAAGACATTTCAGGAGCATTGATTCCAAGTCCTAAAAAAGAAAGCCCTGATTCTGCTAAAATTGATCCTCCAACTCCAAAAGTAAATGAAATCAAAAAAATTGGAGCTAATATTGGAGCAAAATATTTAAATATGATTTTAAAAGTTGAAACCTTTGAAAGTCTTAATATTTTAATATATGGTTTATTCCCAATAGCAAAACTTTCACTTCTAATTAGTCTTGACATTCCCATCCAACCAGTGATTGAAATCACGATTATTAAAATCACAGATGAAGCTTGAATATATGAAACTAAAGCTAGTAATAAGAAAAATGTTGGAAATGTTAAAAATAGATCAATTACAATTGTAATAGTTCTATCAACATTTCCTTTAAAATATCCAGCTGTAATTCCAATAAATAAACCAACAATAGATGATATTGAAGCTGCTAAAAAACCAATAATCAAAGAAGTTTGGCCACCATTTAAGATTCTAGCTAACATATCACGACCTAATCTATCTGTTCCAAATAAATGCTGAAAAGAAGGTGCTTCTAGAATTTTACTAGGATCTAGTTGATATGGTGAAACAACATAAAACAAAGGCAATAAAAACATAGCTAAAATAACTGCTAATAAAAGTCCCAAAGCTACCTTAAACATATATTCTAATTCTTTGGATATGAATAATAAGAAAGTGAACTTTTACCAAATTGTTTAGTTTTATGAAGTGAAAATTTACCTAAAATTTCTGGCATTTCAAGAGAAGTTGCATGCTCAATAATAATTAGATAAATATTATCATTTTCAATATTTTCAATCATTTGAAATGATTTTTCATATATATCATCCATTCCATCTCTATAATCAAAAGGTGGATCCACATATAAAACTATCTCATCTTTTGAATTTTTTAAAAACTCAAGAATCAAAGGAGTTTGCACAAAAGTGTTGCCTTGAACTGTTTGACATTTTTCCATATCTACAGATCTACAATTTTTTAATAAAATTTGATATGAGTTTTTATTAAGTTCAATAAAATAAGCTCTTTTAGCATCTCTACTAATAGCTTCAAGACCAATAGAACCACTTCCTGCAAATGATTCTATAAAAATCTTATCAATTATATCAAACTGTAAAACATTAAATAAAGACTCTTTTAATCTAGCTTTAGAACTTCTTGTTACATCTAAAGAGGGAAGTTCTAAAATCTTCCCTTTATATTTACCTGCAATTATTTTTGTAGTTGGTTTATCAGTCTTCATGTTTTACCTCAATTAAAATTTTATTATCTAGCATAACTTTCAGCTCGTAGTTCTCTAATAACATTAACTTTGATTTCACCAGGATACTGAACTTTTTGCTCAATCTCCCTTGCAATTTCAGTAGCTAATAATATAGCTTCATCATCATTTACAAGCTCAGCTTTTACAATAACTCGAACTTCTCTTCCCGCATTTATAGCATAGGCATTTAATACACCCAATTTACTAGTTGAAATATGTTCAACTTCTTCAACTCTTTTTAAGAAGCTTTCTAATACTTCTCTTCTAGCGCCTGGTCTGGCCGCACTTAAAGCATCAGCAGCACAAACAGAAGCTGATTCTACATTTATAGGTTCTTCGTGTCCATGGTGAGCATAAATCGCATTTATAACAGTATCACATTCATCATATCTTCTACAAATATCAGCACCTAAATGAACATGGGAACCTGGCATTTCATGAGTTAATGCTTTTCCTATATCATGTAAAAGTCCAGCTCGTCTTGCTAAAATTGCATCTCCACCCATTTGAGAAGCCATTAATCCTGCTAAATGTGCAACTTCTAATGTATGAGCCAATGCATTTTGGCCATAAGATGCTCTATATCTTAATCTTCCAACAAGTTTAATAAGCTCAGGATGCATTGTTTTTATACCCAGTTCTAAAACAACATCTTCGCCCTCTTTTTGGATATTTTTATCAAATTCTGATTTTACTTTTTTATAAATTTCTTCAATTCTAGCTGGTTGAATTCTTCCATCTTCAAGAAGCTCTTGAATAGTTTTAGTAGCAATTGCACGTCTGAAAAGATTAAATGAAGAAATAGTAATAGTATTTGGAGTATCATCAATAATAATATCAACACCTAAAAGCATCTCAAGAGCTTTTATATTTCGCCCTTCTTTCCCAATAATTTTACCTTTTGTTTCTTCGTCATTAATTGGTACATTATTAATAAGTCTTTCGGCAGCAAATTCACCTGCATATCTAGTAACTGCCATTGAAAACATATTATTGATTTCATTTTTAGTATTTTGTTCTGCAATTTTATATTTTTTTCTAAATATTGAAGATATCTCAGCACGTGAATCTTCTTTTACTTTTTTAAGCATTAAATCTTTTGCTTCGATTAATGTAAGTCCAGAAGCATTTTCAAGTATTTTTATTGCTTCTAATGTTTTTTCTTCATAAGTCTTTTTTTGTTGCTCAATTCCATCTTTTAAGCTTGTAATTTTTCTATTTTTTTCAACTATATCTTCTTTTTCAAGACGAATAATTCTTAATTCTGATTCTAAATGTTCGTTTAATTCTCTCTCTTTTTTTTCTATCTTAGAAAGCATTATGTCATATTCACGACGCGCATGTTTAAACTCTTTATCACATTCAAATTTGGCTCTTAATTGAGCATCTTTTAAAGAAACTTCCGCTTCATGCTCAATTACTTTTGCTTTAGCTTTTGCTTGTTCAATAAAAACTTGAAATTTAGCTTTATCTAATTTTTTAACAACAAATATACTTAGTGCTGAACTAACAAGTCCAACAATAACACTAACAATTATGTATTCCATATTCAAAAACCTTAATTTGTAATTATATAATCAGCTTGAATATCGTAATTATCTGACAGAACTTGTTCACTTTTACAAAGTACTAATTGTGTAAAAATCATTGTTGGTTTATAAGTTAACCTATCAAAAAATCTGTCATACATACCTTTTCCATATCCGATTCTTTTATACAATGCATCAACTCCTACAACAGGAATTATGGCAAGGTCAATTTTCGCAGTCTTGACAAAAGAATTATTTGGCTCTTTTATACCAAATTTTTTTGGGTGCAAGGGTAATCTATATTTCACAGCTTTAAAGCTATCCGCTTGCATATAAGGCACATACACATTTATATTTTTTGACTTTCTTAAACTCACGATTAATGGCTTTACATCTACTTCAATACCTAAAGGTATATATAATAAAATATTTTTTGCACCATCTTGTTTTATAAAGTTTTTTAATTCTCTAACAATAATTTTATTTTTATAATACTTCAAAAAAAGGCTTGTAAATTCTAATCTTTTTAAACACGATTTCCTAAAATCACTTTTGTGATAGTTTTTCATATTTAAGCCTCACTTGGGTAAAATTCCTACCCAACAAATAATTTTACCCAAAGGAATTAAAATGCAGTTTAAAACTTTAGCATTTTTATCTATTTTATCTATTTTATTTTTTACAGGGTGTGATTCTAAAGAAAAAACAGAAGAAAATAATGAAGTAAAAGTAGAAAAAGTAGAAAGAAAAACCGAATTTCAATTAAAAACAACTGATAACACAATAGTAAACATAAAGTTAGAGAATAATAAAATCATATTAATAGAACATCCCAATAAAATCGTTTTATTAAATTTTTTTGCTACTTGGTGTCCACCATGTAAAGCAGAAATACCAAATTTGATAAAATTACAAGAAGATTATAAAAATGATTTAATAGTTCTTTCAGTACTTTTAGAAGAGATGAAAACAAATGAAGAAATTTTAGCATTTATAAAAGAGTATAAAATAAATTATGCTGTAATAAATGGGCCTGAAGGTTTTGATTTGGCAAAAAATCTAGGTGGAATTAAATCTATCCCAACAATGTATTTAATAAATAAAGAAAGTACAATTTTCCAAAAATATGTTGGAATTGTTCCAAATGAAATGATGGAAATAGATATCAAAAAAGTATTAGAAAAATAAAGGTAATTCAATGTTTAGTTTTTTTAAAAAGAAAAAAGAAGATAATGTAAAAGTCGATGAAAATCCAGTTGAGCTAAAAGATGAAGAGATAGAAAAAAAAGAAACTAAAGAAGAAAAAAAATCCTTTTTTTCAAGAGCCTTAGAAAAAACTTTTGCAAGTATAAAAACAGTTGTTCCTCAAAAACAAGAAAAAATCACATTTGATGATATTGAAGAACTTTTAATAGAAGCAGATGTTGAGTATGAAATTATAGAAAAAGCAATGAATGGACTTCCCTCTGAGATTACAAGAAAACAGTTAAGACATAGATTAGTAATGCTTTTTGAGCATGCCCCAAAAGTTGATTTATCAAGTTTACCAAAACCTTTTGTAAAACTTATAATTGGAGTAAATGGGGCTGGAAAAACAACAACGATTGCAAAATTAGCAAATATTTCTAAAAAAAATGGAAAATCTGTAATTTTAGGAGCAGGAGATACATTTAGAGCAGCAGCAATTGAACAACTTTCAATTTGGGCAACAAAATTAGATGTTCCTATTATAAAAACAAAACAAGGACATGATGCAAGCGCAGTTGCATATGACACAATAAGTGCAGCAATTGCCAGAGATATGGATTATGCTATTATTGATACAGCAGGAAGATTACAAACACAAACTAACTTAAATAATGAACTTAAAAAAATTGTAAAAGTATGTGAAAAAGCCATGGTAGGTGCCCCTCATCAAAAACTAATGATTTTAGATGGAACGCAAGGAAACACAGCAATTGCACAAGCACGAGCATTTAATGAAATGGTTGGAATTGATGGTATAATTGTAACCAAACTTGATGGTACAGCAAAAGGTGGAGCGCTATTTTCAATCTCAAATCGACTAGAACTTCCTATTTTTTATGTGGGAGTTGGTGAAAAACAAGATGATTTAATAGAATTTAGTCCAGATGATTTCGTTGATAGTTTACTTGACGAAATTTACACACCTGAAAAATAAAAAAGGAGATAAAATTGAGAGGGAAAAATAAATCTTTTTTAGAAGATACTTTTATACTACTTATTATTGGAATTTTAATATATTCAATTTATAGTTTCTTTTTTTCTTCAAACGAAGAAAACCAAATAAATGAAAATATAACAACAGTAGAAAAAAATATTGAAAAACCAACTATAAAAGAACAAACTAGTGATGAAATAAAAAGTGATGAAGCTATTTTAGAAGAAGAAAAAAAAGATGAAAAGCTTATTATTGAAGAAAAAATACAAAATGAAGATAAAGAAGAAGTAGAAAAAAACAAAGAAACCTCTTTAATAGAAGAGACAAAAGTAGTTAAAAAAGTAGAATCAAGTGATATTGCAGAAAAAGACAATGTAGAATTATTTTTTGAGATAATTAGAGAAAAAATATATAAAAATATTGAAGCAACTCCTATTAATAATGGTGAACATATAAATATAAGAGTTACTATACTAAAAGATGGAAGATATGAACAATTGACATTAATGGATGGTAATAAAGAATATTTTGAGCTAATTAAACCTTCAATTTATAAAGTTTTCCCAGTAAAAATTGATGACTCTTTAAAAGAAAATTTTCCTAGATATTTTAGAATGAAAATAGAAGCGAAATAATTATTAAAAAAAACTAAATCTTTTTAATGACTAAAATTATTTATTTTATGTCATTTAAAAAGATTTTATATGCCTCTTCCCAACAGCAATTATGATCTGTATTAAAAAATCTATAATTTATTTTATCTTTTTTACTAAATTTTGATAAATATGATAAAAAAACTTCCTTAGGAATAATCTCATCATCTTTTCCTATTAAATGATATTGTTCAATATTCTCAAGTTTATCTACATAAAAAGATGGATTTAAAGAACCATCTAATTTTGTTATCTTATGAAGTGAAGTCCACTTATCAGTATCTAAATTCCCAGCAACAGTAATAAGCATTTTTATATCATTTGTTTTAGAAGCTAAAAGTGCAGTAATTGCTCCACCTCCTGAATATCCAATAAGAGTAAAGCTTTTGTTTTCATATTTATTTTTTAGATAATATAAAGCCTCTTCATAGCTTTTTAATACTTCTGAACTAAATCTATGACTAGTCCAATATTTTTTATCACATTGATTTGATGTTATAAATTGGCAAGGTCTTGCTAAATAAACTTTACATTTATCATTATCTTGATTCATTAATTTTATAGCACTTGCATTTATTGGTGTTGGATTTTCAGATATTATATTTCTTGTAATCCAAGATAATCCATCACCTTCTATGTAAACTTTTAAATTTTTATCTTTACAATCAATTTGATTGTTTTGCAGTGAAAATAGAGAAAAAGTTGATGTTTTAATATCAACTTGAGTAAAAATTTTGTTTTCTATTAAAGATAAAGCATTATCTTTTCTTTCTTCAGGTGTTGGAATTGTCCCAATACACGAACTAAAAAGAAAAGGAATTGTTAATAAAAAGAATAAATTTCTCATTACTATTTTAATAATAATTCAATCTCTTTTGTTAACGCTTTTCTTTTTGCTAAATTTGATAAAGCCTCTTTTGCTTCATCAAATGTAGCATCTTTTTCAGGAATATATTTTTCAATAAGAATAATTTGAGTACCTAAATCTTTTAAATTTATCTTTACAATATCTTCTTCTTTTTTACCTTTCAAAGCTTCTTTTATTTGAGGATTTAGTTTATTTTCATCTACTAATTCAGTTAGACCATTATTTTGTTTTGATGCAACATCATTTGAAACAGATCTTACATATTTTATAAAAGTCTCTTTTTTATTTTGTGTTGAATTTAACATATTAATTATTCTATCAGCATTTTCTTCATATGTAACTAGAATATTTCTTAATTCATACTTTGCAACAACTCTTGGTTTTTCAAGTTTATATAACTCTAGTAATTCAGAATTTGTAGGTTTATAATTTTGCATAAATTTATTTGTCCAAATATCAACCGTTGCAAGGTTTTTTGCTACTTCTAAATCTATATCATTTTTCATAATATTAGATTCTAATATTTGAGCAATTTTTTTTACCCTGTTATACTCTTGATTTAAAGAATCTTTCAATTGTGAATTTTGTTTATCAAAATCTATTTTATACTTTAATGTTGAATAAGAAATTACTTCATTTTCCCCTGCATTTAAATTTATACATATAAAAATACTAAATAAAAATATAACAATAGTTTTTATCACTTTTTCTCCTTAAATCAATTAAAAAATTAGAATTTAACACCAAATGTTAAACTTCCTGAATAACCTTCAAAATCACTATTTGTACTTCTGTCATAATCTATATCTAAATTTAAACTTGTATTTTCAGACAATTTTGTTTCAAGACCTAATCCTACGTTATACATAGTTTTATTTAACTCTTGAACAGGAGTTACAAATTTATCACCACCACCAATAAATTGTGCTTTAATATCTGATTTATTATCTCCAAATGAACTATAAACACTTGCAGATAATTGTGGGCTAATTAAAGCTTTTTTAAATTGTATATCTGTTTTTAATTTAGCTCCAACTTCAACAGTACCTCGATTTAACTGTAAACTATCAACAATTAAAGCGTCATTTTGATATGAAGTTCCTTCTTCTTTATAATCTTTTTGATTAATAAAATTATATTCTAAAGAACCAAAAGGAGTCAAAGAAGTATTTCTATCTAACTTAAATTTATATCCTGATTCAATTTTTGCAGATATTTGATCAGCATCAACATCGTATGCCAATTTACCTGAGTTTGCAGTTCTAATACCATCTGTTGAATGTTTTGCATATGATAAATAACCATCAATATAAGCATTTCCAATTTCTTTTGATGAATAAATTGTAGCTTGTAAACTTTTTGTATCCGAACTATCCAACGCTGCATTATTTTGATCTGTTTGTGTATTCGAATAAGCAAATGCTAATCCAAAAGTAGAATTATTTTTTAACGTTTTATCAATTCCCCCAACAAATCCATAAGTACTTGTATCAAATCCTGTATAATTTTCAACATTTTTCTGATTTGTTTTTGAACCAATTGCTCTTAACCATAAAGTATTATCTAAAGTATAATCACCTGAAGAAAGACCGAGTATTTCATTATCCTTTAAAACAAAGTTTTTACTTTGAACTGCTCGAACATTAGATAATCTTCCACCTATTGTTTTAAGAGCTAAATTTGATGTATTAAGAGAAGATTGAATATTTGAGCTATTTGCAATTGGAGTTAATAATCTTTGCATTGTTACCATTTCATCTTTTTTAGCTTCATTTACAACTAATCCACCATCTAACTCTTCCATTTTTCTAATAATATCAGTTAATGCATTTTCTCTTTGTGCTTCATTTGCATAAGCCGCTAAAGATTTAGAAGCTGCATTTGAATAATCTTTTCCAACTTCTGATTTCACTATATATAAATCTTCAGGAGAATAAGAATTACCGCCCGTTCTATCTGCAAATAAAGTAAGATTATTTCCATCTTTTTTAATAATAGAATCAATAATACTATTATCACTTACTAAACCATTTAATTCTGTTCCAGAATAATCTGTTGTTGCATTTGTTGCATTAATTAAATTATATTTTCCTGCACCATACCAACTACCATCATAATTTACATTAATCTTTGTGTCATTTGCCATTGTAAATGTATTTGCAGTTATACTTCCAGATCTTGGGCTTTCAACTGCGGTACCTGCACTTTTATCTGTAGTATAAACTTTAAAACTAAGAGCAGTATTATTAGCTATAGTTAAATCATCAACTACCTTCACATCAAAATCACCAACATTTAAACTTGAATTATTTCTTAAATCAAGATTTCCGCCAAAGGTAATATCTTTTGTGATATTTACATTTGTTTTGTTTGAACCATTTCCAATATAAGAATTTTGAGCATATATATTTTTATTTATATCTTGAGTATAAGTATTTGAAGAAGTTCCACTTGAACCAAAAGTTACATTATTAAGTTTTTTATCTGATGTTCCAATATCTGTGTATAAAGTTGTTTTTCCTTCAAAATTCATTGTTCCGAAATCATCATTTTCAGTTCGTATTGCAAGAGGAACTGT
>JBGSBO010000066.1:0-11223 GCA_041730535.1 Minisyncoccia bacterium
GAATAATTTCCATAAGTTGAATCGCTCTTCTGTTAAATTTTTGTAGTAAAAAATTATAACTTATCTGAAGTTTGATTCAACTTTTTAAAATTTAAATCAGCTTAAATTACGGGTTGTTTTTTATAATCTGCAAGTGGCTCAAAAGTATATAATTTAAGAACATTATTATAAAAAATTTAATATAATGTTTGCAGAAAAATCAAGGGATGAAAATGAGAATTAAAGCATTTTTAACAAGTGGTAGATTTAAGATTATTAATGTGTTTAAAATTGATGATATGAAGTCTATAACTGCAGTTTATCCACGATGGGAATATGTTTTATAGAATTTTTTAGAAATATTAAATTTTAGAAAGATATAACGGTCTATTGATTATGGCTAATATCTAGCCATAATTTCTATTAAGTGAAAACCAAATTGGGTTTTAATTGGCCCATGGATTTTATTTAAATCTTGCGAAAAAATCACATTATCAAACTCTTTTACCATATCACCTTTTTGAAAAGTACCTAAATTCCCACCTCTTTTAGAAGAAGGACATTTTGAAAACTTTTTTGCAGCTTTTTCAAATGTAATTTCATTACTAATTATCTCTTTTTTTAGTTTTCTTGCTAACTTTTCATTGTTTAAAAGTATATGTCTAGCTGTTGCTTGTGGCATTTTGAACCTTATTTTTCTTTTATTTTATCAAATATGCTTTGAAATCTACTTGATTATGAATTCATTAATAGTTAAATGATAGAATAAGAAAAACAAGAATTGGAAAAATCATGGGAATAAAAGATAAATTAAAAGAGAATTCAAATAAATTATTAAGTCTTGCTAGTGAAAATGCTACAAAAGCTTTTGATTATCCAAAAATAAAAAGCCAACAAGTAAAAGATGCTGTAAATGCAAAAATTAGAGAAAAAGCAGTACTTGCCACAAAAGCTAGACTTGTTGAAAATTATAAAACATTTGATGATTACACAGATGAACAACTAGAAATTATAATAGCAGATGAAGAGAGAAAAATAGTTGATGATTTAAAAACAAAATCTTTGGTAGTTGCCTTAGCTGCTTTGGGTTTAAACTTTTTTGTTTAGGAATAAGAAATGTTTAAACAAGTGAAATCGGCACTATTTTGGTACTATTTATTTAAATTTAGAAGAAGAGTTATCTTAATTGTTTTGTTATTAATCATTGCTTTTTTTGCAAATGCAATATATGGTGATGTGGTTGAATATTTAAAATTAAAAGATAAATTAGCTTTTTTGGAAATTGCACTTATTTCAAAATGGCTAATTATAATTTTTAATATAGTTTTTTCTACTTATTTACTTTTAACTATGTTTAAAAAAGAAGATGAACAATCTTCTAAAAAAGAGGAAATAAAAAGAAAAGAATCAATTAAGGAAGAAAAAAAAGAAGAAAAATTTACAGCAAGAGAAAAAGAGTTCTTATATAAAAAGAAACTTCGGTCAAAAGCTGATTTATTAGTGGAGAAATAGAGGTTTATTAATTTAAATCTTCTATTTCTTCTTCTTTTCTAAATACAATTGCTTGTGTTGGGTAGGCAAATTCACAATTATTTTTCCCCACAAGTTTTGCAATTTGAATGATTACATCCTCTTTTGTATCAAGCCAATCTTCCCATACAGGACTTCTTGAAAAACAGTAAACCAAAATATTTATGGAAGAGGGTCCAAATTCATCAATATAAACTAAAAGAGTATTTTTAACTCCATCTAAATCTTCCATCTTAATAGCTTCAAAAGCTTTTGTTCTTGAAATATCTATATTTTTATTTGTAGCAATCATTGGATGGGAAAATAACATATCTAAAATATCATTTTTTAAATTTATAATATCATCCATTTTACTTTCATAAGTAATTCCAATTGACATTTTTATTCTTCTTCCAATTATTCTTTTTGACCAGTTTAAAATATGTGCATTTGCAATTTGTGAGTTTGGAACAGTAATCATTGCATTATCAAAGGTTCTAATTCTTGTGGTTCTCATTCTTATATCAACAACAGTTCCTTCAAAATCATCTGTTTTAATCCAATCACCTTGGGAAAATGAATTATCAGTCATGATATTTAATGATGCAAAGAAGTTTGCAAGTGTATCTTTTGCCGCAAGTGCAATGGCGATACCTCCGACTCCAAGTGAAGCTGCAATTGCTTTTACATCAAGTCCTAGTTGAGTAAATAAAAATAAAATTACAACTAATATAAGTAAAACTTTGATGATTTTTAAAATAAAAACAATCATCTCTTTTCTAACATTTTGATATTTCTCAAGTAAATTTTGAGCGTAAATTGTAATGCTATTATTTAAAATAGAGTATATGGCCCAAGTTAATAAAGCCATATAAAGAGTGTTTATCCATGGCATAATTTGATTTATTAGTATTTGGTTTTTTATTAAAATAAAAATTGAAATTTGAATTGAAAAAAGATATAAACTGAAAATTAATGGGGAACTAATGGCATCTTTTAAATAATAAAGAACACTCTCTTCTAGAATAGTTTCTTCTTTTATAAATATTTTTGAAATAAAATTTATGATTATTGTTAATAAATATCTATTTATTAATCTAAAAAATATAATTATTAATAACACAACAGCTATTTCACCAACTGAAAAATTTAAATGATATGAAGTTAATGTTGATACAAATGAAACTCCTTTTAGATTATCAATTGTAGTTATTATATATTTTAAATTAAACTCATCTATAAGAAAATTTGATGCTCTAAATTTTTGTATATTTGAGTATAAATATTGAAGAATAAAAAGTTGAGTGTGTTTTTGATTATAAAATGCTATGTAATTTTCTGTAAATTCTACTGATAATTTACTTGTACTTTTTGACTCAGTTTCATAAATAAGAGTATATTCATCTAGTTTAAAATTTTGTATAAGTTTTATATTGTTTTGTAAAAGTTCTTCAAAATATTGTTTATTTTTGAACTCTTGTTTTGCTAGAATTATCTCTTTTATAGTCTTTTCATAAGATGCTTTTTCACTTAAATAAGCAACTCTTAATTCATCTCTTTTGGCTGCTAGGGAATTGTTTTGAATATTATTTGCGTTTATTCTATTTGATAAAAATAAAATCTCATTATCATAATAACTTTTATCAGGAAGTGTAGTTAAATATATTTCTTTATTTATATTATCAATTATTTCATCAACCAACTTTTTTTGAGCATTGATCTGCTCTTCAATTGTTAGGGAATTATCTTCTGTAATAACAGGTTGTTCTACTAATTTGGGCGTTGTAACTTCTTTTGTTAATAATTTAATTGGAGTTGTAGGAATATTATCTGAGAATAGAAATATTGGAATTATTAAAATAATAAATATTTTTAATAAAAATTTATGAAACATTTAGTTTTCCTTTTTTGATTGAAAATTACATTTTGAAGTTTTGATCAGTAAACTTATCTAGTGTGGTGTTTTTATACATTTCTCTTATTGAATCTCTTGGGATAAAACATTCATTATGTAATACACACTTATTGTTTTTATCGCATTTCCCAATACCTAAAATACATTTTGTTTCATCTTCTATATCTTTAAAAGATTCAATAATATCATATATAGTTATTTTACTTGAAGGTTTTGATAATTCATATCCTCCTTCTCTTCCTCTTATTGAATTTATAAAATTTGATTTTGCTAAGTCAGTCATAATTTTTGTTAAAAATTTATAAGGAATACCTAATACTTCTGATAGTTCTTTTGCAGTATATAATTTATCATTTCCATTTTTAGATATATAAACGAGCACTCTAATGGCATATTGCGTAGTAGTGTGTAAAAGCATGAATCCCCTTTATTTAAAGTGATTCTACATAAATAATAATTAAAACAAAATCTTATAAGTATAAAATAATAAACCATTATTCTAGTTATAAATAGCAATGAAAATAATATACTACTTTAAGGTAGTATTAAAATCTTATTGTTATAATTCGAAAATACTACTCCAAGGTAGAATTTAAAAGAAGGAGATAAGATGACTGATAGAATAACAAAAAACACTGCTAGAAATATATATTTTGGCGGAAGTCTTTTTGCGATATTAGTTTTTGCAGGTTTGACATTTGACACGGTACAAAAGTTTCCAAAACTTACAAATGAAGACAAACTAACACACTCTGTTGCAAGAGGAAAAAATTTATGGGAAGTAAATAACTGTGTTGGCTGTCATACTATTATGGGGGAGGGGGCATATTATGCCCCTGAATTAGCAAATGCATTTGATAGATTAGGTGCAGGAGATGAAGAAGCATTTAAATCTTATATGCAAGGATGGATGGCTGCTCAACCTTTGGATATTCCAAATAGAAGAAAAATGCCACAGTTTAATTTAACTACTGATCAAGTTAATGATTTAGCAAGCTTCCTGATTTGGACATCAAAAATTGATGACAATGAATGGCCACCTAATATAGAAGGATAAGATATATGAAATACACGTCACAAATGGTAGCAAAGCCATATTTTATTTTTGCACTTGTTCTTCTAGCAGGAGAAATACTTTTTGGATTAATCTTAGGATTTCAATATATTAATGGTGATTTTTTATTTCCCTTAATTCCATTTAATGTTGCAAGAATGGTTCATACAAACTTACTTATTGTATTAATATTATTTGCTTTTATGGGGGCTTCTTATTATTTAGTTCCAGAAGAATCTGAACGAGAACTTTGGAGTCCAAAATTAGCAATTATTACTTTTTGGATATTTGCAATTGCAGGTGTTGCTACAATTTTAGGATATTTATTAGTTCCATATGCCACATTAGCTGAAATTACTTATAATAATTTATTACCAACAATGGGCAGAGAGTTCTTAGAGCAACCAACTATAAGTAAAATAGGTATTGTAATTGTAGTTTTATCATTTATTTTAAATATTGCAATGACTGTATTAAAAGGACGAAAAACTGTAATTACAGTTGTCCTTTTAACTGGATTATTTGGAATGGCATTCTTTTTCTTATTTGCATTTTATTTACCTGAAAATCTTGCAGTTGATAAATTCTTTTGGTGGTTTGTTATTCACTTATGGGTTGAAGGTGTTTGGGAATTAATTTTAGGAGCTATTTTATCATTTGTACTTATTAAAGTTACAGGTGTTGATAGAGAGCATATTGATAAATGGTTATATTTAATTATTGCAATGACTTTAGTATCAGGAATTGTAGGAACTGGACATCACTTCTTTTATATTGGAACTCCTGATTATTGGTTATGGCTTGGGTCTATTGCCTCGGCAGTTGAACCTTTACCATTTTTCTTAATGGTTTTATATGCATTTTCTATGGAAAAACAAAGAAGAATTGACCATGAAAATAAAATTGCATTAACATGGGCAAAAGGAACTGCTGTTATCGCATTTTTAGGAGCTGGTGTTTGGGGATTTTTACACACTTTAGCCCCTGTTAATTATTATACACATGGTACTCAATTAACGGCGGCACATGGGCATTTATCATTTTTTGGAGCATATATAATGATTATGTTTTGTATTATTTCTTATGCAATGCCTATTATGAGAGGTAGATTAAAAGGAAACTGTGAAAAAGCACAAAATGTCGAAAAAGCTGGTTTTTGGTTAATGGTAATTGGTATGTTAGGTGTTACTTTAGCTTTAACGGTTGCGGGTGTTTGGCAAATTGTATTACAAAGATGGCCAGAATCTGCTGATGCATTAGGATTTATGGCAACACAAGCAGAAATTATTCCTGTATATGTTGTAAGACTAGTATTTGGATTGATGACATTTACTGGATTATTAGTATATTTATATAGTTTCTTTGTAAAAGAACCAGTAACGAAGTAAATAAAGGTTTAAGATGGAAGAGCATATCGGTAAAGTTTGGCATAAGTACATCAGTAAAAAAGCAATAAAAAGTTACGATGAACAAAAAGTATATTTTCAAGATTTAAAAAAATTTTTAAAGATTTTTTATCATCTTTTAGGAGGTGATAAAGCAAAAGATATTTTAATTACCGATAAGCGTCCAATATTTAAACAAAGAACTTTAATAGAAAAAGTTTCAGGTGTAGGTAAAAGCTTTTTTCTTCCTTGGCAGGATGAAAAAGCTCTTTATCTTCCTGCTTCATTATCTTGTTTTTCAAAAAAACAAGATAATGAAATGCTTTACTTTTGGCTAGTTGCTATGATGAGTAAAACAATAATTAAACAAAACAATTTAATAATTCAAAATATAAAAAATACAAATGAATTATTAAATACTTACGAAGGTTTTAATAGTTTTTATGAAAGATGTTCAAATGAGCTATTTGAAAATCATGAAGAGTTGTCATTTATTAAGTCTTTAAATGAAAAAGATTTAAGAAATGAATCAACAAATATTCAGCCTTTTTATCTTTGGATATATCCTGCTTTAAATTCTAAAAAAATACTTGAAGATTTTGAAGATGATGACGAACTTGAAGGGGTGAAAAAAGATCCTTCTAAAACTGAAACACTTCAAATGAAAAAACAAGTAAATAAAATGGATGATAAGAAAAAAACAGATGGTTTACTGATGTTTTTACCAGAAAGTCTTATGAGTATTTTAGAACAAGTAAATGTAGATAGAAGTGAAGATGATAGTTTTGATGAGGATGCTTTATATAATGCAGAGGATTTAGATGAAATTACACTTGGAAGAAAAAAAGCAAATCTAAATGCTAGAATAAAAATGGACTTAGATATTTCATCAAATTCACAAGAAGAGTTTCCAATAGGAAAAGGCTTTTTTTTAGATGAATGGGATTATAAAAAAAATGCTTATTTAGAAAATTATGTAAAAATAAAACCAATTATCACAACAAATATAAAAGCAATATCAATACCCAAAAGATTAACTAAAATAGTTAAAAGAGTTCAAAATGAACTGGATCTTATGGAACTTGATAGAATCAAAAAAATAAATCTAGCTTATGGGGATGAGGTAAATATTGATTCATGGATTGACTATCGCGGGTCTAGAAATAAAGAAGGTCATAATCAAAAGTTTTTTGAAACTTTTGAGAAAAAAACAAGAGATATGAGTACTTTGATTTTAGCTGATATTTCTTTATCTACAGAAGCGGGAATCACGTCTGAGATTAGAGTAATTGATATGGTTAAAGATGGTCTTATGGTGTTTTCTGAAGCATTAGAAAGACTACAAGATAGATTTGCTATTTATGCTTTTTCAAGTTTAAAAAACACAAATGTTCGTTTTCATATTATTAAAAACTTCAAAGAAAAATATTCAAATTTAATCTTAGGAAGAATAGATGCCATTAAACCAGGTTATTACACAAGATTAGGGGCTGCAATTAGAGAATCTACAAAGATTTTGAATAATCAAAAAAGTGCTAATAAACTACTTTTAATAATAAGTGATGGTAAACCAAATGATGTGGATAGATATGATGGAAGGTATGGAATTGAAGATACAAAAAAAGCAATTCAAGAAGCAAGAAAAAAGGGAATTACTCCTTTTTGTGTAACTATTGATTTGGAAGCAAAAGATTATTTAACACATCTTTTTGGTAAAAATGGTTTTGTAGTTATTCGTGATACAAAAAAACTACCAAAAGTTTTACCAGAAATATATATGAATTTAACAAAATAAAAATGAAGGACAAATATGACAACTAATACATACTATTTAGAACAAAAAAATGAATCAGAACTTTTTTTAGCAGCAGCAAATATGAATTTACCAATATTAATCAAAGGCCCAACAGGATGTGGGAAAACCAGATTTATTGAAGCTATGGGTGAAAAATTAAATAGAAAAGTTTATACAGTGATTTGCCATGATGATTTAAGTGCCGCTGATTTACTTGGACGACATCTTATAAATGAAAATGGAACTTTTTGGCAAGATGGCCCTTTGACAAAAGCAGTTAGAGAAGGTGGTATATGCTACTTAGATGAAATTATTGAAGCTAGAAAAGATACTACTGTTATTTTACATTCTCTTGCTGATTATAGAAGAGTTTTACCAATTGATAGAACAGGAGAGTTAATTGAAGCACATCCTGATTTTATGCTCGTAGTTTCATATAATCCTGGATATCAAAATGTATTAAAAGGAATGAAACCAAGTACAAAACAAAGATTTATTTCACTTAGTTTTGATTACCCAAAAGCAGAAATAGAAAAAGAAATTATAATAAAAGAAAGTGGAATAGATGAAGGTACAGCTTTAAAACTTGTAACCATAGCAGGGGAAATTAGACAATTAACAAATAGTGATATTCAAGAAGCAGTATCAACTAGACTTTTAGTATATGCTGCAAAACTTATGAGTAAAGGTTTTGATAAAAGAAAAGCTTGTTTGCACTCTATCGTAGAATCTCTTAGTGATGAAGAAGAGGTTTTAGAGGTTTTAGAAAAATTAGTGAATTTACATTTTCCTGAATAATGTAGATTAAATAAAAAAAGGAAAATTTTTTAGGCTAATTTGGAATTTTCTGGAATAATATTTTGTAGTTAATAAGTGGTGCGGATAGCGAGATTTGAACTCGCACACCCAAAAGGGCACTACCACCTCAAGGTAGCGTGTCTACCGTTCCACCATATCCGCACATTTATTTTTAAGGTCTTAAAAATAAGGTCGAAATGTTACTATCATAATACTTCATCTAAGATTAAGTATTATGATGGTTTTTTGAAAAAAGAGCTGAGGTTTATTTGTTTCTAAATTCTTTTTCATTTACGGTCTCAAGTATTCTTTTTGCAATATTTGATGTATTAATAGCAATATCTTGAGTTTGAGTTGCAATCGATGCATTGTTTTGTGTTTGTCTATCTAATCTGTTTACTACATCGTTTATTTGTTCGATACTTGTTTTTTGTTCATTTGAAGCAATTGAAATATCATGAATAACTTCTGTTGTTTTTGCGATATTTTCTTTTAGTTTTATGTAACCTTTTATCATATCATCTGCAATTTTTTTACCACTATCAGTTTTACTTGTTGCATTTTCAACTAATTCTTTTATTTCTTTTGCAGCTTCTGCACTTCTACTTGCTAAATTTCGAACCTCTTGGGCAACAACTGCAAAACCACGTCCTGCTTCACCAGCAGTTGCTGCTTCAACGGCTGCATTTAAAGATAGAATATTTGTTTGAAAAGCAATTTGATCAATAACACTTATTGCATCTGCAATTGCTTTTGTTTGTTCATTTATTGAATTCATCGAATCAACAGTAATACTAGCTAGTTTTTGACCTTCTTCTATTGAGCTTGATAACTCATTTGAATGATTTGCCATTGTTGAAATTCTTTGGGTATTATTTATAACTGTACTTGTGATTTCTTCTAAAGCAGCAGCCGTTTCTTCTAAAGATACAGCTGTTTCATTTGAAGCTTTATTTAAAGTATTTACATTTTCTAATAAAACTTTTGAACTTTTATCTAAGGTTAATCCATTTGTTTTGTTTTCTAATAACATTTGATTAATAATATTTGATAGATTATTTAATCCTTTTGCAACATTTCCACTTGGATTTACAATCTCATCAACAAAGTTTAATTGGGCATATTTTTCAAGAGATGACAAAATTACATTTATATCTTCATTTACATTATTTTTTATGGTAACAATCATGTCATTTAAAATATTTTTTAATTCATTTAATGACGTATTAGATGTTAAAGATTTTATTTGAGAATCTAAATTACCTGATTTTACTCTATTTACAATTTCTTTAACTTCTTCAATTAGATGATTGTCTTCATCTAAATTTTTTGCGATTATTTCCATTTGTTTATCGATTTCTGCCGCCATATTTCCAAACTCATCATTTGTGTGTAGATTGAGTTTATTAATATTTTTTTCTTCACCTTTTAAATATTTAAAGAAAAAATTTAATCCATTTTCAAGAGTTTTTAATGGAGCTAAGATTTTAATAAGTGCAAAAAACAAAATAGCTAATATAATAAGAAGTAAGGTAACGTATAAAAATAGCTCTCTTATTATATTTTTATTGATTTTTTTAGATACGGTATTTTTATCTAATTGGATTATTAATTTCCAGTTGGTGATTGGAATATTACTATATGCTGTTAATTGTAAATTACCATTATCCGAAGCTTCAGCAAAATGTAAAATATTATCACTTTTAATTTGCTCATAAATTTTATTTTGAATATTAAATTGCTTATCATCTTTATGAATAATTGTTTTACCATTTTCATCAATAAGATAAGCAAATCCTTCTTCATCAATAGTAACATTTAAAATAGTATTTACAACCGTATCAAGCGCAATGTCAGAACCAATAACTCCGATTATTTTCCCGTCTTTTTTTATGGGAGCAGAAACTGATATAACTAATTTTTTTGTAGAAAAATCAATATATGGTTCACTAATACCAGCCTTATTTTCATCAACAGCTTTTTTATACCAAGGTCTAGCTCTTGAATCGTAATCATGTGTTTGAGGTGTTCTAAAAGTTCCATCAAATTGTAAAAAATCACCATTTCTTTCAATTCCTAAATATAATCCTGAAAATTTACCAGATAGATTACCTAAACGTAATTTATCAATTATTTCACTATTCTTTACATCTAAAGGTAATGCTGATACCTCAATTGCTACGGCTTCAACTATATCTATTTTTGATTGTAGATAATTATTAATTGATTTTGATGTTTCTTTTACTAAGTTTAGCTCTTTTTGTTTGATTAGATTATATTCTGAATTATAGTTATTATAGGCATTGTAAAATCCTAATATAATAAATGAACATGAGATACTTATAAAAAGAAGTATTAATAATTTTGATTTTATACTATTTATTTTCATGATAAATCCTTTTAGCTTTGTTCTAAGAGGATATTGTATTATTTATTAGAGTTTAAAAAGTGGTTTAATTAAGAAAAATTGTCTATTTTTTTAATAAAAAAAAGGTCAAGAAGAAAACTTCTTGACCTTTAAAGTATTTATTAAATCTGTAGATTTAAAGATTACCCTAAAAATGGATTTGCATATAATGCAATCATAGCAACAACAAGTGCATAAATAACTTGAGCTTCGATCATCGCTAATGCAATGAACATAGTAGTCATTAATTTTCCACCTAAACCTGGGTTTCTAGCAGTACCAGCAATAGTTGCAGCAGCAGTATTACCCATACCAATAGCACCACCAAGTGCAGCAAGACCTAATCCAATTCCAGCAGCTACTACAGAGTAAGCTTTTAAA
>JBGSBO010000067.1:0-10734 GCA_041730535.1 Minisyncoccia bacterium
ACTTTACTAAAAGATATAATCGAAGATAAAAGAACTTTTAAATTTTCAAGAGTTCCTGTATATGATGGTCATATTGATAATATCGTGGGAATCATTTTAACAAAAAAAATCTTTAAAGAAGCATTAAAAAATAATGACACAAATCTTGAAGATATTATGAAACCTGTTTTTTCTTTAAATGAAAATATTCATGTAGCAAAAGCACTAAATATGTTTATCAAAAAGAAAGACCATATGTTTATTGTTCATGATTCATATAATCAAACAGAAGGTATTGTAACCCTTGAAGATTGTATTGAGACTTTACTTGGACTTGAAATTATGGATGAGCTAGATACAACTGCAGATATGAGAAAACTAGCTTTAAATAAAATGAAAGCTAAAAGAAAAGAAAAAGAAAAAAATAATTAAACTTAGTGAATGCCAAAGAGGCATTCACTTTTTTTTTGATATAATAATCGGTCAAAATATTAATGATATATTTAAAATAAGGGTCTATTATGAATAGTACTATTGATTATGAAAAATTAAAACTTTTTTATATTGGAAAAGAAGAATTAGCAAAAGATGTTTATACTCCATTAGTTTATAAAAACAAAGATTTATTAACACATGCTGCAATTATTGGAATGACAGGAAGTGGAAAAACTGGACTTGGAATTTCATTACTTGAAGAAGCAGCAATTGATAATATTCCTTCTATTATTATTGATCCCAAAGGTGATATGGGAAATCTACTTCTTACTTTTCCAAATCTTCAAGGAAGTGATTTTGAGCCTTGGATTGAAGAACAAGATGCTATAAATAATGGTGTTACTTTAAAAGAACATGCACAAAACACTGCAAATCTTTGGAAAAAAGGAATCGAAGGTGATTTTCAAAATATTCAAAGAATTGAAAAACTAAAAAACGCAGCTGATTTTACTATTTATACACCAGGAAGTAACGCAGGGGTTCAAATATCAATTTTATCATCATTTAAAGCTCCATCTCGTGAGGTTTTAGAAGACAATGATTTATTAGTTTCACTAATTAACTCAACAGTTTCATCAATTCTTTCACTAATAGAAGAGAAAAATGATTCTATTTCAAAAGAAAGTATTTTAATCTCTTCTATATTTATGAATTATTATTCTGCTGGAAAAGATTTAAACTTAGAACAACTAATCTCTTTAATTGTAACTCCACCTTTTGAAAAAGTTGGAATATTTGATTTAGAGACATTTTTTGCCCAAGATGATAGATTAAAACTAGCTCTTAAACTAAATACAATCATTGCAAATCCATCTTTTAAATCTTGGATTGAAGGTGAAACTTTAGATATTTCAAATTTATTATATGATGAAAATGGAAAAGCAAAAGTTTCTATTTTTTCTATTGCCCATTTAAATGATTCTCAAAGAATGTTTTTTGTTTCACTTTTATTAAACCAAATGGTTTCATGGATGAGAAGACAAGAAGGAACTTCATCTTTAAAAGCTCTTTTATATATGGATGAAATTTTTGGATATTTTCCACCATCTGCAAATCCTCCATCAAAACAACCAATGCTTACACTTTTAAAACAAGCAAGATCATTTGGTGTGGGAATTATTCTTTCAACTCAAAATCCTGTTGATATTGATTATAAAGGTTTAGCAAATATTGGAACTTGGTTTATAGGAAGATTACAAACTAAACAAGACAAAGAAAAAGTAATTGATGGATTAAGTTCTGCAAGTGAAGGGAAAATAGATAAAAATGAAATAGAAAATCTTTTATCAAATCTTGAAAAAAGAACATTTATTATGAAAAATATAAATGAAGATGGAATAAAAGTATTCAAAACTAGATGGGCATTATCTTATTTAAAAGGCCCTATTTCTAAAGATGATATAAAAAAATTAATGATTAATAAAATCAATCAATCAAATTCAAAAGTTATTGAAAATGATTTAGAAAAAGAGATTCCAAAACTTCATATTCCAAAAGCAGAACAAAGTTTAAAACCTATAATTACAAGTAATATAAATCAAAAATATCTTTATACATCTCAAAATAATAGTTACTATTTACAGCCTTATTTAACATTTTCTTGTAATATTCATTTTATAAATACTGAAAAAGCAATTGATTTAGAAACAAATGAATCTTTTAAAATCTATTTAGATGAAAATATGAAAGATATTAATTTTGAAGAAAAAGAGCAGTTAGAAAATGCTTCTTTTGAAGAAAAAGAAAGAGCTAATTCTTCTTATTATACTCTTCCTATTTTTGTACAAAATGAAAAAGAGATAAAATCAATTGAAAAAGATTTTAGTGATTATATTTATAGAGATACAAAATTAACTCTTTATAAAAATGATGCTTTAAAAATAGTTTCAAAACAAGATGAAACATTAAGTGATTTTAAAATTAGATTACAAGATAGATTAAATGAAAAAATTGATGAAGAAGTTGAAAAACTTCAAATCAAATTTCAAAAAAGCAATGACTCAATAGAAGATAAACTTTCAAATCTTTATGAAAAACTTGAACGAGAAGAACAACAATCAAGTGCTACAACAACAGATACTCTTATATCAATAGGAACATCATTATTAGGTGCTTTTTTTGGAAAATCAGCACTTACTAAAACAAATATAGGGAAAGTAGCCTCAAGTGCAAAAGGTGCAAGTAGAATACTAAAAGAAAGAAACGATATAAAATACGTTGAAGCTGATATTTTACAACTTCAAGAAGAACAAAAAACTCTTCAAAAAATATTAGAAGATGAAATAAAAAAAATAAATACTTCAAATTTAAGTTCAAATTATGAAATTGAAGAGATATTTATAAAACCAAAAAGAAGTGATATTTATAATATAAAACTAGAATTACTTTGGAAAGAACAATAAAAAATGGCAAAAAACCTAAACGAATTTTTAGAACAAATTCAAAGTCTTACAATAAGCTCACTTGATGAAAATGGTTATCCTTTTTCATCTTATGCACCTTATGTTAAATATAATAATAAATACTATGTATATTTATCACTTATGGCAAAACATTCATCAAATCTTACACAAAATAAAATAGCTTCTATTTTTTTCTGTGAAGATGAACAAGATTGTAAAAATATTTTTGCAAAAAAAAGAGTATCAATTCAATGTGAAACTTTAAAATTAGCACAAAATACACAAAATGAAGAAGAAATTCTAAATGAATTTAAAGCTAAATTTAGTGAAGAAATGGTAAATATGCTTAAAAAAATGGGTGATTTTTATTTATTTGAATTTACGCCATTTTATGGAGAAGCTGTTTTTGGATTTGGGAAAGCTTATAATCTTGGTGGAGAAAATTTTGAAGAGTTTGTACAAAGAGAAAATATATCTTCAACAGGACATGGAAGTAAATAAAGATTTAATTTTAAATCTTTATTTATCTTATTTATTTTTTACTAATAATTGTTCCATCACCTGAAATTAATATAGCTAAATTTCTTGTACCTTCAAATTGAGATAAAATTATAAGCAAAATCATCATTAATGGAACTGATAAAAACATCCCAATTGTTCCCCACATTGCTCCCCAAATAACTAAAGATAAGATTACTACAAACTGAGAAATGTTTAGTTTATTTCCCATTAATTTTGGATAAATAATATTTCCTATTACAAATTGAATTAAAATTAATGAAATGCATAAAAACAAAACTTGAGATAAATCTGTAAATTGAATTAATGCAAAAATAACTGGAATTAAAACTGCAATTATACTTCCAATTGTTGGAATAAAATTCAATACAAAAGCAATAAATCCCCATAAAACTGCACCTTGAAGTGAAAACATCTCACAAATCAAATATGTTAAAAATCCTGTTGTTAAACTAATAATTGTAGTAATAAAAATATAAGTTCTAACTCCTTTTGAAATAGAAGTTAATACATGTTCGGCTTTTATTCTATTGTCTTTTTTTGGAAAAAGTGCATTTAGTTTTGCATTAAAAAATCTTTGGTCAATTAATAAAAAAAGAACATAAAGTAAAATTTGAACAATATTACTAAATATTGTACTAAAAGCTGTAATAACTTTATTTATAACACTTGATAAACTAAATTCTTGAAAAAACTTTTGTAAAGGTGTTGCTAAATCAAAAGAAGTCATTAAAGATATTTTTTGAATTAAATCATTTACTTTATTGTCAATTTGAGATATTGTAGAACTGAGTTCCAACATACTTGAAGCGATAAAACTTCCTATTTCAATCATAAAATAAACTATAAAAATCAAAGATAATGGAATAGCTATAATATTTCCTATTTTTTCACTTAAAAATGTCAATTTTTTGATTTGATTTGCAAAGGCATTTATTAAAAACCATATTAAAATTGCTATTGCAATTGGTGTTAAAATACCGCTTAAACTATTTAAAGAAGAAACAATCAAAAACATAAATGCAAAAAAATAAAAAGCATTTGCAAAATTTGTATTACCTAGTTTTTCCATTTTTTATCCTTTTTTTTAATATCTCTATTTCATCTTTCATTGTATTTGAATAACCTTTTAAACTTGTGTACAAATAAAAAGCTGACTGAATCATGAAAAAATAAAAAGTATTTGTATATCCAATATATACAAATATTACATCTGCTATAAAAAAACATATAAACGCATAAGACCTAATAACATGATTATGACTTGAAAGTAAAAAACTTCCAATAATAGCAATTATTGAAGCTACAAAATCAACTAATAAAATTTCAAAATCAATTTGACCCATATTTGGTAAAACTGTAAAAATAAAAATTGAGATATAAATTACTAACACAAAAGCCATAATTTGAACATCTCTTTTTCTATTTTGTGTTAATTTATAAATTCCTATTATTGCTGTTACAAAAAACAAAACCATTTGAATAATTACAGGAACTTTTCCTGTCAATGTAAAAAATGTCAAAAGGGCAAGATTTGAAATAAAAAAACAAATAAATCCTAAATACAACGGTTTTGTATTTCCTTTACCACTCAAAGACATTAAATACGCACCAAGTATTGAAAAAATTGCCCCCATTGCTTCTAATATAATCATTATTTCTCTTATAAAAATTTTATGCAATTATAATCATATAATCCAAATTATTAATAAATGTAATGAGTATTTCACTATAATTGCAAAAAAATAAAAAAGTAGAATAATTGCAAGAGTTTGAAAATAGAGAAATATGTTATAAATGTTATAGACCAAAATCATCATGTATTTGTGAATTTATAGTAGACCCTATAAAAACACAAACAAAATTTGTTATTTTAATGCACCCAAAAGAGTTTAGAAAAACAAAAAATGGAACAGGCCATATGACAAACAACTCTTTGCAAAATTGTGAGTTACATATAGGAATTGATTTTACAAATCACAAAAGAGTAAATGAACTTCTAAATGATAAAAATTATGAACCTTATGTTTTATATCCTGACATTAATAGTATAAAATTAAACACTCAAAAACTTCCTAGTGAAAAAAAATCTTTAGTTTTTATAATAGACTCAACTTGGCCTTGTTCTAAGAAAATGTTAAGATTAAGTACAAATCTTCAAAACTTAAAAAAAATTAGTTTTGAACATGATAAATCATCACAATTTAAAATAAAAACACAACCAAATCAATACTGTTTATCTACTATAGAATCTACTTTATGTGTACTTGAACAATTAAATTTTCAAAACACCGAGACTATCCCTAGTAAATCATTGGAAAATTTCTTAATTCCATTTGAAAAGATGGTTAATTATCAAGTAAAATATGCTTATGATGAAAATAATATAAGATACAAACCAGCATTTAAAAAATCTATTTAATAAATTACAAATAGGATACTTTTATAAACTTATAAGAGAAAAAATATCCTTTATTACAGGTTTTAATCATAATTTGGGTATTTTATATATATTTTAAACACAAGTACCATTTTGGAGATTATTTTTATGAACAGACTAAAGTTTATTGTTGTTACTATTGCCATATTAAATGGGTATTTATATGCAAATACAATAGAAAATGAAACAGAAATTAAAGAAAAAACCTTTGTCAAAAAAGATTTAGAAAAAATTTCAAAAAAGATTTTAGAAAAAGAGTATCAATCTCTTTTAATAGATAAAAAAATACTAAAAGAGTATTATCAATACAACAATTACGATCTTTATTGGATGAATGAAAATGGCATGAAAGAAGTTGCGATTTATCTTCTTGATAAAATCAAAAATGACCCAGTTTTAAAACCTTATGCTAATAATATTTTCAAATTAAATGAAGTAACAGAAAAACTAACACAACTTGATAAAAATATAAACAAAACTCAAGAAAGTTTAATAAGTATTGATTTTAAGCTAACTGAGTTATATGATAAATATATGACTTATATTTTAAAAGGTTCTATAGATTGGAAAGCCTTTGAAGAAAAACTTTCTATGATTAAAAAAGAAACAGAAATAAATGCACAATGGGACAAATATAGTTTAATTAAAAATCCTAAAATGCTTCTAAAAAAAGCTGTTGAAAATAATGATTTAGCAAGCGTATTTAAAGAAGTTGATTTCAATTATCCAAATGTAGAAAAATTAATTTTAGCAATCAATGATTTAGAAGCTATAAGTGCAAATGGTGGTTATGCAAAAATACCAGAAATAAAAAGCCTTAGAATTGGTGAAACATCAGAAATTGTAAAAGCATTAAGAACTCGATTATCTCAAAGTAAAGATTTAATAAAAACTTGTGAAAATACCGTTAATGTAGAAAATATTGTTACAAATAATACAACAAATGGAAATCCTGAAAATACAGAAGCTATACAAAATAATATACCCAAAGAAGCTATTTCATGTGAAAACTATTTTGATGAAGATTTAAAAACAGCAGTAATCTCTTTTCAAAAAAATCATGGATTATATGCAGATGGAATTGTGGGTTCATTAACACAAAAATTTTTAAATATGAGTGCCAATGAAAAAATAGAGCAAATAAGAATAAATCTAGAAAGAATGAGATTTTTACCAAGAGATTTAGGTGAAAAATATTTAATTGTAAATATCCCCGAATTTAAACTTAAATTAATTGAAGACCATACAGTAAAATTGAGTATGAATGTAGTTGTTGGAGAAAGTAAACACCCTACTCCAATATTTTCAGACAATATGTCTTATATTGTTTTAAATCCAAAATGGAATATTCCTGAAAGTATCACAAAAAAAGAGATCATTCCAAAACTAATAAAAGACCCAAACTATTTAGCTTCAAAAGGAATCGATATTTATTCATCTTGGCATCCTGAATCTGAAAAGATGAATATACAAGATATTATTGATGCTTTTATTTTGGAAGACTTAGATTCTATGCCAAATTTCAGATTGACACAAAGTCCAAGCTCTGAAAACCCACTTGGAAGAATGAAATTTATATTTCCCAATAAACACGCTGTTTATATGCACGATACACCTGCAAAAAGCTTGTTTAGCAACGCTAGAAGAGCTTATTCTCATGGATGTATAAGATTATCTAAACCACAAGAATTATTGAATATAATAGCATCTGAAGACAAAAGTTTAGACTTAGGAAAAATAGATTCAATCCTAAAAGAAACAAATGAGAAATCAATAGGATTAAGTAAAAAAATCCCAGTTCATTTAGTTTATTTAACATCTTGGGTAGATGAAGAGGGACAATTACAATTTAGGGAAGATGTTTATAACTACGATAAGATTCAAAAAAGTTTGTATTATTAATATTTTATAATTAGACTTGTTTTACACAAGTCTAATTTTTGCTAGTCTTTTCTTTTCAACTAATAGTTTGTCTTGGAATTGCTTGTTTTTATCTTTTGCAAAAGCTTGCATATCTTCAACTTCATCCATTTCATCAACAATTTCAACACCTAAAAGAGTTTCAATTGCATCTTCTAAAGTTACAACTCCACTTGTTTGTCCATAATTATCTTGAACTATAAAAAGATGAGTTTTTCTATTTACAAATTGATCTATCAAAGAAGATACAGGAACATTTTCAGATATTTTATGAACAGGAACTGTGATATCTTTTAATATAGTATTATCTCTTTCTTCAACACTTTCTTCAAGAATTGATTGATTAAATACTATTCCTACAATATCATCAATTGTTTCATCATAAATAGGAATTCTTGAGTGAATATACATCTTATCATCTTCAATTGCATCTTCGACTGTAACATCTGATTTAAAAGCAAAGACAACACTTCTTGGTGTCATAATGTCTTTTGTTTTTATATTTTTTAATTTAAAAAGATTTTCAATTAAAGCACTCTCTTTTGAAAGAATTGAACCTTCTCTCTCACCCATTGTAACAGCAGCCATAATTTCATCTCTTGAAAAATTAGAATCTTTTACTTTACCTTTTGATATAGATTTTGTAATAAAAAGTGAAATCCAAACTAATGGATAAGTAACTTTTATTAAAAAATTAATAATATAAGCAGAAGGAATCAATAATTTTTTCCAATAAACAGCACCTATTGTTTTTGGAATAATTTCAGAAAGATATAAAATTGCTAATGTTAATAAAACTGCAATTACTGTTTCCATTTCTTGACCAAATAAAACTTGTGCTTGTGCACCAACACCTGCAGCTCCCATTGTATGAGCAAAAGTATTTAATATTAAAATCGAAGATATTGGTTTATCAATATTTGATTTTAAACCTTTTAACATTTCAACGGCATCTGAATTATCTTTTTTTGATAATGATTCAATATAAGAAGAAGTACTTGAAAGTAAAACAGCCTCTAAAACAGAACAAACAAAAGAGACAAGTAACGCTATAAAAAGATACGTAAGTAGAAGGGTCATTTTTTAAGCCCCATATTTTGAGAATAAATTAAAACACGCCTACGATAGGAGTCAGTTAAATTCATCGAGATAATCCTTTTTAAAATTTTAGCAAGGATTATACCATATTTTATTTTATTAAAGACATATTATTTAAAATATGTTTTACATTATCTACACTTAAATGATGTTTTTCTTCTAATACTTTCATAAAAAATCTAACTTCTGCATTTGTAAATCCATCTAGTTCTTTATCTTTTACTGAAATATTATTTTCTTCTAATCTAATTCTTTTTAGTTTACCATTTGTTTCTTTTGCATAATAAACTATGTCAAGTTGAGTTTGATTTACTTTTTCAATAGTTACGATTATTCGATCAGATTTTATTTTTAAATCAAATTTTTCATAAAAAGTCAAAAACTCTTCAGTTGTAATATATCCAATATAAAGTTTTGTGAAAATATCAAAATAAAGACCAAGTTTAGCAGATGAAAAAAACTTCAAATCAACTGGAAATTTGGGATTTTCTCTTGATTTATTTAAAATCCATTCTAAAGTAGGAAAATATTGGAATTTCTTATATTTTACTTTTAAAGCCTCTATAAACTTATTATTTTTAGGAGCTTTTAAAGTTTGAACATCATTTTTTACTTTTTTGGCAAAAATGATTTTTTCAATTAATTCTTCATCTTCTAAGTCATTTGTTAACCAAATAGTAGCGTATGAAGGGAAATTTTTTAATCCAACTGAACCTTTTGTCACGACTATTAAAGCATTTATATTTAATGTTGGAAAAATCATCTTTAAAAGAGCATATTTTTTTGATAATCTTTTATTTAAACTTGAAGTTTTTTTTGAAGTACTCATTTCTACAAAATACAATGAATCTTTTGTAAAAAATAAAGCATCAAACTCACTTATATCTTTGTAAGCTGATTTATAAACTATTTGAGAACTTCTATCTATTAAAAGTCCACTTTTTATGTATAAATTCTCTTTATCTTGATAAGGACCTTTTAACACAAAACGCGTAATTTCATCTTGTTCTTGGGCATACTGTAGTAAAAGTTCATAAACAATATTTTCGTAAACTTCCCCTTTAAAACTGCTATAAGCCGAGATGTATGAAATATCTTCTTTTGATGTATTACTTTTAACTAAAGATTTTAAACTTTTACTATCGTATGAATAATGAAATAAATTCTCTTTTATGTCTTGTATATCTAATTGTTTTATTTTTTCTGTTATTGTAAATTGATGCAAATTTTCTTAAGGTAACTAAATACCTTTTTCCTTCTATTGTAAGTGGGGTTGATTATATCTAAAAAAATTTTAAATATCTTGAATATTCCATAATTAAATTTCTTTAATAATCTTATTTGTTGAAAAAACTCTTTTTCCCTAAATCATCAAAATGCATAAATAATTTTAAATCTTTTATAAAATTTGAGTTCAAAGAATCAAAAGCTCTTTTCATTCGATTGTATCTTTCTATATTATTTCTATCTTTTGCTTTTTGCATTCCTCTTATTAAATAATGATATCTTACTAATTTTTTTGTATATTCTGAAACTTTCCAATTTTTGATAATGTGATAACTTATCTCTTCATGATTATGAAATGAAAAACAAAAGGGTCAGGTCATGAATTGCCACTTTTAAGCCTCCTTAATAATTTTTGATACGCTAGATGAAGATATTTCTAAATATCTTGAAATCTCACTTTGTTTATATCCATGATAAAAAGCATACTTGATTTGTCTATTTCTTTCTTCTTTGGTGCAAAAAACGGATGAACTTGGCCACCAATAACGGAAATACTTGGTCAGATAAAACGGTTTTATTTGGACACTAAAAACGGTAAATACTTGGACACTTTTTTAGATAAACCGTTAAATCAGTTTTATTTAAGTTAAGGAT
>JBGSBO010000068.1:0-10726 GCA_041730535.1 Minisyncoccia bacterium
ATTAATACCTAAAAACAAGAGAGTTTTGATTTTATGTAAAATGTCAACTTGGAATTGTAATACCTTTTGGGCGCAAGGGGGAATTGCAACTGCAGTTGATGAATCAGATATTCCAATTCATATTAAAGATACTTTAACCGCTGGTGTTGATTATAATGATAAAGATGCAGTTGAGCTTTTAAGTAAAAAATCAATCTCTGCTATTAAAAATCTAATTGATGCTGGAATGAAATTTGACAAAAATGAAAATGGTGAATTAGCTTTTACAAAAGAAGCAGCTCATAGTAGAAATAGAATTTTACATGCAGATGGTGATGCAACGGGTAGAATAATGCATCTTTTTTTATTGGAGCATTGTGAGCATGAAATTATTACTGAATCTGTAGTTTGTGATTTATTAATCAAAGATGATATTTGTTATGGTGTTCAATATTTTACAAATGAAACAAATCAAAAAGTAGCCTTTGCTCACACTACAATAATAGCAAGTGGAGGAGTTGGTTCTATTTACAGATATCATACAAACTCAACTGCAAATGCAGGTGAAATTCAAGGAATTATTGCTGAAAAAAATCTTCCATTAAAAGATATGGAAATGATGCAATTTCATCCAACAGTTGTAAAAGGAACTTCCTTTGCGCGAAAACCTTTGTTATCTGAAGCTTTAAGAGGTGAGGGTGCACATATTGTTGATGATAATGGTTATAGATTTTTATTTGATTACCATGAAGATGGCGAATTAGCACCACGAGATGTTGTTAGTAGGTCTATTTTTGATTACAATAAAAAAACAGGTTTTGGTGTTTTTTTATCTTTTGAAACATTTGAAAAAAAAGCATTTAAAAAAAGATTTCCAAATATTTATTCTAATTTAAAAGATTTAGGTTATGACTTACCTTTTGAACGAGTTCCAATAAGTCCAGCATTTCACTATTCAATGGGTGGAATTGAGACTTCTTTAGATGCAAAAGTAAAAGGAATGAAAAATCTATATGCAATAGGTGAAGTAGCTTGTACTGGTGTTCATGGTGCAAATAGATTAGCTTCAAATTCTTTGTTAGAAGGCTTGGTTTTTTCTCAAATTGCTGTTGAAGACTCTTTAAAAAATGATTTTAAAATTCAAAAAGAAAATTATGATAAAGCTATTATAAATTATGTTAGAAATAAAGAAATTGATAAAGATATAAAAGATAATTTAAGAGAGATGATGTGGACTTACGCTTCAATAGTAAGGGATCCAAAAACTCTTCAACTTACACTAGATACAATAGAGGGTTATTTAACGTTGAATGTAGGTAGATTACTTTTTTTAAGGCTACTTACGGCAAAATCTATTTTAAATTCTGCTCTGAGACGAAAAAAATCTCTTGGCGCACACTATATTAAGGAGAATTAATGTTAAAAGTTTTGATGACTTTACTTTTTGGTTCATTATCATTATTCGCAAGTTCTGAAGCTACTGGAGCTATACCTGATTTAACAATGACATGGGTCGGTTTGGCATGTCTTTTTATATTTGTTGTAGGTTATTATTTCGTTGCTGCTGAAGAAAAGTATGCAATAGACAAAGCTAAGCCCGCTTTATTTATTGGTACATTTATGTTTATTTTGGTTGCAATTTATTATGCTTTAAATGGTTTAGATTTAAATCTTGTTCATACAGAAGCTAATCATTTAATATTAGAAATAGCAGGTATCTTCTTTTTCTTATTTGTTGCAATGACATATATCGAGTCTTTACTTCACATGGGAGTTTTTGATAGATTAAAATATAATTTAGTTTCTAAAGGTTATACGTACAGAAAACTATTTTGGGTAACTGGATTTTTAGCATTTTTCATCTCACCTGTTGCAGATAACTTAACAACAGCTCTTATTTTATCAACAGTATTAATTACAATTGAAAAAACAAGAAAAGATTTCTTAGTTCCAGGTGCTATTAACATCGTTGTTGCTGCAAATGCAGGTGGTGCTTGGTCTCCATTTGGTGATATTACTACACTTATGGCATGGACAGCAGGAAAAGGTGAATTTGCAGACTTTATATTTTTATTTCCAGCAGCATTTTTAGGATTTCTTGTAACAGCATTTTTATTATCAAGATTTGTTCCAAATATAGTTCCTGTTTTTGATGTTTCAAAAGAAAAAGCACCAAGAATGCACGAAGGTGCAAAAGTAGTTATGGCTCTTGGAGTATTAACTATTGCTTGTGCTGTATTAGCTCACCAAGTTTTACATTTACCTGCTATGTGGGGAATGATGTTTGGTTTATCTTTATTAAAAGTTTATTCTTATGGTTTAAAGAAAAAATACGGTGTAGACCATTTTAATATTTTTCATTCAATGGCAAAAATTGAAAACAATACATTAATGTTCTTTTTTGGTATTTTAGCAGCTGTTGGTGCATTATATTTTGTTGGTTGGTTAGGACTTGCAGCTGTTGTTTATAATCCAGATATTTTAGGACCAACTTGGTCAAATATTGGGATAGGATTTTTATCTGCAATTGTAGATAATGTTCCTGTCATGAGTGCTATTTTAAAAGCAAATCCAACTATGGGAGTTGACCAATGGATGTTAGTTACGATGACAGCTGGGATTGGTGGTTCATTAATTTCTTTTGGATCAGCAGCTGGTGTTGGAGTAATGGGTAAAATGCATGGAATTTATACCTTTGGTTCTCATATGAAATATGCATGGACTATTCTTATTGGATATATCGTTTCTTGTGGTATTTGGTATATTCAATATCAGATGCTAGGAATTGGACACTAAGTTTAATTTAGAAAAATAAAAAAGGCTACTAGATATTTTCTAGTAGCCTTTTTTTTTGCTCATTTTTTTTGTTTAACCAGTTTTTTACTACTATTTAGATAAAATCTCGGATTAAAATTTGTAATATTCAAGCACAATAGTGTGAAATATGAAGGAAAACAATATATGAAACATGTCCCAATCGTAGTATTAGATTTTGGTAGTCAATATACTCAAATCATTGCTAGAAAACTAAGAGAAGCTGGTGTTTATTCTGAAATAGTACCTTATAGTGAGAGTATTGAAGATATTATGGCTAGAACTCCAAAAGGTATTATTCTTTCAGGTGGTCCTGCTTCTGTTTATGCTAAAGATGCTTATCATCCTGATACTACAATTTTTGAATTAGGTCTTCCAATTTTAGGTATTTGTTATGGAATGCAGTTAATTTCTCAACATTTTGGTGGAAGTGTAGTTCCTGCTGCTCATCATGAATATGGAAAAGCTAAATTAAAATTTGAACTTGAAAATCCAATTTTCAAAGACACAACAGATGGTCAAATTGTTTGGATGTCACACGGTGATAGAGTAGAAAATATTCCAGCTGGATTTGAAAAAATTGCAACAAGTGAAAACTCTCCATTTGCAGCTATTGCAAATACTGATAGAAATATCTACGCATTCCAATTTCATCCAGAAGTTTACCATTCAGATGAAGGTAGCAAACTATTAAAAAACTTTGCAAAACATATTTGTGAATGTGAATCAACTTGGAATATGGGTTCTTTTGCAAAAGAACAAATAAAAAGTATTCAAGATAGAGTTGGAAATAAAAAAGTTCTTTGTGGAGTTTCAGGAGGAGTTGATAGTTCAGTTGTAGCAACTCTTTTAGCTGAAGCAATAGGTGATAGAGTTATTCCTGTATTTGTTGATAATGGATTATTAAGAGCAAATGAAAGAGAACAAGTTGAAGCTATGTTTAAGGCTCGTGGTGTAAAACTTATCACTGTTGATGCAAGTGAACAATTCTTAACAAAACTAGCAGGTGTAACAGATCCTGAAACAAAAAGAAAAATCATTGGTGAAACATTTATTGAAGTATTCGATAAAGAAGCAAAAAAGCATGATGGTATTGAGTTTTTAGCACAAGGTACACTTTATACAGACGTTATCGAATCAGTTTCTGTAAAAGGCCCTTCAAAAACTATCAAATCTCACCATAATGTTGGTGGATTACCTGATTGGATGAAATTTGAGTTAGTTGAGCCTTTAAGAGAAATCTTCAAAGATGAAGTTAGAGCTTTAGGATTAGAACTTGGACTTCCAGCTGCAATGATAGGAAGACATCCATTCCCAGGACCAGGACTTGCTATTAGAATCATGGGAGATGTAAATAAACCTGATTTAGAACTATTAAGAAAAGCAGACACAGTTATGTTAGATGTATTACATGCAACTGGTTACTATGACAAAACATGGCAAGCATTTACAGTATTATTAAACGTAAAATCTGTTGGAGTTATGGGTGATAATAGAACTTATGACAATACAGTTTGTGTAAGAATAGTAGAAGCAACAGATGGAATGACAGCAACATTTGCACATATTCCACATGAAATATTAGAAACAATCTCAAGAAGAATAATCAACGAAGTTGATGGAATCAACAGAGTAGTTTATGATATTTCATCAAAACCACCAGCAACAATCGAGTGGGAATAATTTCTAACAATTTTCACGCATCTTTCACCAAAGTTTGGCTCGATGTACTTGTAGTACACCTTCGCCAAACTTTGGCAAAATATACATAAAATTTGTTAGAAATTTCTAGCAAATTTTTTTAAAATAAAACAATTTTTTATCAATATTTCTTACTATCAAAGAACTTTAAAAATTCTAATATTTTAGATACAATAATCAAAATATAAGTAAGGATTTTAGTCTGCCAACTTTACTAAATAAAAACGGTTTTAAGTTTTTCTTTTATGCAAATGAACATGAACCAAAACACATTCATGTTATGAAAAGTGATGGCTTTGCTAAAGTTGAATTGGAAAACTTAAAAGTAGTGCAAAACTATTTAAAACCTAAAGATTTAAAAGAAGCACTAGAAATCATAAAAGAAAATAAAAATGAATTTGAAAGGATTTGGAATGAGTGGTTTAATTAAAGGTAAAGAAGTTCATTTTGATGAAGAATATCTTCATGTAAAACTTGCTGATAATAGAATTATATCAACTCCATTGGATTGGTACGAACCTCTAAAAAAAGCAACAATATCACAGCTAAAAGATTACAAACTTATTTGTATGGATACAGGTATTGAGTGGGAGTCTTTGGATTATCATTTAAATATTGAAAGTATGCTTGAAATATCTGTAAGAAAAATCGCTTAACAAAATTTTATGGCAAATAATTGGAATATACCTTCCTCTTTAGAAAATGAAATTAGACAAAGAGATAACGTTTGTGTTTATTGTGGTGTTAAATTTACATCAGTTAAAATTTCAAAAAAGACGGCTGCTAGTTGGGAACATATAATTAATGATGCAAAAATTATAACAAGAGAAAATATAGCTTTATGCTGTTGTGGCTGTAATGCTAGTAAAGGACAAAAACAACTTTCACTTTGGCTTCAATCAAAATATTGTAAAGATAAAAATATCAGCCCTGAAAATGTAGCACAAGTTATCAAAGATGCTATAAAAAATGGGTAATAATAAATAGTTTATTTACATTTTAATCTATAATAGCTTTATTAAAAACTTCATTACTTATAATAAGTGCTGGTCTACGTCCTTTTTGTTCGTGTCCTGATGATGAAAAAATGGGACAGGCACCTTTTTTAAAACTTTTTAGAAATTTTTTGATAGTTTTAGTTTAGAAATCCAATAGACTTTTCTTCTAGTATTTATTTAACTCTAATCATCGATAAATTAATGTATATAGAATATTGTAATATCTAATATTTATAGATAATTTATATATAATGTATTACTAATAAATAGTTAGTCTAATATGAAAGGATAAGTTATTGAGAGGATTTACATTTATTTTAAGTAATATAAAAATTAATAATTATGAACCTATAGAATTAATTGAAAATTATATATTAAGAAAAGCCGCAGATGATGAAATTGAAATTATAAAAAATGAGTTAAACAAAATAACAATTCATCATCCATTTAATAATAAAGATAAAGATTTTATATATGAATTTAATAGTAAAGAAGTACAAAAAAACGAAACTACTATTTCTTATGAAAAGGAACCATTAACTAAAAACAATTTTAGATATTGGGTAATAGAATTTGATATCAACTATGAAATTGAATCTTTAGAAACTTCAATTAACTTACTTAAGAATTCATTTGAATTGGGATTTACATTTATGTATCCGTATCCAGATAATAAAGAAAGACCTATAATTGGTTATTCTGAATATATTATAAATAAATATAAAACTATGGAACAAAGATATATTAAGTATAATGCAATTGATATTGACATTAATGAAATAATATCAATATCAAAAATATATAAGCAGCTTAAAAATAATAGTGATAAATATACATTTATAAAACATTCAATTAATAATTTTAATTCATTAAAATATATAAATTATGATTCTGACTTATTACTTGTTGGATATTTTTCAATAATAGAAACACTTGTTACTCACTCACCAAGATTACAGGAAAGTCTTGATTCTATATCCCATCAGATTGTTAATAAATTAAATTTATTACAAAAATTCTTTTTAAGACAAATCAATTATAATGATTATTTTGAAAATTCAAATGAAGATACAATATGGAAAAAATTATATTCATATAGAAGCGATATTGCACATGGAAATATAGTTGACTTTAATAAAAAGTATATATTACTTAAATCTAATGAAAATATAAAATTCTTTTTAATAGAAATTATTAAAAACTTAATATTGTTGGCACTAGATAAATCAGATTTATTAAATGATTTAAAAAAATGTTAAAGACTAACAAAATCAAAACTTTTCTTTCGTTCCCAAGCTTTAGCTTGGGAATGCACATCTAAACTTTAAAAAAGAAGATAGCTTCCTCTTAAAGATTCAAACTCAAACCTTCCCTACGAAGAACAACTAACATGCGAAATACCAGCTATTCCAAAAAAATCTGAAGGTTTTTTAATATAATATTTCTCTTCTATTTCTTTTGTTTGTTTTTCATATGGATTTGTCATGATTTTTTGTAATTCATGTACTAGTTCATAGTTTCCATTTTGGGCTTCTTGGTATGCCCAAACTAGATGCCATTCTCTTAAAGTATATTTTGGATTTATAAGTTTCATTTGATTTGAAAGACTTATAATAGACTCTTTATCAGTTGCATTTATAAGTGATTTCCAAATCTCAAGCCAATTATTCCATCTTGTTTTAATAGCTTCATTTTTTAAATTTCCATAAAAACTTTTTGCAAGTTGATTAATGTCATTTGGGATATTTGAAAGTTCCCTAAAAAATATAGTATAGTCAACTTTTGTTTCTATCATAAGATTGATAAGCTCTTCAAATAACGAAACATCAAACTTACTGATTCCTAGTTTTTTAGCCCACATGTTTTCCATTTTTTCTTGCATAACTTTGCTAAAATTATTTTCGATTTTTTCAAGTTCTTCTAAAGTCTGAGCATTTGAACTAAGTAATGGTTTTAAAGCACTACAAAATGATTTAAAGTTTTTTTCTCCAGCTTTGGGTTGATTAAAAAATGAAAAGTGCATTCCTCCACCAGTCCAAGATTGGTATTTTGGGTCAAACATTTCGATAAATCCAAATGGACCATAATCCAGTGTAAAGCCTCCTGCTGCACAGTTATCACTGTTGAAGTTACCTTGACAATATCCAACTCTTATCCAGTTAGCAACCATTGATGTAAGACGATTTTGAAACTCTGTTGCTAATAAAATGATTTTCTTTTCTAAGTTTAACTCTTGGTTGATTACCTCACTATACTCTCTATCAATCAAATGTAAAACAATCATTTCTAACTCTATTAAAGCATTTTCATGTTCATTTTTTCTAGCTCTTCTGCCAAAAAGTTCAAGTTGTCCAACTCTTATAAATGATGATGCAACCCTTGTCGTGATTGCAACATCTTCTTCAATCATAACTTCAGGGTCTTTTGAGTACGAATTATCTCTAAACCAAGGTCTTGTTACTTGCTCTTTTGTAGAGGTAAATAGAATCAAAGACCTAGAAGTTGGAATACCAAGTGCGTGCATGTGTTCTTGAGCTAAAAACTCTCTAACACTTGACCTTAAAACTGCACGTCCATCTGCACCTCTACAATATGGTGTTTTCCCTGCACCTTTTAGCTGAAATTCCCACCTTTTGCCGTTTATTAGAGCTTCAAGAATTGAGATTGCTCTACCATCACCATAACCATTTCCAGTTTGAAAAGGACATTGGGCATAATATTCAGTTCCATAAATAGATAATGCATATCCAGTTGCCCAGCCAATATTTTGTGATAGATTAGAAATATTAGATATATCCCCTGAAAACATTTTGATAAAATCATCTGATTTTATTAGGTTTTCAGAAAAGCCTAATTCTTTAAAAAAGGTTTCGCTATGAGAAATATATATTGGCTCTTTGATAGCAGTTGGACTTACTGGTACATAGTGTCCAGAAAAAACCTCTCTTGGTAATTTATTGTCTGCATTAAATTTTGCATCAGGGTCACTGTTAAGTTTTTTTACAAAAGAGTAATCACTTAATTTAGCAAGCTCATCGAATGTTTCTATATTTTTGTTAGTATTTTTTTTCATAATTATATTTATCCATTAAATTTTTTATTTATTAAGATTCTAACATAACTATTAAATTACACCCCTGAGGTTGAAACGCTATTTTTAGCAAAAAAAGATTACTTACCTTTTGAATTAGAAATTTTATAAAATTTCTAAATTTTCTTTTTTTTGTGACATTAGATGTAACATAAAATAAGTATAATAGTAATATTTAAATTATTTTTTTTAATATTAAAATTAATAAAAGCATTATAAAAGGAATATTATTTATGGAAATAACATCTAATGTATCAACATACACTAATAATCAACAAAAAGAAGAACAATCTACTTCAAAAACAAAAAACACAATATTTGCATCTTTCCCATCATTGATACCAGATATGTTTTCCGTAGAAGAGTTAGATAAATTTAAATATACATCTGACTCTACATTTAATAACTATTTAGAAAATGGTGCATATCTTCTAAAAACAAAAAAATATGGAACAGAAGATTATGAAACAATCTATCTAAATAAAACTAAAGTAAATGAATATTTAAAAGAGATTGAAAATAAGGTACTTAATGATGATAGTTTAGTAGATAATGTTACATACTGTCCAAAGTCTGAGGTATATTCATTAAAACATAATGATTCAATAGGTTCAAAGAGTTATCAAATATGGACAAAAGAGCCAATAACAGATAAATATTTAAAAGAAAGATACGACAAAATACAATCTTTTTTTCATAATGATTATAAAAATTTTCTATTTGAAGTTGAAGAATATAACAACGAAATAAGAAAATACAATGAATCAAATCCAAATGAAATGCAAAAGTCATATAAAGGCAGTTTTAATAGAGTTATATTAGATGGTAAAACAATTAATATAGATGATGAAGAATATAATCAACATTATTCAATATATTTAACCACAAGAAATGGGGATCCTATAACTAAAGATATAGAATCTAATTTTTATTATCAAGAGTTTATGAATATAAATAATAGATATGAAAATGCACCAGAATTTGAGTCTATGGTAAATAAATTATCAAATGAAGGTAATGATATATTTGATGTTTGGAGAAAAGTATCTTTATTTGTTAATTTAGGACTAATACCTGAGGGTAATCAAACACTTTTTCCTAACTTGCAAGATAGTGAAAATGCAAGTTATGCAATGCAAAATATAAAAAATAAAAACTTAGAACAATCATTAATAAATACATTTAGTTCAATATCCGATTTTAGACTTCTTTCAATAAAAGCTATTTTTGGTATATCTTTAGATGAAAATAAGTTTCAAAATGAGCTAAATAATTATGCAAAAGAACATCCTACAACAAATCAAAAGTTTATTTTTAATGGTGATATAAGTATTGATGAAAATTCAAGTGAAGAGTATAAAAACTTAATAACAAACATATTGATAGATTTTTTTGAAAATAAAAAATCTACATATAAAGATAAAAATATATCTACCTCAGAAGCTGAAAGAGAACACCATACAAATCAAGTAATAGAACGTTTTCAACTTTTGATAGATAATTTAAAACAAACAATAAATAAGCAAGAAGAAGAAAATAATAACTTATTATATCAATATACTAAAAATACAAAAGTAAATCCTCTTAATTCTATATTACAATAGAAAAAGGTGATTGTTTTCTTTTTTTAATTCTTGATTCAAAACAAAGCAACTATTAACTAAAATATAAAAAAATACCAAAAAAAGTGATAATTATGGCAATAACAAGACAAATAATATTTTTAGCAAAAAAAGATTGTATTGAAGAACTAAAGGCATTACTTAAATCTACTATTGAAGAAACTAAAAAAGAGGAGGGTTGTTTGATGTATGAAGTTTTTCAAACAAAAAATAATCCTGTTGAATTTATTGTAATTGATTCTTGGGAAAGTGAAGAAGCATTAAATAAACACTATGAAACTTCACATTATACTCATCACAAATCAAACTTAATAACTAATTAAATTAATGCAATGACTAGCTAATTTATCTAAATCGGTGATATTTATATTCTCAAATATATCAAATACAAAGTTTCTAAAAAGTTCAGCTGTTCTAAAAAATTTCTGTTTGATTTTAGCTTTTAAAAAACTCCATACTCTTTCGATTGGATTATATTCTGGTGAATATGGTGGCAAGAATAGTAATATGATATTATTTTG
>JBGSBO010000069.1:0-10625 GCA_041730535.1 Minisyncoccia bacterium
GTGCCATAATCTAATCCTGAGTTAGAAAAAGTTACACCCAGTAGGTGAAAGTTTTAGGTGTAACTTTTTCGCTTTAAAGTACCTAATTATAGAGCAAGTCGGCTTGTTGTCTAATTTAGTATGGAATTATTAGGGTATAAACAAGCACTTGACGTTCACTTCCATCTTTGCATACAATACTAATTTCTCTTTCTAAAATAGGTATAGGTTTATTTTTTTCACCTACTTGAAACATATCTTTATGCCAAGATTTTATTTCATTTTTTTGATATTTTAAATTAGAATAAGCTTTTTTATACCAAGTTTCAATATTTGGAATATCTTCAAGTGTATATCCAAATAATTCTGTAAATTTATGATTAATATACTCAATATTACCATCTATATCTGCCCAAGAAATTGCAACGGGAGAAAAATCTAATATATCATTTAATTGTATTTTTTGTTGATTACTTTGATGAAGATTACGTTCTAGTGAAATTTCACGTAATTTTGATAAACCAGTTTTTGCTAACATTTGTGCCATTTTTACAACACAATCCATTGTTGATTCAATCTCTTCTTCGCTAACAATAGGAATACAAGATATTGCTTTAAGATATTTCGTTTCATCATAATTAAATTTTTGAGCTTGTTTTTTAAAGAATTCTATATTAGGTTCTTGGGTTAAAACTTGTCCTAAAAATAAAGTTGCTAAAAGTTCTTCTTCTACAACAATAGGAGTTGCATAGTCAAATAATCCATTTTTACATAAAGCACTACTAACTTTACCAGTAGAAACACTTTTTACTAAAATATCATTACTTTCTTGGCATTGTAAATTACTATCTTTATTTACTCTATGAAATAACACGCAAGCATCAATCCATCCTGCTTGAGAAATAATTTGACCATCTCTTCCAACAAGAGCATTTGGAATACCCGTTGCTTTATAAAAACTTTTTAATAGTTCTTCAAATTCAATAACATCAACTAAATCATTAAAGTTATATTTTTTATCATTACCCATTATAAAGTTACTTTGCATTTGTTACTTCCAAATTTTTATTATTCTATATTTTATTATCTTTTTATTAATCTACTATTAAAAGCTTAATTATTAAAAGTTTACTATAAGAAATATCCATAAAGAAAAACTAATTAAAAAATTATTTTTTTAACTTATTGACTTTTCAACTAACATTTCAGCGGTACAATCATAAATATCAACAAAATCTTCACTATTAATTGTATCAGGAAGAACACTCTTCTTTGTTACTTTTGCTAGGATTTTAACTTTACTATTAATATCTTTAATTGTATGGGATAAAAGTATAATACTATCTATATCATGTAAAGCAATGATTACTGCTTTTGCTTTCAAAATACCTGCTTCTTACAATATATATTTTTGTGCTGGATTTCCAAATATCACTTTTTCACCCTTTGATAAAGCATTTTCAAAAAATTCATAATTATCAATAATGGCAATATGTTCGATATTGTCATTTTTTAGATTCAAAAGTATTTGTTTACCGAAGCTCCCATATCCACATACAATTACATGATCATTTAATACTTCTTTTGAAATATTCATTATTTCACTATTAGCACCATTTTTTTCTAAAACTCTATTTGTAATAAATCCGATATTTTTAAGGACAAAAGGAGTTATAACCATTGAAATTATTACAGAAAGGGTAAGTAGTTGTCCTATATTTGCATCTAAAAGAGTATTTTGAGTAGCTAAGGTAAATACAACAAATGAAAACTCTCCAACTTGAGAAATAGTAAGAGAGGTTTCAAAAGCTACTCTTTTCCCAACAAAGAAATACATAATAGCAAAAATAATCAAACCTTTAAATAACATAATAATAAGAGTTAATCCAAAAATTTGTATTATATTTGACATAAAAAAATGTATATCTATTTGCATTCCAACAGTTACAAAAAATAGTGCTAAAAACAAATCTCTAAATGGAATAAGGTCAGCTTCTACTTGGTGTTTATAGTGAGTTTCTGCAATTAACATACCACCAATAAATGCTCCCATAGAATAAGTAAAGCCTAAATAATGAGCTAAAGAACTTGCACCTATTGCAATAATTAAAACTATCATGATAAAAAGTTCATGAGTATCCGCTTTACTTACAAGTTTTAAAATATGATTTAAAAAGTATTTACCAAAAACAATCATTACTATAAACAAAACAAGTCCAGAAAAAACAATATCTACAAGTAAACTACTAACTGAACTTCCACTACTTGAAAGAATAGTTAAAACCAATAAAATTGGAATAACAGCTAAATCTTGAAAAATCAATATTCCCAAAGAGTTTTGTCCATAATAATTTGTTATTTTATTTGTGTCATTTAATATTTTTAGTACAATTGCCGTAGAAGAAAGAGATAATGCAGCTCCTATAACCATTGAAGTTTTAATATCTAAACTAAATAAAAAATAAGAGATAAAAGTAAAAAAGAAAATTGATAAACCAACTTGAAGGCCACCATAAGTAAATACTTGTTTTCGCATTTCTATTAGATTTTCAAGCTTCATTTCAAGCCCAATTGTAAACATCAAAAATACAATACCAAACTCTGCAATCTGATCTAGAACATGAGAATTATCTGGATTTGAACCTATAATATTTACAAGAATTATTCCTGATAATATGTATCCAACAATTGGAGGAACATCAAAACGTTTTAAAATAATACCCAAGATAACTGCAACAACTCCAGTTGCCAACATCATCAAAATAACTTGTTCCATAAAGCCCTTATTTTCTGATAAATAAAGGTGGAATGTTAGCATATATACTTCCATTTATTACTAAAAAATAATTTAAATAATTTTCTAATAGTAAAAATAATCAAATTCTTTTAATTAAGCTTTTTGAAGTGTCATATACTAACTCATAATAGTTGTTATTATTATATGAAAATTCTTGAATAACTTCTAGTTTTAATTTTCTTCTATGAGCTTCAAAAGATCTTGTATTTATTTTATTTATAAAAGTTACTAAAATAGGATATTTTTTTGCCATATTTTCTCTTGCAAAATCAAATATCCTTTCTAAAACTCCTGTTCCTCTATATTTTTTATCTATACAAATAGGTCCATATTGGTAAGAATTATCAATACTAAGTTTTTGATCCAAGAATTCTAAATTTGGTAAATCTTCTACCATAAATGCAAACATTGGCCATCTTGACCAATATTGCCATGATGCACTCATAACATAAGCAATTACCTCATCATAATCATCAAGAGCTATAAATAATCCTTGTTCTTGTGTAATTAAATCTGCTAATTGCTCTTTTGTAAAAGCAGTTGTAACAAAACCATCCTTTTTATCTTCTTCTTTTATAGAATCAACTTGATATCTAAAGTGTAACTTTAAAACCTTTTCTATGTCTTGAACATTCGCTATTTTAAAATTCATTTTTTTCCTTATATTTTCTAAATATTTTTTAATAAATAAGCTAATACTCCACCATTTTTATAATACAAAACCTCAGCTTTTGAATCAAGTCTACTTTGAACTGTGATTGTTTTTGTATCATATGATTTTATTATTTGTATCTCAATTTTACTATTCATTTTTATATCATTAGATTCAATACTAATAAGTTCATCACCATTTAGATATAAGCTATCCAAATCATCATCTATAAACTCTAATGGTAAAATTCCCATTGATACCAAATCTGATTTATGTTTTTTATTAAAAGATTTTGCAATTACAGCTTTTACGCCAAGAAGTTTTAGACCTTTTGCAGCCCATGCTCTTTGTTCACCTATACCATAATTCTTTCCAGCAAATATTACAAGAGGAGTATGCTCTTCTTTCATTTTAATAGAAAAATCGTATATAGACATAATCTCTCCACTTAAAAAATCTTTTGTAAAACCACCCTCTTTTGAACTTACTATTTTATTTTTTAGTTTAATATTTGATAGTATTCCCCTACTCATTACCTCAGCATTTGAAACTCTATTTTCAAAAGTATCAAATTCATCAGGATGTAATCCTTTTGATTCAAGATATAGAGCAGCTGGTGTATATGGGAATATCTGTCCATATGGTGAAATTTGATTTGTGGAGATATCATCTCCTAAAAGAGCTAGAATTCTTGCATTTTTAATATTTATCTTTTCTAAATTTATATTTTCAAATAATTTTGATTCTTCTACATAAGTATTTAGATAACTCCAGCTATATATTTGTGTTTTATCATATGTAATTTCTTGCCACTGTTTATTTCCTAAGAATATATCCCTATATACATTTTGATATACACTATAATTAATTCTAGATAGATATTCAGTTACTTCATGAGAACTAGGCCATATATCATTTAGATATATATCTTTATATATTGCATCACTTGTAATATCAAAATTCATATTTCCCTTTAGACAATATGCGACAACCAAGGCAGGTGACATTAACCAGTTTGATTTTACCTTCGGATGAATTTTATCATTATAATTTTTATTTCCAGAACTAATAGATGAAACATCTAAGTTAAACTTATCTATATCCATTGATACAATTTCTACTAAGTCTATACTATTAATTGATAACTCATCATCAAAATCTGTTATATAAAATCCTAATTGTTCTAAGTATTTTAATAAATCAACTCTTTGAAGATATTCTTTTACTACTAAAGAACCAGGAATAAATATTCGTTTGATATTTTTATTTATACTAAGACCTAAAATACATGCTTTTTTCGCAAGAAGTCCAGCTTGAATTAAAAGTGTTGGATTTGAATTTGTAGTATGTGCTGTAATTGCTGCTAATACAATATCATTGTCACGAACAAAATTTCCTTTTTTAAATGAAGCTAATTTGCTAGGTACTTTATTTACATATATTTTACTTTCTAAACTTTTGGGTCCTGCTATTATTGGTTTAACTGCTGATAAATCAAATTTCATATCTTCATCATAAACTAAATCTTGATTATTGTACATACCTTGTTTTATAAAATATTCTTTAATTAAAGTTGCATCAACTCCTCTTGTTTGTTCCACATATGCAATAGTATTATCATCAACTCCAAAATATCCACATATAGCACCATATTGTGTTGCAATATTTGATAATATTGCTCTATCTTCTATTGTCAAATTTTTTAAAGAACTTCCATAAAACTCTATAATTTTATTTTCAAGATTATATTCTTTTAATTTATTTGCTAGTTTTAAAGAGGCATCAATGATTCCCACACCTTGTGCTAATGTTCCAACTATCTCAACACCTAAAACACAAGGAAGATTTAAAGAAACAGAGGAACCCAACATTGAAGCTTGTGCTTGTATTTCTCCTATACTAAAACCTAATACTCCAAGTGCATTTATCATAGTACTTTGGATATTTGTTCCTACAATAGTTTCAGGATATATGAATAGTTTATTATTATCTTGTTTTAAATTTATCATAGTAGATAAATACTCTATATTTATTTGATGAGAAAAACCTGAATTTGGAGGGATAAGAGAAAAGTTTTCAAATTCACTTTGAGCCCACTTTAAAAAAGTATATTGTTCTTCGTTTCTTTTCATCTCTTTATGGTTTTTTGCAGTTCTTCTATTATCTATTACTAAATCTACCATTATTTGTGGTTTTACAGTTTTTACATTTGCTCCATAAAAATATACAACATCTCGTAAGGATGCAAGTTCAACCATAGAAGGAATTCCTATATCATCTTGCATAATTAATCTAGAAGGATAAAATTCTATTTCCCTCATAAAATTCTTATGTACAAAAGAAGCTATCATTGTGGCAATATCTTGTTCTGCTACATTTCTAATATTTGCTTCTAATAAAATCTTCAAAGAATTAGGAAGTTTTCTTAGTATTGAATATCTCTCAAAAACTTTTCTTAAATCACAATAATAATACGTATATGCATTAAATACAAAACTATTCGTAAATCTATTCAATATCCTCTTTCCTCACCTATTTTAGTAATAAGAAAGTATCGAAATATTGTTTAATGTTTAATAATAAATGCCATTTTTTATGTTTTAAGTATTAATAAAACATACATACACAAATTTCAATAAGCTATTAAGGAATCTATCCTATAATATGGGCTTCAAAATTTTAAAGGCAAAAAATGACAGATACAATAAAAATATTTAACGCTTGTGAAAATAACTTAAAAAATATAAACTTAGAAATACCAAAAAATAAGCTAATTGTATTTACAGGACTATCAGGTTCTGGAAAATCTACACTAGCATTTGATACACTTTATGCTGAAGGTCAAAGAAGATATATTGAATCACTTTCTGCCTATGCTAGACAATTTTTAGATAAAGTTGGAAAACCTAATGTTGAAAGAATTGAGGGGCTTACACCAGCCATTGCAATTGACCAAAAAACAACTTCAAAAAATCCCCGTTCAACAGTTGGAACTATCACAGAAGTTTATGATTATTTTAGACTTTTATATGCTCGAATTGGAAAACAACATTGTCATCAATGTGGAGAACCAATTTCTCAAATGAGTGCAAGTGATGTAATCAATCAAGTTTTAACACTACCAAATGAATCAAAAATCGTAATATTAGCTCCTATTATAAATAGAAAAAAAGGAAGTTTTGCTGATTTACTTGAAAGCCTAAGAAGCAAAGGTTATGTAAGAGCTATGATTGATGGAGTAATGGCTAGACTTGATGAAGAGATAGAACTTGAAAAAAATAAAATGCACACTATTAAAATAGTAATAGATAGAGTTGTAATAAAAGAAGAAAATAGAGACAGAATAGCGCAAGATGTTGAAAAAGGTCTAAAAGAGAGTTTTGGAGAACTTGAAATCGAAGTTCTAAATCATGAAGAAATGGGTGTTGAAAAACATATACATTATTCTGAGCATATGGCTTGTTTTTCTTGTAAAATCTCTTTTGAACCGCTTGAGCCTTTATCATTTTCATTTAACTCACCAAAAGGTGCTTGTTCATCTTGTGATGGTTTAGGGATTAGATATGCACTTGATATGAAAAAAGTTATTGATGAAGAGTTAACTATTGAAGATGGTGCTATAAAAGTAATATATGGATTTAATAAAGGATTCTATTTTAAAATGCTTTTAGCATTTTGTGAAAAAATGGATATTAATACAAAAATTCCTTTTAAAGAGTTAGAAGAGCATCAAAGAAAAGCTATTTTACATGGAAGTGTTGAAGATGCTGTATTCTTTTGGAAAAAACATAAACTAACAAGAAAATGGGAAGGAATTATAAAATTAGCCTATGACATGATAAAAGATGAAAAAGAGATGGCTGATTATATGACAGAGAAAAAATGTGATTCTTGTAATGGAAATAGACTAAAACCTTCTTCTCAAAGTGTATTTGTTGCAAATAGAACTATTAGTGATTTATTAAATATTCCAATTGAAGATGCACATACATTTTTCCAAGACGAAAAAAATTTTGAATACTTAAGTGATCAATTTCAAATAATTTCAAAACCGATATTAAAAGAGATAAAAGAAAGAATCTATTTCTTATATGATGTTGGTCTTGGATATATAACTTTAGGAAGAGATGCAAGAAGTATAAGTGGTGGAGAAGCTCAAAGAATTAGAGTGGCTTCTCAAATAGGTTCAGGTCTTACCGGAGTTATGTATGTCTTAGATGAACCATCTATTGGACTACATGAAAGAGATACAAATAAACTTATAAAAACACTTCGTGCATTACAAGAAAAAGGAAATACAGTAATTGTAGTTGAACATGATAAAGAGACTATTCAAGCAGCAGATTTTATTGTAGATATTGGTCCAAATGCAGGAAAATATGGTGGAGAGATTGTATTTGCAGGAACACTAAAACAAATGAACAAAGCAAAAACACTAACTGCTAAATATGTAACAGGAGCTAAAAAAATAGATTATGTTCATAATCGTCCTCAAGAAGAGTTTATAGAGATTAAAAATGTAACTATTAATAATATAAAAGATTTAGATGTAAGAATTCCTCTTAAAAACCTTTGTGCCATCACAGGAGTTTCAGGAAGTGGAAAATCATCACTTATTTTACAAACACTACTTCCCGTTGCAAAAGAGCTTTTAAATCGAGCAAGAAAAGTAAAAAAAGTAGATGGTGTTGAAATAGAAGGTTTAGAAAAATTAGATAAAGTTATCTATCTTGACCAATCACCAATAGGAAGAACTCCACGATCAAATCCTGCAACTTATACGGGACTTATGGATGAGTTAAGAGAACTATTTGCAAAAACAAAGGAAGCAAGTCTGAGAGGTTATAAAATAGGAAGATTTTCTTTTAATGTAAAAGGTGGTCGTTGTGAAAAATGCCAAGGTGAAGGTGAAATAAAAATCGAAATGCACTTCTTACCGGATATTATGGTGAAATGTGATGATTGTCACGGGAAGCGATACAACTCTCAAACATTAGAAATTTTATACAAAGGTAAAAATATCTCTGATGTATTAAATATGAGTGTTGATGAAGCATTAGAGTTTTTTGCAAAAGTGCCAAAACTAAATGCAAAACTTCAAACTCTTAGTGATGTTGGACTTGGATATATCACCCTTGGACAAAATGCAGTTACCCTTTCAGGTGGCGAAGCTCAAAGAATAAAACTAAGTAAAGAGTTAAGTAAGAAAGATACTGGAAATACACTTTATGTTTTAGATGAACCAACAACAGGACTTCATTTTGCAGATGTTGATAGATTAACAAAAGTATTACATCATCTTGTTGATTTAGGAAACTCTGTTTTAGTAATTGAACACAATCTTGATGTTATTAAAAACTCTGATTGGGTTATTGATATGGGACCAGAAGGTGGGAATAAAGGTGGAATGATAGTTGATGAGGGAACTCCTGAACAAATAGCTGCAAATCATAAAATTTCAGGTTCACATACGGGATATTATTTAGATAAAGAGATTAACGGTTAATGAAAATAGATTATTCTATTTTCCATCAAAACACTGCAATTGATAGATTTATTTTTGCTATTGAAAATGGATATTTTGTAGAAGCTCATGAATTGCTTGAAGATGATTGGAATATGTATAAAAAACAAGGACAAACAAAAAAAGCTCTTATGTTAAAAGGTTTGATAAATGGAGCAACAGCACTTGCACTTTTTTTTATAAAAAAAAGGCCCTCTGCTTATGAAAAAGTTTGGCCAGCTTTTTTAAAATATATTATATTATTAGATGATTTGGAAATAGAAGAAAAAGAGAAATTTTATAAGGCAAAAGAAATTTTATTAAACATCAATAATAAAGTAAAAATCAAGTAAGAGTTAAATCCAACTTGATTTCTACAAAGCACTCGTATCTAAATTCATTAAATAAGCTTTTACTCTCATCATATCTTCTGTTGGGTATTGATTTTCTGCATTTCTACGTATTGCTTTTACATAAAAATCTTTTGAAGAGTCATTAAAACCAAAATTCATATTTGTTAAAACTACTTCATATTTAGATGGTGTTTGTGTTTCAGTTTTTACTTTTTTTACATCAGATACTTCTTTTTCTTTTACTAAAATATCTTGTTGTAATTGCTTTAATTCATTTTTACTTTCAATCTCTAACGGTTCTTTTGAGGGTTGAACTTTTTGTACTTCAGCTGTTCTAGTCTCAACAAATTGATTAAGTTTTGCTATTGATCCATATTCCATGATAAACTCCTAAATAGAAATTTAAATACTTTTATGCCCATATTATACTAGAAAAACCTATCTTTTGTCAAAGTATTTTATTTATTAAGTTTATTTTGATAATATTAGTTATTAATTTTATATAAAAAAAGGAGTTTACTTGGAAGGCAATTCCCCAAGGCGTAGTTTATTAAAGAGTGAGTTAAAATGGAAATTCTAATCTTACTATTTGTAATTGTTATTGGTACATCATTTTTATGTTCTGTCTTAGAGTCTGTTTTACTATCTACAAATGCCTCTTATATTTCTGTTTTAGAAAAAAACAATCCAATTGTTGGTAAATTATTAAAAAAACTAAAAACAGATATAGATAAATCTATTTCTTCAATACTTATTTTAAATACAATTGCTAACACATTAGGTGCAACTGCAATTGGAGTTCAAGCTCAAAATGTTTTTGGAGGAAATAGTACTCTTGTTATGATTATTTCAATCGTACTTACATTTATGATTTTATTTTTTGCAGAAATTATACCTAAGACGATAGGTGCTGTTTATTGGAAGCAATTAGCCCCTCATTCTCCTAGAATTATAAATATTTTTATATTTATTACTTATCCTATTATCATAATAACTCAATTTGTTACAAAAAAAATAGGAAAAGAAAGTACAGAAACAATTACAAGAGAAGAGTTAATTCACTCTACACTTCTTAGTGAAGAAGAAGGAATTATTGGGGATTTAGAGTCACAAATAATAGAAAACACTCTTACATTAAATAGTATAAAATTGAAAGATATCTTAACACCTAGATCTGTTGTTTATGCAATAGAAAAAAATACTTTACTAAAAGATATAATCGAAGATAAAAGAACTTTTAAATTTTCAAGAGTTCCTGTATATGATGGTCATATTGATAATATCGTGGGAATCATTTTAACAAAAAAAATCTTTAAAGAAGCATTAAAAAATAATGACACA
>JBGSBO010000070.1:0-10544 GCA_041730535.1 Minisyncoccia bacterium
GAGTGTGAACTTGAAACACTGGCAATTTCAATGCAACTTTTTATTCAAATACTTACAAAAATCTCTGAAATCCAAAATGTTGTCAAGGATAATAAAGATTTACTCAACATTATCGCTGTGTTAAGTGCTTACACTAAAAAACAGTTAGGTTTTATGTGCGAAAGTTGAGTTAATAATTATTTAAATCCAAAAACTAAAGATTCAATTTTTATATCAAATGGGAAATTACTTCCACTTGCAAAACTTATATCTATTTGTTACACAAATAATAAAATGCAGCTACTTATTGATAAACATTTATTATTTCATGAATTTGTATTGAAAAAAATAAAAAAACTACATAGTGATAAAACGGTGATTGATTTAGGAGATTCTATTTGCATTAAATCAAAGGATTTTATTGGATTAAAAATCTATACTTCTTGGAAAGATATTGAAGTAAAAAAACCAAATATTAAAGATGAATTAGAAGATGCTATAAAATCAATTAAAAAAGGTGAATATTATCAAATTTATTTGGCATACCCAAAAAATGATGACTTTAAAAAACAAATACCAGTTTATGTTGATGAATTAAAAAATGAAGAATATCAAATAAAAGCTATTCCTTATTCTTTAAGATCTACACTAAAAAATTAAAATAAAAGGAAAAACATGGCAACAGCAATATTTTTTGCAAGTAGTACTGGGAACAGTGAAGAAATAGCTTCTAAAATATCTTCAAAATTAGATGATATTGAAGTATTTGATTTAGCAGGGACTAAAATCGAAAAAATAAATAACTATGACAAAATCATTTTAGGTGGTTCAACTTGGGGTGATGGAGAGTTAAATGATGATTGGGAAGATGCTTGGGTTGATTTTTGTAAATTAGATTTATCTAATAAAACTATTGCATTATTTGGCTTAGGTGATCAAGAAAGTTATAGTGATGAATTCTGCAGTGCATTAGGAATTATTTATGAACAAATTAATTCAATGGGTGCAAAAGTTATAGGTTTCACTTCAACACAAGGTTATTATCATGATGCTTCAAAAGCTCAAGTAGAAGATACATTTGTGGGATTAATTCTTGATGAAGATAACCAAAGTGATTTAACAGATGAAAGAATTGAAAATTGGGTAAATGAGATAAAAGAGAATATTTTATAAAAATAAAAAAATTAGTATATTAAGAAATTCTTAATATACTACGCTTCTTGACAAGTTTCACAAACTCCATACAATTGCATTGAATGGCTAGTGATTTTAAACTTATTTTTTTTAGCTATTTTGTCTTGTCTTTTTTCAATTTCATCATCAATAAATTCAATTATTTTTCCACAATCTGTGCAAATTAAATGATCATGATGAGATTTTGCATTACTTTCATATTTTTTACCATCTGTTCCAAATGTGATTGACGTGATTAAGTCAACTTCTTCAAGAAAACTAAGCGCTCGATAAACAGTAGCAATTCCAATATTTGAATCTTTATGCTCTTTCTTAATCTCATTGTATACTTCTTCAGCAGTTAAATGCTCTTGAGCATGAAGTAATATACTTAAAACAATTTCCCTTTGTTCTGTGTATTTAAGCCCTTTTTGTTTTACTATTTTTTTTAATTCATCTATTATTTCTTCATTATTATTTTCAGTTAACATTAAAATACACCTTTAAAAAAATTTTAAGTAATCAGTATATCTAAAGTTAACAAAAAGTACAAATACAAATAATTGATATAAATCAAGTCTTCAAAAGCTAAATTATATTATAATAATCATTATTGATACCATAAAGGAAAAAGATGAAACTAAGTGATTTGAAAATAAAAGAAAGGGCTGAGATTATTGATATAAATTGTGATAGTATCTTAAAAAACCGACTTCATTCATTTGGAATCATGAAAGGTGCTATTGTTACAATTGAAGAATTAACTCTTACAAAAAGCACCATTGAAATAAAAATAAATCATTCAAAAATTGCTCTTAGATTAAGTGAAGCAGAAAAGATAGGAGTTAAATATGCAAGCTAATATTATAAAAATAGCATTAGTAGGACAACCAAATGTTGGTAAATCAATGCTTATTAATTCAATATCAAATGCAAAATTAAGAGTAGGAAATTTTTCTGGAGTAACTGTTGCAAAAGAGGAAGTTTTTTTAGAGTACAAAAAATATAAAATCCAAATAACAGATTTACCAGGAGCTTACTCTTTAAATGATTATACATTAGAAGAAAAGGTAACTAAAGATTTTTTAGATAATTCTGAGTATGACATTATTTTAAATGTATTAGATTCTACAAATTTACAAAGAAATCTTCTTTTAACTTCTGAATTACTAGCTCTTGATAAAAAAATGATTATTGCTTTAAATATGAGTGATGAAGCGCAAAAAGAATCTATAATTATAGATGAAATACAATTAAGTAGAATTCTTGGGAAACCTTGTATTAAAACAAGTGCTGCTAAAAAAATTGGTATAACAAAACTTCTTGATGAAATAGTTACAAAATTTGAAAGTCAAAAACTACCAACAAAACTATTTTTCTCTGATGTAATTGAAGAAGAAATACAAACAATATCTCAATTATTAAAAGATTGCGCATACAAAACAAATCAGACATATAGACAAATAGCAATTAAACTTTTAAAAGAAGATAAAAGTACATACAAATATTTTCATGATGAACCAATTTGGGTTAAACTTCAAGCAGTTTTAAATGAAGCTTTTGAGCATTTATATATTCATTATGATACGAAAAATATTGATGATATATTCAATGATGAGAAGTTTGCATTTGCAAGGGGTGCTGTAACAGAAACTGTTAAACAAAAATTTATTGAACAAAAAACTTTAACTGAGAAATTTGACACTATTTTAATTCATAAATTTTTTGGACTTCCAATTTTTCTATTTTTAATGTGGGGATTATTTCAATTAACTTTTGAAATTGGAACTATTCCTATGGATATTATTGATGCTTTTTTTGCAAGTGTAATTGATGGAACAAAACAAATTTTAGGAGATAACCAAATCTCTTCAATAATAGCAGATGGAGCAATTGCAGGAGTGGGTTCTGTAGTTTTATTTTTACCAAATATTGTAATTTTATTTTTTGGTATTGCACTACTTGAAACAACAGGATATATGAGTAGAGTTGCATTTTTACTTGATGGATTCTTCCATAAATTTGGTCTTCATGGAAAATCTTTTATTCCTTTAGTTACAGGTTTTGGATGTTCAGTTCCAGCTTATATGGCAGCAAGAACTTTAAAAAATGAAAAAGATAGATTATTAACTTTATTTATTATTGGATTTATGTCTTGTGGAGCAAGACTTCCTATTTATGTACTTTTTGTTGGTGCATTTTTTGGTGAAAGTAATGCAGGAAATATTTTATTTCTTATTTATATAAGTGGAGCAATTTTGGGCTTATTCGCTGCAAAAATATTAAAAATTGTAGTATTTAAAAGTGAAGATGAACCCTTTGTAATGGAAATGCCAAAATATAGAATACCTTCATTTAAACTAGTTTGGCACACAGTTTCAAATCAAGCGATGATGTATTTAAAAAAAGCAGGAACATATATTCTAGCTGCATCTTTACTTATCTGGTTTGCAAGTAATTATCCAAAACATCTAGATATTGAAGAATCATTTAATCAAAAAATTGAATTAGCCACTACAGAAGAAGCAAAAGCAGATTTATCTAATGAACTTAGTTTATACAACTTAGAAAACTCATATTTAGGATATATTGGAAAATTCACAGAACCAATATTTTCACCACTTGGGTTTGATTGGAGAATGTCTGTTGCACTTGAAACTGGACTTGCAGCAAAAGAGATAGTTGTTTCTACTTTATCTATTCTTTATGGTTTAGGTGAGGATAATGATGAAACATCAGATAGTTTAATAGAAAAAATTAAAAATAACATTCCATTTGCATCAGCAATATCATTTATTGTATTTGTTATGATTTATATACCTTGTTTAGCGGCATCTATGGTTTTTGCAAAGGAAGCTGGAGGTTGGAAGTATCTAGTTTATCTTTTTATTTTTACAACTATAACAGCTTGGATTTTATCTTTTGTAGCATATAATGTGACAAGATTATTAATAAGTTAAAGGATTTATTCCTTAACTTATTATAATAATTATCTATTTTAATTCAAATTGAGAAGTATATTCATTATTATTATAAACAACTCTAAAATTCCACTTTCCACCTTCTCTACCATCGAGATATCTATAATCATAAGCAGAAACATCTCCTGCTGGAATAAGCATCTCTCTTGTTCTTGAAATTTCGCCTGTTGGGCTAATCCAATGAATTACAATATTTTGATCTTTGATATCTCTTATTACTTCAAATTTACAAATAATTGAATTTTCATCTTCTAATATTAAACAATCTACATTTGGGTTATATGCTTGTTCAAGCACTTGTTCAACTTTAGGTGTAATGTTTTCTTCTTTTACTGGTGTATTTTCAGCAAATAATACATTCGCTAATACTAAAAAAGGAACTAAATATTTAATCATTTTTTTATCTTTCTTCCTGTTTTATATTCATATATTTAATTAATAAATATTTAATTGGAGCATAAAATGTTGTTATTAAAACTATCGCCACTATAAATTGAGCTATCTTAAAAAAAGAACTATTTTCACTCAAAATAAATAATACTAAATAATAGCTAATAAACATCGAGATTATAGCACAAATAATAGCACTTATTACTACGGCTATGTTATAATTCATTTTTTTTCCAAACTGGTATTTCATCAAAATAAGCTCTATTATTTAATACTTCAAAAGGGGAATAAGACTCTTTATATCCCATAGAAAAATGGTCTTTAATCCAATATCCTAAATATATATAAGGAATATTAAGCTCTTTTGCTATTTTTATTTGAGCTAAAACAGAAAATTTTCCTATTGATAAATCAGCATAATCATGATCATAATAACAATAAATTGCAGATATTGATTTTGGTAAAATGTCAACCAATGCAACTGCAATTAGTTTATTATCCCTTACGTATAAAAATTCTTTTGCAAACTCTTCTTTTGCTTCAACATAAGATTTTAAATAATCATCAGGTGTAATAACAGAGTAAGGCCAATCTTTTTTATCATTCATAAATTTATGATATTTATCATATAAATCAAGATGTTCCATGGTCATGGAAGGTGGTCTTATATATAATTTTGTATCTTTATTTTTTGCAATTACTCTTTTTTCTGATTTAGAAAATTTATAATTTGCAACATCAATTCGCATAGAAACACATTTTGTACAAGTTTTACATTCAGGTACAAAATGCATTCTACCAAATCGTCTCCACCCTCTCTCTAACATTCCTTGATATTGTGTTGTTGAGCATGAATACATGTATTTATATCTAATATCAGATATATTTTCATCAAAATAAGAGCACGATCTATTTTCTTCTACAAATTCAATATCTTTGTTAAGTATATGCATGATTATTCGTTTATTTTTTCTTTTATCTCTTTTGCAATCGCAGAAATTTTTTTGATTTTTTCATCATTTGATAAACTGTCATCAATAATATGTTTTACAAATGCACTTCCCACAATTACACCATCAACACCAATGATTTTTTCTTTACAAGTATTTTCATCAACTCCAAAACCAATATAAAGTGGAGTATCAGAGTATTTTCTCACATTTTGAATAATCAAAGATAAATCTTCTTTTTGACCACTTCCTGTAATTCCTGCATATGCAACCATATAAATAAATTTTTTAGCATTTGCTGTTATTAGTTTAATTCGCTCTTCACTATCAGTTGGTGCTACAAATGAAATATTTGCTTTATTGTATTTATCAAATAAATCTTGAAAATTTTGCGCCATTTCATAAGGAAGATCGGGAATGATTGTTCCTTGAATATTATATTCTTTGGCATTTTGTAAGAATTTTTCCATACCATAATGATAAAATGGATTTAGATAACCCATCCATAAAGTATCAATATCTTTTGCAATTTTTGAAGAAACTTCAAATAAGTCTTTTAATTTAAAACCATTGTTTAAAGCAATTAAATTAGCTTTTTCAATAATAGGACCATCTGCAACTGGATCAGAAAAAGGAATTCCTAACTCTAATGTATCAACACCTGCATTTTTCATACTATATGCTAAATCAATTGTAAAATTGTTATTTGGAAGCGATGACGTAATATAACCTACTAATTTTTTCAAAATCGTTATCCTATCTTTTAATTTGAAATTATTTTATCTAAAATCTACTTTTAAACTATTAATTATTATGTTTTATCTTTTGTAATATTTTTATTGCTATTTTTTTAAATTTCCTTTTAATACCAAATCAATAAATTTCAATTTAAAAAAGTAATAATTTGATATAATCAATACAAATATAATAAATTATAGGAAAATTAAAATGAGTATTATTAAAAATGATTTTGAAAAAATGAATATTACAAAAATAAAAAACTCTAAAAATAATAAAAAATTAACAATGATTACAGCTTATGATGCACTATTTGCAAAACTTTTTGAAGAAATTGCAGATATGATTCTTGTGGGTGATAGTTTAAATATGAGTTTTGCAGGAAAGCCTGACACACTTTCAGCAACACTTGAACAAATGATTTATCATACAAATGCAGTTTGTGCTGGTGCAACAAAAGCATTTGTTATTCTTGATATGCCCTTTGGAACATATATTAATAAAGATGAAGCACTAAAAAATGCAGTTGAAGTTTATAGACAGACAAAAGCTGCTGCCATAAAAATTGAAGGTGGAGAAGATAGAGCTGAAATTATAAAACATCTTACATCAAATTCAATTGCAGTTATGGGACATATTGGGTTAATGCCTCAATATGTAAGAAGTGAAGGTGGATATAAAGTAAGAGGAAAAACAGCTCAAGATACAGAACAATTAATCAAAGACGCAATTGCAGTTGAAAAAGCAGGTGCTTTTGCTATCGTTGTAGAAGGTGTTATGAGTGAAGCTGCTTTAAAAATCACTAAAGCTGTAAATATTCCAATAATTGGAATTGGAGCTGGAAATGTTACAGATGGCCAAGTTTTAGTTTGGTCTGATATGTTAGGATTTTTTGAAGAATTTAAACCAAAATTTGTAAGACATTATATGAATGGTGCATCATTAGTAAAAGATGCCGTTAATCAATACAGAAATGATGTTCAAGATAGCTCATTTCCATCACATGAAGAAGAGTATTAAAATATGGAAAGACTTGTAGAAGTTGAGCAAATATCTTTTGAAGATGAAAATACAGAAGTTAGTTTAAGGCCATCCAATTGGGATGATTATATTGGTCAAGAAAAAATTAAAAAAAATCTAAAGGTATTTATTGAAGCGAGTAAAAAAAGAAAAGAAGCTTTAGACCACATACTCTTTTATGGACCTCCAGGACTTGGAAAAACTACTTTATCATATTTAATTTCAAATGAAATGAATACAAATATCAAAGTAACAGCAGGACCAATGATTGAAAAAAGTGGTGATTTAGCTGCAATTTTAACAAATCTTGAAGAAGGAGATATTTTATTTATTGATGAAATTCATAGACTTTCACCTACTGTTGAAGAGATTTTATATCCTGCAATGGAAGATTATAGATTAGATATTATAATTGGTTCAGGACCTGCTGCGCAAACTGTAAAAATTGATTTACCACGATTTACTCTAATTGGAGCCACAACACGAGCTGGAATGTTATCAAATCCTTTAAGAGAAAGATTTGGAATGCATTTTAGAATGCAATTTTATAATCAAGATGAATTATCAAAAATCATTCAAAAAGCTGCTGTTAAATTATCTAAATCTTGTGAAAGTGATGCTTCTTTTGAAATTTCAAGAAGAAGTAGAGGAACACCAAGGGTGGCACTTAGACTTTTAAAAAGAGTTAGAGATTTTGCGGAAGTGGAAAATGAAGATTTTATTCATTTAATTAGATGTAAATATGCATTAGATGAATTAGGTGTAAATGAGAGTGGTTTTGACGAGATGGACATAAACTTACTTGAATTATTAGTTTCAAATAGAGGAAAACCAATGGGACTTTCTACAATGGCTGCAGCACTTAGTGAAGATGAAGGAACAATTGAAGATGCAATTGAACCTTATTTACTTGCAAATGGATACATTGAAAGAACAGCACGAGGAAGAATAGCTTCAATTAAAACATATGAAATGTTTAGACTTTCATATCCAGGGACTGAAAAACTAGATGATGACTTAAACCAAGGAAAACTATTTTGAAAGCAGTTTATTTCTTAATTGCTATTGCTATTGTTATGATTTTTTTTATAGTAGAACTTTTTAATCCATTTTTAAAATCAATCATAGTTTCAGTTTTACTAGCCGTTGCAACAAGTTCTGCAACAATATATTTAGAAAATAGATTTAGAAGTAGAATCCTAGCAACTTCATTTATGACAGTAGGATTAACAGCTTTATTTTTTATTCCAGTTTTATACTGTATTTTTTCTTTTGCAAACTTTTTTAATCAAGTGGATCAAGAAATATTAATAAATAATCTAAGTGATATGAAAGATTTTGTACAAGAATCATCAAAAGATATAGTTTTTCTAAATGATTTTTTAAATGATCTCACATCAAAAATCGATGTTGGTGAAACTGTTCAAAACATATTATCTGTTGGAGCATATTTGGGGAAAAATTCTGCAAAATTTATGATGGATATTGTCATGATTCTAATTTTTTTCTTTTTCTTTACTCTATACTCAAGTCAAATTGCCATATTTATAAAAGAATTATTACCAATAAAAAAAGAAGATTCGATTATTTTATTTTATGAATCATCAAATGTAATGACCGTAGTTCTTTATTCAATATTAATAACAGCTATATTTGAAGGATTTTTATTTGGATTTTTCTTGACATTTTTTGGATACGATGGATTATTATTTGGTGTTTTATATGGTTTTGCTTCTTTAATTCCAGTTATTGGTGGAGTAATAATGTGGCTGCCAATTGTTATTTATGAAGCAAGCACAAATTCATTAGCAAATGCCGTTATAATAGCAGTATATTCAATATTAGTAATTTCTATAATTGCAGATACCTTTCTAAAACCAATGATAATCAAATATATAAATCAAAAAGTAGTAAAAACACCAACAAGTGTAAATGAACTTTTAATATTTTTCTCAATAGTAGCAGGTCTTTCAACTTTTGGTTTTTGGGGGATGATAATAGGTCCAGCAATGGTGACATTTTTCATATCAATTATGCACCTATTAAAAAAATATTCAGATGATTTTAAAGAAAATGTATCCTAAAATTAGGATACATTTTAAATAATTTTATTTATCTCCACTTTCTCTTTGTCCACCAAAAGAAGAAATCCCATAATCTAAATTTGTAACAGATTTAAATCCCAAATCTTTCATGATTCTTTGGCAATATGCGCTTCTACTTCCACTTAAACAATAAACAACAACTGGAATACTTTTTTGATCAGTAATAGTCTCTAAAGCTTGATAAAATGATGTTGTTGGAATTAAATAATCCGTTCCTTTAATTCTAGTTCCAACCCATTCCATCCACTCTCTTGTATCAACTAAATTAAATCTAACAAAACCTAATTCTCTAGCTTCTAACAATGATTCTAATTCATGTGAATTTACCTCTACTTTTGTAAGTAATTCTTCACATTCCTCTTTTGATAAACCTCTTGAATGAGTTGCAATTGCATCATGAGTATTCGTTTGTTTAGCAATATCCAGTGCCTTTTGTTCCGTACAAAAGATTCCACAGTGACATGAACCTTTTGATGGTATTTCACTTGTTAAAGCAGGAGTACAAGGGCACAATCTATTTTCACTTATTTCTTGTTCAGCAGTAGTTTGTCCAATAACCATAAAACATGGACAAAATCTCTTTCCATAAATCATTTTATTTCTAGCAAGACCCATCTGAATAGATTCATTTACTTCATCATCAGGATTATATGCAAGATTATGCTCTTTTATTACCTTATCTGTAAATTGTTTAGTTAATTCAAACTCAAGTTGGAATTCTTCACTATTTGTATCTATTTTTCTAACCATATTTTGTCCTAATATTCTTTTATTTTATAATGTTATTAATTTATATTATTATAAGTGATAATATATTCTCAAGAGAATGTTCTTATATATAAGTTTTGAACTTTTTCTCTAGCCCAAGGTGTTTTTCTAAGAAATTTCAAACTTGATTTTACAGAAGGATCAGAATTAAAACATCTAATATTAATACGATATCCTAACTCATTCCAACCATAATATTCTACTAATTTATCTATTATCATTTCTAATTTTATTCCATGTAAAGGATTATTTGGATTCTCATTCAAGTAAATTTCCTAATTCATTATTTTGTATTATATAAACACGTGGTGCTCACAATCGGAGTTGAACCGATAACCTCTTCCTTACCATGGAATTGCTCTACCATTGGAGCTATGCAAGCATAATTGGGGAGGTAAATGATAGCGAAATAGAGCATAAGAAGAAATAAAGTATAAGAG
>JBGSBO010000071.1:0-10403 GCA_041730535.1 Minisyncoccia bacterium
AAGGTACTTTTTTTCTTGCCTTTAATAGAGTCAAGTTTTAAAAATTTAGTTAATAAAAATGGTCCTTCTGGACTTTGGCAAATTATGCCTTTAACTGCTAGTAATCTTAAATTAAAGAGAAATGAGTTTGTTGATGAGAGATTAGATTTAATAAAATCAACAGATGCTGCAAGTTCATATTTAAAAAGATATTATAAAAAGTTTGATAATAAATGGTATTTATCTATTTTAGCTTATAACTGTGGTGAGGGAAGAGTTATTGAAGCAATAACTAGAGCTTCATTGGATAGATATCTTGAGCTAAATCCTAATAGAACTAGTGGAATATTACGAAGTTTCCAAAGAACTCTTGATGATTACAAAAGAACTAAAAGAGGAATTTCAGACCTTTATACTATTTATGGTGAATTACAAGGAATGGAAATACCTTTTGATTTTGAATATTTAATTAAAAATAATAAACAAAAACAGTATTTACCTGAATCAACACTATCTTATATAAAAAAGATTATTATTTTTTCTATACTTTCAAATAGAAATTTATTTGATGATATAAGAAAAAGCCCTTATCAATTAGAAAAAGTAAAACTTTCTAAAGGTGTATCTTTAAAATCAGTTGCTTTAGCTATTGATTTTAATTCAAGCGAACTTGAAAAAATAAATAAGCATATTAAAAAACAAGTATTATCAAAAGATTCTAAAGCTTTTAATTTTTATATTCCTAAAAGTAAATTAGAAATTTATAATAAAAAAGTTGCTACTATAAAACCTATTAATGAAAAAAATGAGATAGAAATTAAAAAAAATGTTGATAAAAAAATTACAACTTCTAAAAAAAGTGAAGGTTCTAAAAAAAGTGAAAGAACTACTAATAAAAATAAACCATTAATTTATAAAGTAAAAAAAGGGGATTCTTTTGAATCAATTGCTAAAGAATATAAAGTAAGTGCTAAAAAACTTAAATCTGATAATAAAAAGAAATCAAATTTAATAAATATAGGAGATAGTATTGAAATTTATAAGTAAAGGTTTGAAAAGTAGTCTATTATTGAGTTTATTGTTAAGTCTATTTATATTTACAGGATGTTCACAAAAGAGTTCAGAGCCTGATTATGATAAATTTTATAAAGATACAAAAAATTCAAAAATTAATAATTCAAAACAAATGCATAAATATACAATGAGACCATATAGTGTATTTGGAATTACATATTATCCATTTATTGCTAATATTGGAGATGATTTTGATGGGATAGCCTCTTGGTATGGTCCTGATTTTCATTCTAAAAAAACATCTAATGGTGAAGTTTATAATATGTATGATATGACAGCTGCTCACAAAACTCTACCTATGAATACCGTTGTAAAAGTAGATAACTTAGAAAATGGAAAATCAATAATAGTTAGAATTAATGATAGAGGACCTTTTGTACGAGGAAGAATCATAGATTTATCTAATAAAGCTGCCCATGAAATTGATATGGTAAGACGTGGAACATCAAAAGTAAAAATCACTGTTTTAGGATATAATGGTGAAATAGAAAATAGAGATACTCCTATTTTAGAGGTTCCTAAAACACAAGTTGCAGCAGTTAGTGATGTTGAACCAGGTGTTGATGCCTTAGAACCTTTGGAAATAAAAGAAGATAATATAAAAACAACTTCTATTGCAACTTTCCCAAAAGTAATTGCAAGTGTTCCAGTTGCTAATGTTGCAACTACAAAGCTTTCAAGAACTCAAGTTAATAAAAGTAGTTCTGCAACGGGTATTTATGGTATTCAAGTTGGAGCATTTAGTGTGGAATCTGGGGCTAGTAAAATTAAAAATGATTTTCAAAAGAAATTTAGAAATAATAAAGTAGATGTTGAAAAAGTGTTTATAAATGGAAAAACTTTATATAAAGTTTTTGTAAAAGGTTTCAATAGTTATGAAGAAGCACAAGATTTTAAAAATGCAAATAGTTTAAATAATGCAGTTATAAGTAAGTAATAATTAGGATAAAAATTATGATAGAAGTTAATAGAAAAACAAAAGAAACTGATATTAAATGTAAAATTGATATTAATGGTAGTGGAAAATCAAATATTCACACAGGTGTTGGTTTTTTTGACCACATGTTAGAAGCTTTATCAAAACATAGTGGAATTGATATTGAATTATCATGTGAAGGTGATTTACATATAGATGCTCATCATACTGTTGAAGATTGTGGAATTGTTTTAGGTCAAGCTCTGAAAAAAGCAATTTTTCCTATTCAAGCTGTTGAGCGATATGGAAATGCAACTATTGTTATGGATGAAGCTGCAACAACATGTGCATTAGATTTATCAAATAGACCATTTTTAGTTTATGAAGTAAATGTAAGTGGAAAAGTTGGTGATTTTGATGTTGAGTTAGCAGAAGAATTTTTTCATGCACTTTCTGGAAATGCTGGATTAACAGTTCATATTATTTCTGATAGGGGAAGAAATAAACACCATATTTTAGAAGCTAGTTTTAAAGCATTTGCCGTGGCATTACGACGAGCATTGCTTAAAAATGAAAGACTTGGAATTCCAAGTACAAAAGGTGTTTTATGATTGAACTTATTGTTTTAGATGTTGATGGTACTTTAACAGATGGTAAAATTACATATTCGAATAGTGGAGAAGAGACAAAATCTTTTGATGTTGCTGATGGTTTAGCAATTGCTGTTTGGACAAAAAAATTTGGTAAAAAAGCTGCAATTATTACTGGACGAAGTTCTTTTATTGTAGAAAAAAGAGCAAAAGAGTTAAATATTACTCATCTTCATCAAGGAATAAAAAACAAACAAGAAGTTTTAGAACAAATATTAAAAGAAGAAAATCTTTCTTGGAGTCAAGTTGCAGCCATTGGTGATGATTTAAATGATTATAATATGCTAAAAAAAGTTGGACTTTCTTTTACCCCTGCAAATGGAACACACTATTTAAAAGAGTTTGTTAACGTTGTTTGCCAAAATAAAGGTGGCGAGGGCGCTGTTCGAGAAATGTTAGAATATATTTTTAAAGAAGATGGATTGGAAGAGGATTTTTTAAACGCATGGGTATGAAAATATTTATTTTTGTTCTTTTAGTTTTAGCTTTAGGAACATATTTTATCCCTGTTCAAAATATAGAAAAAAATGTTATGGGAAAAGATTTACCTATAGTGATATTTGAAAAACCAATAATGTATACTTTAAATGAAATAGGTCTAAATAGAGTTGTAGTTGCAAGTCATGCAGTAAAATATAAAAATAGAGATGAAATGTTTAATGCTGATATTATTCTAAAAAATACAGATGCAACAAAAGAATATAATAATGAAAAATTAAAAGCAGATTTAATAGTAAAAAAAGGTGATATATATAATCTAACAAATAATGTTAAGTATACAAGGGATGATTTTATAAAATTAAATACTAATGAACTAAATTATGATGATAAAAATAAAATTGTAAAAAATAGTAAACCTTTTGATGCAATTTATAATACTCATTCTTTAAAGGGTACAAATTTATATTTAAATATAAATGATAATTATGTAAAAGCAAATAATACGCATTTTGAAATAGATGTTACTAAAAAATAAAAAGGAAAAAAATGAAATATTTAATTGGAACTTTGCTTTGCTCTACAATTTTATTTGCGCAAACTGAAACATTAGTGATTGATGCACAAAATTTTGAAGCTGATGATAAAAAAGGGATTTCAACATTTACAGGAAATGTAAAGATAAAAATGGGACAAGATAAATTAAATGCAGAAAAAGTTGATGTTTATTTTACAACTGATAAAGATAATGCAAAAGTTCCATTAAAATATGAAGCAACAGGAAAAGCTGATTTTGAAATAGTAACAAAAGATAAACATTATATTGGGAATGGTGATAAAATAATATATTCTCCTCAAAAAGAAGAATATACAATTATTGGAAATGGTTTTATAGAAGAAAAAAATGATGATAGAAAAATCTATGGAGATACAATTTTTGTAAATCAATTAAATGGTGAAGCAAAAGTAAAAGGTAGTGAAAACAAACCTGTTAGATTTATAATAAATGTAGATCGGGGCGAAGATAAAGGAAATAAGAAATGAAAATAACTGAAGCTAAATTTTTACAATCGGCACAAGGTATTCTAGACTCCCCAACTCCTGATAGAGCAGAAGTTGCATTTTTGGGAAGATCAAATGTTGGGAAATCTTCACTTTTAAATACATTAACAAATATAAAAGGTTTAGCAAAATCGTCTTCAACTCCAGGGAAAACCCAGCTTATAAACTATTTTGAAATAAAGTTTAAAACAGTTGATCCAGAACTTCCATATTTATATGCAAGATTTGTCGATTTACCAGGTTTTGGATATGCAAGAGTTGCAAAAAGTTTAAAAGCTGAATGGAATAGGAACTTAACAGCCTATTTAGAATTAAGACCAAATTTACAAATTTTTGTACATTTAATTGATTCAAGACATCCATTACTTGATATTGATAAAAATGTTGATGAATTTTTAAGAACAATTAAAAGAGGCGATCAAATCATTATTCAAGCATTCACTAAAACAGATAAATTGAAAAGAAATGATTTAGCAAAATTAAGAAGAGAATATCCAGAAGGAATTTTTATTTCAAATTTGAAAAAAGATGGTATGATGGATTTACAAAATAGAATTACAGGATATTTATTTGGACATTAGATTTTATAAGCCAACAGTAGCTGATATTGCTAAAATGCAAGATATCGTTAAAGAAGAAGTTGATACAGGAAAAATCCTTTTAAGAACAGCCGATGAAATGGCTAACACTATAAGATCTTATACTGTTGTTGAAGTTGATGGAAAAATGGCTGGATTTACAGCTGCACATATTCATTCACCAAGACTAGCAGAAGTAAGAAGTTTAGTTGTATCAAAAGATTTTAGAGGTTTAAAATTAGGAAAGAAACTAGTTGAAGCTTGTATAAAAGAAGCTAAAGAATATGGTATCAAGCAACTTTTATCTTTAACCTATGAAGAAGGATTTTTCGCTAGTATTGGATTTAGAACAATTGCTAAAGAAGAGATTCCTGAACACAAAATTTGGGCTGATTGTATCAGATGTAAACATTTTCCTATTTGTGATGAAATAGCTATGGTTTATGATTTATAGTTTAATTTTTATATAGTTTTTTGTATTTAAACTATTTTATTTAGTGTACAATGTACTTAAATACTCTCTATAAAGGATTGATTTATGTTGTTGTATGCTAGTTGCACTTTCAAATTTGATATTTCAGATTTTACTCCTTTTCTTTTTATGTTAAGACCTCAAAATAACTTAAATCAATTTATTACTTTTGAAGAGTTTCAAATTAAACCAAATGTTGAAGTTAGTCAATTTCAAGATATTTATGGTAATTTTTATCAAAAATTAATTGCTCCTCCTGGAAAATTAAGAATTCAAAGTAGCGTAGAAGTTATCTTAAAAGATAATTGTAATAATGCCTATGGAAAAGAATTTATAGAAATTCATAATTTGCCACATGAGGTACTTTTATATTTACTTCCTAGTAGATATTGTGAATCAGATTGTTTTAATCAAATGGCTACAGAAATTACACAAGGTTTACCTTTGGGATATGAACAAGTATTAGCTATTACTAATTGGATTCGAAATAATATTAGTTTTGAAAGTAATAGCTGTGATATCCAAGTAAGTGCAATTGAAGTAAATAATAGAAAATATGGAGTATGCCGAGATTTAGCTCATTTGGCAATTGCTTTGTGTAGAAGTATTAGTATTCCCTCACGTATTGTTGTTGGATATTTATATGAATTAGTACCTATGGATTTACATGCATGGTTTGAAGTTTATATTGGTGATGGTTGGTATAGATTTGATGCAACACAAATAGAAGAAAAAACAGGTTATATTGTTGTAGCTTATGGAAGAGATGCTGCTGATGTTGCTGTTTATAATCAATATGGAGCAACTTTATTTCCTTCTTCCCAAAAGATAAAAGTAAAAAAAATAAAAGAGTAAATAAACTAAAATTTAGGATAAATTATGCAACGCTTTAAAATTATTCATAGAACTTACTACAATTATTCAAATAGCGTTAACTTAGGCCCTCACAATTTACTTTTAAGACCAAGAGAAAACCATGAACTTAGAATCGAGAGTTTTGTTTTAAATATCACTCCTAAAGCTAAAATTTTATGGCACAGGGATGTTGAAGATAATTCTGTTGCAATTGCTAGTTTTAGTGATTTAACCCAACAATTATTAATAGAAAGTGAATTAATAATTCAACAATACAATGAATCACCTTTAGATTTTGTAGTTTCTTCATATGCAATTAACTACCCATTTAAGTATGAAGATGATGATAAGTTAATTTTATCTATGTATATGATACTTCCAAATGAACAAACAAGAGAATTATTGAATAATTGGATTTTTAATATATATAAAATAAATGAAGAAATTCAAACTTATACTTTACTTCAAAGATTAACAACCTATATTTATAAAAATTTCACATATAAAATAAGAGAAGAAGTAGGGGTTCAAACTGTAAATGAAACATTAGGTTTAGGTACAGGTTCTTGTAGGGATTTTGCTTATTTATTTATGGAAGCAGTAAAATGTTTAGGTCTTGCTACAAGATTTGTAAGTGGTTATTTATATGCTCCATTAATGAGTGAACAAGTAGGTTCAACCCATGCTTGGGCTGAAGTTTACCTTCCTGGTGCTGGATGGATTGGTTTTGACCCTACAATTGGAAATATAGTAGGGAAAGACCATATTGCAGTTGCTGTATCAAGATTGCCTAATAATATTTCACCAATAGCAGGTTCATTTTCAGGAGTTGCAACTTCAAGTTTGGATGTTGGAGTTTGGGTAACTTTATGCTAAAAATTTAGTACAAAGCTTCTTTTTTAATTCCAATTCTTTGTTTCTATTTATTCTAAAATTAATACTTATTTCTTTTTAATTTATAAATAATTCTAATATCAAAAAAATCAATTAAAAATAATAAGAATATTTTTAGTATTTTTTATATAAAATTAACATAAATAATAAATAATATTAACAAATATAATTTTGGAGTTATAAAATGAGTACAATACAAAGGACTTTTCCTAAACATAGTTTAAGTAGAAGAACAGGTTATGATTGGGAAAAAACAATGGAATCTAAAACTTTAGAAAGACATAAATGGCTTACTAAAATATGGACTGAACTTTATTTTAAGAACCAAGAAGATCAATTTATAAGAAAATTATCAACAGATGATATGATGAAAACAAGATGGTTTGAGAAATATGGAATTAAAGAACCACAATTTTAATAACTACATAAAATTAACTTTTTAATTATCTTATTTAATAGGAAATATAATGTCAAAAAGTCAAGCTGAAAATTTTGAAAATAATTTATTAAAACTAATAAATAATCAAAATAATATATATGATTTAATTAGTGAATATATGAATGAAAAATCTTATGGTACATTTAGAATTTTTTCCAAAAGATTAAAAGAGTTGAATAAAAGATTATTTAATGAAAAATCAATTAGTGAAGAAGAGTATAAAAAAATTAATAATGCTATAAAAGACAAAACAAAAACTAGAAATCCAGAAGTTATATTTAATATTGAATCTTTTTATAAAAAATATATTCAATTTTTTGAAATCAATAAAAATGATGATAAAAATCTATTAAATATACTTTTTTTAATGTTACCTTTTTTATTTATTAAAACTTTTAAAGAGATACAAACTTTAAGAATAGAGGATATTGAAATACATGAATTTAATAAATGTATGGTAATTAAACATACAAATCCACTTAGTAATGACATGAAAACAGTTAAAATAGAAAAATTTTATAAAGAATGGTTTTATCTTTTTAATTTTATGAAAATAAATACAAAAGAAGAATATTTATTTGCAAATGCAAGTTCAAATTACACTATATTTAATCAAAAATTAGAGCCATATCTTTCTAGTTTTATTACAAAAGAGACTACAAATACAAAATATATAACACTTATTAAAAATGCTTTAAAATATTCAAAAAAATCAAATTTTGAGATTTTATAAAAGTTTGGTTTTAAACCAAACTTCGCTAAAAACTTTTATAGCATTTCTTATCTCAAAATCTTCAAAACCACCAAATCCCAAAGCAATAACTTTTTCTAAATTAAAAAACTCTTTAAAATAGATTTTTACTCCTTTTTGTTTACATAATTTATCAAGTTTGTCTAAATCTATATTTACAAGCGGTTTTATCAAAAAATTCAATCCACTTCCTTCTCTTAAAATTTTTATTTCGTCTTTCAAAAATTCTTTTAAATATTCTTTCATTAAATCATGCTTTTTTCTATTTATATTTCTTATTTTTCTTAAGTGTTTTTCCCAATATCCTTCTTTTAAAAATAGAGTTAATGTTTTTTGAATATCTATTGGAACACCTGAAAATCTAAAATCAAAAATTTGATGATAAAAATTGAGTAATGAAGTTGGTAAAACAATATAAGAAATTCTTAAAGCAGGAGATAAAGCCTTCGATAAAGTTCCAAGATAGATGATTCTTTGATTATTATTTTCTAAACCTTGCATTGATGGGATTGGACGATTATAATAACTTAGTTCACTATCATAATCATCTTCGATTATAAAAGCATCATTGTTTTTTGCCCAATTTATAAGTTTTAATCTATTTGAAATGGGTATTGTAACACCTGTTGGAAACTGATGAGAGGGTGTCACATATAAAGCTTTACAATCTGTTTTTTCTAATAAATTTATCTTTAATCCATCAGAATTTATGGGAATGTCTTTTATTTCAAAAGAAGAAATTTCAAAAACTTTTTTTGCAACATTATAACAAGGAGATTCAACAGCAATTTTGTTTGAGAATTTTTTTAAAATGGCACTTACTAAAAATAAACTATCGCTAAATCCACTTGTAATAATGATTTGTTCACTACTACATAAAACAGCTCTAGAAGAAAAAAGATATTTTGAAAGTTCTTCTCTTAAGTCCAATTCTCCTTGTTTATCGTGATAAATGCCATAATTAATATCATTTTTTACAGCTTTATTATAAAGTTTTAACCAAGTTTGTTTTGGGAAAGAACTTTTTGCTAAATGTGCAGGAAAAAAGTCTATTTTATAATCAAATTCTTGTTTATTTCCATCTTTTTTTTCATCTAAATTTATTTGAAAATTTTGGAAAATATCTTCACATACAAAATAGCCACTATTCTTTTTACTTTCAATATATCCTTCCGCATATAGTTGATTATATGCAGTTTGTACAGTTGTTTTACTAAGATTATACTCATTTGATAGTTTTCTAATTGAAGTTAGTTTTGTCCCAGCTTTTAGTTTAGTTTTAATTTCATCTTTTATTTGTTCATATAGTTGAATATAAAGTGGTGTTGAGTTTTGCTCAAATTTATACAAAAGTGTCCTTATGAAAAAAAATAAAAATGTATCTTTTATAAAGTACAGATATTCGATATTATACGTTTGAATTACTTAAAATATAGGAAAAAAAATGAATGAAAAAATACAAAGCATATTAAAGTATGAAGGTGTTTTTAGTATAGTAGCTAAAGGGGAAGATTTTCCTCATATTGTAAACACTTGGAATTCTTATGTGATTTTCAAAAATGGTGAGATTTTTGTTCCAGTTGCTGGAATGAATAAAATGCAAGAGTTACTTCAAAAAGATAACAGAGTTATTGTTGTTATTGGAACAAAAGAGCTTATGGGACTTTATGGAATGGGAATGGGTATTAAAATTATAGGGCAAGCTTCTATTTTAACTGATACTAAAGAGCATGAAGATTTAAAAGCTAAGTTTGAATGGGCAAGAGCAGTTATGAAAATAGAGATTTTAGAAGCATATCAAACTACATAAGGAAGGTAAAAGTGAGAAGAGGTGAATTTGAAGTAAAAGATGAAAATAGTATAAATGAAATATTAGAATCTTGCGAATATGGAAGTTTAAGTCTAATAAGTGATGGAAAACCTTATGTTGTTGCTTTGAATTTTGTATTATTTGAAAATTCAATTTTTTTTCACGGTGCAAAAGAGGGACGAAAAATTGAAGCTATAAAATCAAACCCTAATGCTTCTTTTTTAGTGGTAAAACCTTATTCTTTTATTCCTTCATTTTTCAGTGATACAATGGCTGCTTGTCCTGCAACTCAATTTTTTGCTTCAGTGTTATTTGAAGGAACAGTTAGTTTTATTGAAGATGGTAATATAAAAGCAAAAGTTTTAAATGCTTTAATGAAAAAATTTCAAAGTGAAGATAGTTTTGAAGAAATTGCTTATGAAAAAGCTATGTATACAAAAATGTTAGATAAAACAGCTATCTTTGAGTTAAAAGCTGAAAATATA
>JBGSBO010000072.1:0-9847 GCA_041730535.1 Minisyncoccia bacterium
TGGAAATGTTCCTTAAAATACTGGAACAACTTATTAAATCTGCTCAAATTGTCAAGAGAAATAAAGATTTAGAGCAAATTATCCATATGCTAAGGCTTTATACTAAAAAACAGCTTGGTTTTATGTGCGAAAGTTGAGTTAATTATTTAACTACTATTTTTTTACCTTATAAAAGAATATCAATATAATAATTTTTAGTCTAAGCTGTCTTCATCAATTCTATAAATAATCACATCTTTTGATGAATGTTCTAGTAAATCAAAAGAGAAAATACTAAGACTTGTTCCAACTGAAAGACTTAATAAATCAATTGTTTTATACTCAATAGATTCTTCAACCATCGTTTTTATATCTAAATATTTTTTTGCTTTAGTAAATACTTTTATATCAGAATTAAGTTCTAATTTTTCTATAAATTTATTTAATTCATCTTCTGCTTCTTGGGCATAAAAATCTACAAAATCATGTGCTTCTTCATCGTCAAAACCATATAATTTCACTCTGTCTTCAAAAAATGCTTTATAATAATGTTCAATATGAAAATTTGCTTCTGGAAATATCGATATTAAATACTTAATATTATTTCTTGATGCTTTTGATAAATCCGTTGGAATTAAAATATTTTTATAAATAGGTTCATCTTCTGTTTTAATTACTAAAACAGGAATATTTAATTTTCTTATTATTGAACTTAAATTAGAACCATTAAAAATATCTTCTATAAAAGTTTTTTCTCTTTTAAATCCTACAATTACTAAAGATATATTATTATTTAATATATGTTCTTTTACAATTTCAATAAAATTTCCACATTTACAAAAAATATTTGCTTTATCTTTATAAATAGCACTTAAAATTGATTTACTTTTATCTAAAGAACACTCTGTTTTTTCTTTAAAAAATTTTAGAAAAGATTCATCTTCTACATGAAGCACATCAATTTCTTTTTCATAATTATTTGAAAATGATATAGCTTTTTGTGCAACTGTCTCAGTAAATTCTCTAAGGTCACTTAAAACTAAGATTCTATTTTTATTCATAATGTACTCCTTATTTACAATTTATAATTGTTATTACATTGATTGTACATTCTGTAAACTTAATTCAATTTGAAAAATTATGTTATTTAGTTATTAGTAAATTTTTGTTCTTTATTGAAGAAATTATATTGTAATAAAAAAAGAGATTTGATAGTTTTATAATAAATTACTTGAGTAAAAAATAAAACAGACTTAGAGTATAAGTCTGTATATTTTATAACATTGTTATTTTATCTTCTTTAGTTGTAATCGTACATAAGAATTCATAACTGCTACCATAACAAGCATCATATCTATGAGCTACTCCAGCTGGAATATAAATAAAATCTCCTGCTTTGGCATGATACTCTTCATCACCAACTATTACTTTTGCTTCACCTTTTAAAACATATTGTTGGTGTTGAATTTCATTTGTATGATTTGGCATAGAACCATCAATTGCAAGAGTCACTTTTCTAACGATAAAATCTTTGTCTTCTTTTGGTGTTAAAACTGCAATTGAAGCATTTACAGTTTTTGGAATACAGTTTGATTCATAAACATTTGAGTTATTACAATATTTGTTCATATTTATCCTTTTCTTTTTTTAAATTAATTTTATAAATTATAGTCTTAAACAGCTTCTAATTCAACTCTTAAAGATTTAAATCTTGCTGTCATGATTAACTCATCTGCTTCATCTCCAAAAATATAATTTATTTTAGATTTTGCATGATGAAAAGTACTAAATAAAGTCCCTGGTTTTATAGTTTTTACATACTTAATGGGCAATATTGCTGTTTCACCATATTGAGTTCTCATAATAATATGCTCAGAACCAATTCTATCTTTATCTTCAATTGAAGCTAAAACTACATCTTTATCATATTTTGAGTTTAAAGACTCACATCTTCGAGTTTGAGCTGCGTTATTGTATTGAACAATAGTTCTTCCCGTTGTTAGATAAAACTCATTTTTAGCAAACTCTTCTTTATTTACTAATTTTTTAACTTGTTCTCTTAATTGATATTGATGATAAACAAATTTTCCTTTACCATCCGGTGTTCTAAAATCAGTAAGATGTAAAATAGGAGTATCCTCTTTTTTAATAGGCCATTGCATCCCTCTATTTCTATTTTTAGAAAGCTTGTGATAAGTTGCACCTGAAAATCTACTTCCAACAGCTTCTTTTGTCTCATTCCAAACATCTTCACTATCTTTATAATCAAAATCACCATTGATTTTATTTTCAATATCCCTTAAAACTTCCCAATCATCAGGCATATCACACTCTACAAGTGGTTGAGATAAATGTAATCTTCTCATAGCATTTACATAAACACCTGTTTTTTCATAAGCTGATTTTACACCAAAGATAATATCTGCCATTTTTGTGATTTCATTCATAAAAAGTTCATTTGAAATTATCAATTCTAAATTCGCTAAACCTTTATGAACTTTATTTTGATTTGGATGAATATGAGCAATATCTTCACCCATCACATACATAGCTTTTACACGTCCGGCAATCATTTCATCTATTAGTTGTGGAGTCATTAAACCTATCTCTTTTGGAGTTGTATAATCAGGTCCAAAATATGGTAAATTACCTGTATCACAAGCTCCTTGAACATTGTTTTGACCTCGAAGTGGCATAAGTCCAGTTCCAGTTTTTCCAATATTTCCAGTCATCATCGCTAAGTGTGTAATAGCCATAACAGCATAACTTCCATCGAGATGTTCTGTTATTCCTAATCCCCAAAAAAACATAGATTTTTTACTTGCATAAGTTCTTGCAACTTGTGGAATTTGCTCAACTAAAGCTTCATATCCAGTAATATTTTTCATATAATCAGGGTTTGCAAAAGGGTCATTTAAAATTGATTCTTTATACTCTTCAAAACCTGTACATCTAGCATTTATAAACTCTTCATCATAAAGTTTTTCATTTAAAATTACATAAGCCATCATATTTAAAACTAAAAGATTTGCTTCATAAGGGATGATTAATTGCTCACCAAATTTTGAAAGTTGGATTTGTCTAACATCAATTACTGTTAATGTGGCTATTTTATCTCTAACAGCTTTTATCATTCTATTTGATACTATTGGATGGGCTTCTGTTGTGTTTGAACCCATTACAATGATATTTTCAGTTTTAAAAATATCATCAAAAGGATTTGTAGCAGCTCCCTCACCAATAGTTGTTCTCATTCCTTTTAGTGAGGGTGAATGGCAAACTCTGGCACAGTTATCAACATGGGGTGAATCCATAGCCTCTCTTACAAACTTTTGGAATATATATGAACTCTCACATGAAGTTCTAGCTCCTCCCATTCCACAAAAAGCGTGTCTTCCATACTTTTGCTTAATATCAATTAATTTCCATGCTGCAATTGAAGTTGCAAACTCATAGGGAACTTCTAAATAAGACTCATCAAACTCTTTTAATGTTTTAATTCTAGATTTTAATTCTCGAGGAAGAGAGTCAAGATTATTTTGAATAAAAGATTTTTTAACCCTTGCATTTCTTATTCTATCAGGTGCTTCAAGAAAACCATAACCTTGAGCACCTTTGATACAAAGCTTACCTTGTGATACATATCCATCATTTTGAGCATAAATTTTTAGAATCTTATTATCTTCAACTTGCGCAGTTATATCACATCCCGTACCACAATAAGTACAAACAGAATTTATATCAGAAATATGATGAGTCATAAAAACCTCCATTTTGAGTTTATTTTAATTATGCGTTAGATTTTAGCAAAAATAAATTCTTTTTTATAAAATTTTGAATTGAATTTAATCTTTTATTAAAAATCTAAAATACAAAAGAAATATCAGAAATACCAATATTATAAATATTTACTTTAACCCCATCACTATCAACAACACTATAAGAAATTATCAATTCATTTGGATTTTCAATAGTTTCATTAGTTTCAACAAATTTTACATATTTATCATAATCAATAACACTATAAATAAACTTCGCTTTTTCTTTGAATTTTTCATTATTTATGTATCTTTCATAAGCTTCTTTATATGTATTTTCATCATATTTATCATAGAAATTTTTCTTATACATTAACTCACAATAAGACTCTTTTTTAAAATCTTTTGAAGAATACAATAAATAATCATCTGCTATTATTAATTCTAAATCTTCATGAATTTCAAATAAATTATATCTTTTATATCCATTTTCATTTGATATTTCACTTGTTGTTCTTATCATAAATCATTCCTGTTTTTTTATTTATTTTAGCATATTATATATTATAAGAATATAATTCAGTTTTTATATGTATATTTTTTAATATAATTAATAAATATACATATTGTTATGTTTTATTCTTTATTTAATAAAAAATATTTTATATAATTTTATAGTATTTTTATAAAAAATTATTTTTTCAAAAAAAGCTTATATATAGGCTATATAGAATATTTTTACTACAAATTAATTATCTCTTATAGATTGTTTATTATTTATATTTTGTATAATTTAAATTATTTAATATAAAGAAGTTTTTAAACTTTATTTTATTTATTTAGATTTTATAGTAAATTTGCCCTACACTTATTCCACCATCATTAAGTGGAATATCTTTTGAGAAGTAAAACTCCCTACCCTGCTTTTGGAATTTTACTATTAAAATTTGTAATAAAATTTTATTTTGAAAAACTCCTCCACTTAAAACTACTGGTAAATTTTCATAAATATTAGCTAGTTCTAAAATGATTTGAACCAGTGTATTTATAAACTTTGAGCAGATTAATTTTTTATTGGAATCAAAAATTATTTCTTTTATCATAGGACTTAAATCTATTTTTTCATTAGTGATTTTATAGCTGTAAAACTCAGTTATCAAAGCATCATAATTTTGCTCTATTTGTAAGCCTGTTTCACCTTCGTAAGATTGAGTATGCAAAATATCAGCAAATGATGCAATAGCATCAAATAAACGTCCTACAGAGCTTGTAAGTGGTGAGTTTAAAGCTTTTTGCCACATTGTGTGAAGCATTTTGATTTCATTGGGTTTAAAAGCTTTTACACATTTTATATTCATAGCTAATATATCTTCTAATGTAAAATTATCAAATAATAAACTCAAAGCCACTCTTTTTGGCTCTTTTACAGCAGTTTCACCACCTAATAGTCTAAAATAGTTAATATGATTTACTCTTTTGTACTCTTTTGTATTAGCAATAAAAACTTCTCCACCCCAAATATTCCCATCATCACCATAACCTGTTCCATCAAAAGCAATTCCTAAAACATCTTTATCAAGATTATATTCAGCCATACTTGAAAGAATATGAGCATAATGATGTTGAATTTGAATTAATTCTATGTTTGGATTTTTTTCTTTTAGTTTAAATGCAAACTTCGTTGACTCATAATTTGGATGTTTATCACAAACAATAATATCAGGTTCAAAGTCATAAAATCTTTTAAATGTATTTATAGTTCTTTCAAAATATTCAATAGATTCTATGGAATCTAAATCACCAATATGAGGTGATAAAATTAAATTATTTTCAAAAGCCAAAGATATAGTAGATTTTTGATTTGCACCTAAAGCTAAAATCTTTTTATTAGTTGATTTTTCAAGTTTCAAAGATGTAGGAGCATATCCTCTAGCATTTCGAAGCTTTATATTATAATTCTCTACAATTTGTATAACTGAATCATCACATGCATTAACAATATCTCTATTAAAATCAAGAATATAGTCAACAACTAAAGATAGTTTGTTTAAAACCTCATCTTTAGATGTGATTATTGGTTCATCCTTTAAATTTGCACTTGTAGCTATTATAGGGTTTTTAAGATATCTAAAGAGTAAATGGTGTAGTGGTGTATAAGCAATAAAACATCCTATTTGATTAATATCAGGTGCGATTAATTTTGATAAAGAAAAATCTTCTTTTTTGCTTACAAGTACTATTGGTTTTTCTTTTGAACACAAAGTTTCTTCTTCTTTATTATTTATATTTGTATATTTCTTAATACTATTAATATCAATAAACATAACTGCATATGGTTTGTTTGGTCTATTCTTATTTGTCCTTAATTCTGATACAACTTTATCATTTGATGCATCACAAACTAGATGAAAACCTCCCATTCCTTTTATAGCTAATATAAAGCCTTTATTGATTAAATCTGCTGCTTTTTCTATGGCATTTATGTTGAATTCTAAAACCTCATTATATTTATTATACAAAAATACATTAGGACCACAAACTTCACAAGAAACAGGTTGTGCATGGTATCTTCTATTTGTTGGATTGTTATACTCTTTACTACAGTTAACACATAATATAAAGCTATTCATAGAGGTATTTATTCTATCATAAGGTACTGTTTTAATAATAGAATATCTAGGGCCACAATTTGTACAATTTGTTAAACTATAATTGTATCTATTGTTATTAATATTATTGATATCTTCAATACAATCATCACAAATAGACATATCAGGTGAGATAATAGTAGACTTATTATTTGAGTTTGTACTTTGTATTATTTCAAAGCTTTTATACTCTTTTATTTTAGTTATTTTTTCTATATTTATTGAGTTTATTTTTGATAAAGGTGGAGGATTTATTTGAAGTTCTTTTATAAAATCTTGACACTTTTTTTCGCCGGCATAAAGTAAAATATTTACTCCCCTATCGTCATTATTAACCCAGCCATTTATTTTATGCTTTAAAGCTAAAGTATAGACAAAAGGTCTGAATCCAACCCCTTGTACTATTCCTTCAATTTGAATTTTTATTGTGATCATTTTTTAATTTATCTCTATTACTATAAGAATTGTTTCAATTAACATTATAGTATAAGATTTTTAATAATCTAAAGGATACTCTTTTGGCAAAATAATATTATATGTTTTACTTAGTGTTTTATTTGTTTTTGTAAATAATATAGAATTTGCGAACATATTTCCACATAAAACAATATCTTTTACATTTATTTCTTTGGCAATTTCATTTACATAATTACAAATAAACTCACTCAAACTTTCATAAAAAGAATAAATTAATGTTATATTATCAACATCAGCCATTTTATAAGCCATTATAGATTGAACAACTTTTCTATAATCTAAATAATTAATTCCATCAAGGTTTACAAGTTTCATATCTATTTGAATTCCACTTGTCATACTTGTATTAAGGGCCATATCTTCGAATTCTTTTGAGCTATTTATTCCTAAAACTTTTGCACACATATTTATGATTGATTCAAATCCATTGGTATTTTGAAGAACTTCACCTTCTAAAACCTTTGGAAATTTCTTTGAATAATTTGTAATAAGCCTTAAACAATGTTCATCAAGCTCTGAAATCTCTTCAAAACAATTCTTAATACTATTATGAATATTTGGAATCGTTATTATCTGTTTTAAGCCTTTTGTAGGGATATTTATGCAAATTGAACTATCTGTACTATTTTGAGAAAAATAAACTCCAACAGTAGGAATTATTCTTTTTGAAACTTGAGCCAAAATTGCTTTATAAACTCCACCATTATCATCAAAATACTCTTTTGAAGAGTTATATTTTTTATTTGAAATAAAATCATATTTAGGAAAAAGGCCTTTATCTCCATGAATTATCAAATTTTGTTCTTTTATATATGTTATTTTTAAACCATCTTGATAAACCTCATCATTTACATATAAAAGATGATTTATTCCATTTTGTTTTAAAGCTTGGGCAAATAATACTGTTTCTTTATCATCAGATATTTTTGCATAAATAAAGTTTGATGAAGAGAATTCTTTATCTGCATTTTTTAATATTTTAAATTTCAACTTCACTAAAGGCCGTTCAATTGAGCATAAAAGCTGAAAATCTTTAATATTTATATCAAAAACATCTTCCACTTTAGATATATCTGTAATCAAGAGCTTTACTTCATAACCTTTATTTTCAAACTCTTCTCTTATTTTTTTATTTGCTAAAAAATAGTCTTTTAGACCATTATGTGTTTCAAATCTTGAAATTCCGCCCTTTGAAATCTTTACAATATCATTTAAAAAATCTATTTGATTATTTTGAATTATCTCTTTAATTGCATCATTTGTAAGAAGTGATAAGTTTTGTTTTATTTCAAAATCTTTTATCTCTTCTAAACTTTCATCAAAACTTTCAACAACATATGATTTTCCTATAAAAATAGAAACTGGAAGCTTTTTTTCCAATAAAGCAAAAAAAGTTTCAATAGCTTGAGCTGTTTCTTCTAAAATAATTAGAATAAATCCTTTATACTGTTTGCAAGTGGCATTAACTGTGGCTTCTTTTATTAAATCTTCTATTATATATTTGAAATATAAATTTGTTGAGTTAAACTCTATTTTATAAATTAATTGCATGTGTAAAATCTTCTTCATTTGGAATTCTTGTTAAATGTTCACCATTGTAACTACCTATCATACTTTTTACAATATCAGGAATCAAGATATTATTTATCTTAGTAGCTTTTATTCCTAAGCTTTCTATTTCTTTTAATCCATTTAAAATAAACTCTTCAAATCTATTTTCCATAGTTTTTGTAAGACCAATTCCCACACTTATAATATCTTCAGGAATTATTCCAATAATTGTAACATTTGCATGAGAATCCAAAACAGAAACTATCTCTAACATCTCCACAATCTCAACTTCATGGGCTGTTTTTCTATAATTTCCAAGGTCTAATAAAACCTCAGAAGGAAGTCTATATATTTCACCCACAGTATCTTCAATAGAAACAGTATCTAAAATAATAACATTGTCATACTCTTGAAAATATGTCATTAGTTTAAATCCCAATGTTCCACCGTCAATTATTTCTAAAGTTTCATCATCAAATTTGTAATTTTGTTTAATATATTCACTGGCATAAATACCAATACCTTCGTCTTTAAAAAGCATATTTCCAACACCAATTACAATATTTCTTTTTTTCATAATAACTCCTAAAATAAAAGGGGTAAAAACCCCTTTTTATAATCTATTTTTTATCTTCTTCTTTTACAAATTTACTTCCACCAATAACGATAGCAATATCCCCTTCTTTCCAGAATATTGTTCTCCAAATTTGGTAATAAACATGGCACATAACCCAAACTAAAATTAAATACATTGAGATATGATGAGCAATTCTAACCCCCATATTTCCACCAAAAACTTGAAGAGTCCAATCCGTAACCAAATGAAGCATAGCTGGCCACCAAGTTCCTATTGAACTTTCCCCTGAAGCTAATCCATGAACATACAGTTGAAGTCCTGTAAATAGCATAAATACCAATAATAGATGGAAAATTGTAAAGAATACAATGTTATAAGAATCACTATGAGATGAATCAAAATTCTTTCTTCTATTAAAAGTAATTAAATTTAAAAATACTTCCCAAAACTCAACTATATTTTTTATAGTTGGTATTAGTTTTTTATATGGTTTTTCAAATCTTGAAAAGAAATATAAATAACCAATTAGTACAGCAGTTACATCAAAAATAATTGCCACCATAAAATGCCCCCATCTATTCCAAGCCATTACATACTTATCCACAGCAGGATCAGCAATAAATGACTGATAATAAGGATGACCTATATATAAACCGGTTATAACAGCAACTACCATACAAATGGCATTTAGCCAATGTATGATTCTCATAGTTCCTGTCATTCTTTTAACCTCTTTAATGTTAGGCACGGCTTGTTCCTCCAATTGGATCTACTTTATAAACACCTAATTCTTTACCATTTGTATCAATAATATGTACAGCACAAGCAATACAAGGATCAAAACTATGAATAGTTCT
>JBGSBO010000073.1:0-9594 GCA_041730535.1 Minisyncoccia bacterium
AGAAGCTGGAACAATGATTCATACAGGTGACTTTAAAATCGACCATACTCCATACGATGGATTACCAACAGATTTACATAGACTTGCTCATTATGGTGAAAAAGGTGTTTTAGTTTTAACATCAGATTCAACAAACTCTCATTCAGCAGGTTTTACAAGAACTGAAAAAACTGTTGGTCCAACTTTTGACAGATTATTTGCAGGAGCAAAAGGTAGAGTACTTATGTCAACTTTTTCTTCAAATATTCATAGGGTTGCACAAGCAATTGAAAGAGCAATAACATTTGGAAGAAAAATTTGTGTTATTGGTAGATCAATGGAAAAAAATCTAGATCTAGCAATGACTCTTGGTTATATTAAATTTCCTAAAGATCAATTTATAGAAGCACATGAAATAAACAAATATAATGACAATGAAATTCTAATAGTTACAACTGGTTCACAAGGTGAATCAATGTCAGCACTTTATAGAATGGCAATTCATGAGCACAGACATATTAAGATTAAACCTGATGACTTAATAATCCTTTCAGCAAAAGCAATTCCTGGAAATGAGGGAAGTGTATCTGGAATTATTAATCACTTATTAAAAGCTGGAGCTAAAGTTGCTTACCAAGAATATAGTGATATTCACGTATCAGGACACGCATCTCAAGAAGAGCAAAAATTAATGTTAAGACTTGTTAAACCTAAATTCTTTTTACCAGTGCATGGTGAATATAATCATGCATTAAAACATGGTCAAACAGGTATTGATTGTGGCGTACTAGAGCGAAATGTTTATATCATGAGTGATGGTGAACAAATCGAAGTAAGTCCTAAATATCTTAAAAAAGTAAAAACAGTTAAAACTGGAAAAGTTTATATTGATAATCAATTAAATCATAAAATTTCAGATGACGTTATTTTAGATAGACAAACAATGGCTAATGAGGGTGTTGTTATGATTGTTGCTCAAATTAACGAAAATGATAGAACAATGGCTCAAAAACCAAAAGTTACTTCATTTGGATTAGTTCCTGATAAACAAGATAAATTCTTTGCAAAAGAAATTGAAGATTTATTAACAATTTTCTTAGAAAACATTAAACCTGGAATTCTAAAAAACAATAGAATTTTAGAAGATGAATTAAGAAAAGTTGTAAGAAAACATTGTACAAGAAAATATAAAAAATACCCAATGATTGTACCTACAATATTTGTTCAGTAAGGAAAAATATATGGATTTTAAACAAATAGTTAAAGATGTTTTATTAACAGAAGCAAAAGAGCTTGAAAAAGCAGCTAGTAATATTTCTTTTGATATTGAAAAAGCAATTGATTTAATTATGAGTTCAAAAGGTAAATTAATCATTACAGGTGTTGGGAAATCAGGACTTGTTGGAGCAAAAATTGCAGCAACATTAGCAAGTACAGGAACAAGCTCATTTTTTCTTCATCCTACAGAAGCTATGCATGGTGATTTAGGAATGATTAGTAAAGGTGACATTGTACTTGGAATTTCTTATAGTGGAGAGAGTGAGGAACTTGTTCAAATTCTTCCTCACTTAAAGAGATTTAATATTCCTTTAATTGCAATGGCTCGAAATGAAAACTCAACACTTGCTAAATATGCGGATGTTTTTATAAATATAAATGTAGAAAAAGAAGGTTGTCCCCTTGATGCGGCACCTATGTCATCTACAACTTTAACAATGGCGATGGGTGATGCAATAGCAGTTTGTTTAATGAAAAAAAGAGATTTTAAAAAAGAGGATTTTGCTTCATTTCACCCAGGTGGAAGTTTAGGTAAAAAACTTTTTGTTAAAGTTGATGATTTATTACGAAAAGAAAATCTTCCTGTAGTTTCACGTGAAACTAAATTAAAAGATGCCATTTTAGTAATGAGTGAGGGAAGACTTGGAAGTGTTATAATTACAGATGAAGAAGATAAAGTAATTGCACTTTTAAGTGATGGGGATTTAAGAAGAGCTTTAATGAATGGTAATTTTTCAATGGATTGTAAAGTAGAAGATATTGCTACTATGAATCCAAAAAGATTAAAAAATAAAGAGCTTTTAGCGAGTGATGCACTACAAGTAATAGAAGATTACAAAATTCAACTACTAATTGTAACTGATGAAAATGATAAGTTAGTTGGTGTATTACATATTCATGATTTAATAGAAGCTGGTATAAAATGAAAAAAAGAGACGAACAAGTTCAAGAAGAGTTAGTAAGATTAAATAAATTTTTATCTCACAATAGTAATTACTCAAGAAGAGAAGCTGATAAGCTAATAGAAGAGGGTAAAGTAAAAGTTAACGGTAAAGTTGTAACAAATCTTGCTACTAAAGTTTCAAATAATGACGAAGTTGAAATTGGTAGAAAAAAAATAAAAGAAGATAAAAATAAAATTTCTACAGTAATTGTATATAACAAACCAAAAGGTGAAATAGTTTCTAAAAAAGACCCTCAAGGTAGACGTACTATTTATGATTCATTAGATCACAAATACAAACACTTTTTAAGTGTTGGAAGACTTGACTATGCAAGTGAAGGTTTATTACTTTTATCTGATAGTGTAAATATTGTAGATGCTTTAATGCACTCTGATTTAGAAAGAGTTTATAAGATTAAAGTAAATGGAGTAATTACAAAACCTGTTGAAGAAGCTATGCAACATGGTTTAGAAATTGAAGATGCAACATCTGGAGCATTTAAAACAAGTAAAATTAAATCAATGACATTTTCACCATTTTTAGCATATGATATTCAAACTAATGGTGAAAAATTTTCTAAAATTAAAGTAGTTATTTCTGAGGGTAAAAATAGAGAATTAAGAAGATTTTTTGCTCACTTTGGACTTGATGTGCTTGATCTAAAAAGATTAGAGTACGGGGGAATTTCTTTAAATAATTTACCAACTGGAAAAACAAGATATTTAACTAAAGAGGAATACAAAAATCTTAGAATCTTTATGAATGAAGATGATAGATCTATCTAATAAGTTAAGACCAACAAATCTAGATAATTTTGTTGGTCAATCTCACATTATCGCAAAAGATAAAGCACTATATAAACTAATCAAAAAAAAAGATATCCCACACTTATTTTTTTATGGAAAACCAGGAACTGGCAAAACTACCTTAGCAAAAATTATAGCACGTGAGATAAATACAGACTATTTTTATTTTAATGCAACAAGTATCAAAATCGAAGATTTACGTAAAGTATTTGACAAATATAAAAATTCTTTAATTAAGCCTTTAGTCTTTATTGATGAAGTTCATCGTTTATCAAAAAATCAACAAGAAGTACTTCTTCCAGTTATGGAAAATTATGATGCAATAATCATAGGAGCAAGTACAGAAAATCCTTTTTTTACTTTAACTTCAGCTATTCGTTCAAGATCATTTTTATATGAATTTAAAGCATTTACTAAAGAAGAGATGAATAAAATTCTTGATATTGCTTTAAAAGATATTGATATAAATATAGAAGAGGATGCTTTAGAGTACTTGATTACATCAAGTTCAGGAGATGCTAGAGCTATGCTTACACTTCTTAATTTTTCATATAAAGTATCTAAAGATATTGATGTGAGTTTATTAAGAGAGTTAAGAGAGAATGTAATAGGGGATGGAGTTTCATCTTCAGATACACACTATGATTTAGCAAGTGCCATGATAAAGTCTTTACGAGGTTCAAATATTGATGCTGCACTTTATTATATGAGTAGATTGATAAATGGTGGAGAAAGTGTTGATTTTATAACAAGAAGATTAGTAATATTTGCAAGTGAAGATATTGGAAATGCAAATCCAAATGCTTTAAATCTTGCAGTTAATACAATGATTGCTTGTAATAAAATTGGATACCCTGAATCAAGAATCATACTTTCTCAGTGCACAATTTATCTAGCATCAAGTCCAAAATCAAACAGCGCATATAAAGCTGTAAATAAAGCACTAGAAGAGATAAAAGCAGGTAAGATACTAGATATACCAAAACATTTAGATTCACAGCATATAGGCTATTTATACCCCCATAATTATGGTGGATATATTGAACAAGAATACTTAAAAGAGGACTTAAAACTTTATGAGAATTCAAATATTGGATTCGAAAAGACTTTAAATGAATGGTTAATTAAAATAAAAAACAATAGTAAGGACTAAAATGGAATATTACACTTGGATACTGACTTTTCATATTATGGCTATGATGTCTTGGATGGCAATGCTTTTTTATCAACCAAGACTTTACGTATATCATACAGAATATCAAAATATAAAAGAGTTTGTTAATGTAGTCAAAATTCAAGAACTTAAAATGTATAAATATATTGGTGTACCTGCTATGTGGGCAACAATAATAAGTGGAGCAATAATGCTTTATTTAAATCCATATTTATTGTCAAATGAATCGGGTGCTTGGATGTATGCAAAACTATTTTTTGCTTTTTTACTTGTAATATATTCATTTTCTTTAGGATATTATAGAAAAAAATTAGAAAAAGATGATTATGAAAGAAGTGGAAATTTCTTTAGAGCATATAATGAAATACCTACGATATTATCATTATTTATTGTAGCATATGTCATTACAAAAACTTTTTCATTGTTATTCACAATAATAACATTAGTAATAGGTTCATTTATTGTATATAAAGTTTATAAACAAAAAGAAAAGAAGTTATCATGAATTTTGAAAAATATTATGTTTTAGATACAAATATACTACTGGAAGATGCTACTAATATATATAAATTATCCCAAGAAGGAAAGAATCTAATTATTCTTCCTGAAACTGTTTTAGATGAAATAGATACTAAAAAGAGTGGTTTTGAAGAGATAAATTTCCAAGCAAGAGAGTTTGCTAGAATACTTGAAAACTCTATTATTTTAGAATCAAAGAAAAAAGATTTATATAAAATTATTAGATTAAAAATAGACAATAATAAAAATACAATAATTGATATTATCTCAAAAGAAGAGTATCAAGTAAATATAAAGAATGTATCACCAAATATCATCAACGATAGAAAGATATTAGAAATAGCATCATTTGCAAACACTTATTATAAAAATGAAGTTGAGTTTTTATCTCTTGATATAATGGCACGAACAAGAGCTATATCATTGGATATAAAAACAGATGCACTTGTTGGTAAAGATAAAGATAAGTTTGATTTTGAGTTTATGAAGGAAATAGAAATCAAATTTAGTAATTTAGAATTCTTAGATAATCAAGAGATAATAAAATTTGATAAAGAATATAAACCTTTTAACTTCTCTTATTGCTTTAAAGTACAATCATCAGATCAAATAGTTCTTGCAAATATTCAAAATAAAAGAATCAGAGTTTTAGATGAAGATGAAATAAGAGATCAAATAATTACTCCTTTGAATAAGGAGCAATTATTTTTCTCAGATGCAATATTACATCACTTTTATAATGTTTTGATTGTAGAAGCAAAAGCAGGGTCAGGAAAAACACTATTAGCACTTAGTGGAGCATTAAAACTAGTGCGTCAAAAACATTTTCAAAAAATCATTTATATAAGAAATTCTATTGAATCACTTGATAAAGGTGAAGATGTTGGATATCTTCCAGGTCTTGAAGAAAAATTTAAAATATACAATCATCCTTTAATGGATAGTTTAGATTATATTATAAGAACTGAACACAAAAGAAAAAGAAATAAAAAAACTCCTGAACTTGCAGTCCTTGAACTTGAAGATAGTGAAGTTACATCAAGAATTGAACAAATGATTACTACTTATGGAATTGGAACTATGTGGGTAGGGGAAATGAGAGGAAGAACTTTATCTAATGCATTTATTATAATTGATGAAGCTCAAAATATGTCTAACAAAACAATGCAAATGGTTTTGTCAAGAATTGATAACAGTTGTAAAGTTGTTGTATTAGGCTCAAATAAGCAAATTGATAACTTTTATGTAAATAAATATACAAATGCATTAACTACACTTTTAAAATCAACAAAAAATGAAAATAACCTTGTAAATATATTCGCAATTAAATTACAAAAAGTTCTAAGAGGTCCCATAACAGAATGGGCAGAAGAAATCTTCTCTAAATAACATCTAATTTTTAGATGTTATTTTATATAACTTAAATACATAATAAAATTAATACTTGCATACAATATATAGATAATTTTAGATAATCACTTTATCTAAAATATAAAACAAATTAATATCACTAACTTATAGCTTAAAGTATTTTATAAATCATAAAATAGTTATATCCTAAATTAAAATAAAAATGATTTTTTATTTAAAAGTACTGCAATATAAGCTTTATTGCCAATATAAACAAACTGTTAAATAAAATATATTTAATAAATTTTATATTGTGTTATAATACACATTATAATATGTAAAGGAGTAAAAAATGGGTTTACTGCAATATACATCAAATGAAATGTTTTCTTCAACTGAATTAGTAAGAAAAAGCAAAAATATATTTGATAAACTAAATAAAAATGAGATTGAAAAAGCAATTATTCTAAGAGATGGAAAACCAGGAATAATACTTTTGGACTTTAATCAGTACGAAAAAATTATGAATGATTATCTTAAACTAAAAGAGAAAAGTTTAAATCAAAATATAAAAAAAGAAAATATTGAATATCAAAAACAAAATATTGAAGAGATACCGAAAGAGGAGTTTCAAAATGCACTTGATGAAATTGACAAACTAGAATTTTCTTTTGATTCAAATAGTGCAAAGAATGATAAGATTGAACCTCTAAAAGAGTTTTGGGATTAAAATGATAGATGTATTAATAATAGGCTCAGGAATAGCTGGACTTACAGCTGCATTAAATGCCTCAAAGAATAATGCAAGGGTTTTAGTTGTATCAAAAACATATCCGACTCATTCACAAAGTGTTCAAGCACAAGGTGGAATAAATGCAGTTTTATATGAAGATGATGATAGTGTTGATATACATGTAGAAGATACATATAAAGCCTCTCATAAGCTTTCTAATAAAGATAATATCAATTTAATGTGTAAAGGAGCCAAAGATACTATTCATTGGCTTGATTCAATTGGAGTTCCTTTTAATAGAGATAAAGATGATAAAATTGCTCAAAGAAAATTTGGTGGAACCAAAAAGATTAGAACTTGTTATTCAAGTGATTATACGGGTTTAAAAATTTTACATACATTATTTGATCAATGTATAAAAGAAAATATTGAGTTTAAAAATGAGCATTTAGTTTTAAACATTATAGTTGAAGATAATATCTGCAAAGGAATCACTGCTTTAGATATACAAAGTGGAGTAGTATGTCAAATTTTAGCAAAAACTGTAATAATTGCAACTGGTGGATATGCAGGAATATATGCAAATCATACAACTAATTCTTATTCTAATACTGCTGATGGAATTGCTATGGCATATAATGCTGGATGTGAACTATCTAACATGGAATTTATACAATTTCATCCAACTACACTGGAAAATTCAAATATACTTATTAGTGAAAGTGCTAGAGGTGAGGGTGGGTATTTAGTAAATAAAGATGGGGAAAGATTTATTGATGAATTAAAGCCAAGAGATGAAGTATCTAGGGCTATTTATGAGTATATAAATAAAGATCATAAAGTTTATCTTGATTTAAGACATCTTGGACTTGATAAAATAAAAGAAGTTATGCCACAAGAAAGAACACTAGCCTTAGAGTTTTCAAATGTAAAACTTGAATCTGAACTATTGGCAATTACACCTGCTGCTCACTATAGTATGGGCGGGATTAAAACAGATATAAACTGTAAAACAAATATATTAAATCTTTATGCTTGTGGAGAATGTGCTCAAAGTTTTATTCATGGTGCAAATAGATTAGGAGGTAATTCTTTATTAGAAATAGTTACTTTTGGTAAAGTAGCAGGGATAAATGCATCAAAAGAAGCTCAAATTATGGATGATTTTATTTCATCAAACAATACGCAATTTGAGAAAGATAAAGGTTTAATTGAAGATATTTATTCTTTACCAAATAAAATAAGTTTTTATCAAAAGAAAGACTATCTAGGTCATTTACTATTTGAAGATTTAGGTTTGTTTAGAAGTGAATCTAAAATGAAAAATTTATTAAATAAAATTGATGAAATAACAAAAGATTTACCAAAAATGGGAATAGGGGATAAATCAAAAGAATTTAATAGAAATCTTGTTGAATTCATTGAGTTTAAAAACTCTTTAGAAGTTTCAAAAATTGCTACGCTTTGTGCTATAAATCGAAAAGAGAGTAGAGGAAGTCATTATCGAGTTGATTATCCAAATATTGAAAAAGAGTTCGAAAAATGTTCATTAATTTTAAAAAACAATGATTTAATGAAAATTAGTTTTGAGGAGTTATTATGAAATTAAATATAAAAAGATTTAATAAAGAGAAAAATCCACAAAATGAAATTAGTAATTTTGAAGTTTCAAATAAAAATCTTTTAAAAGCACTTTTTGAGATGAAAATAAAAACTGATAATTCTTTGACCTTTAGATGTGGATGTAAAAGTGGTGTTTGCGGTTCATGTGCAGTAAGAGTAAATGGTGTTGAAAAATTAGCTTGTAAAACAAATATCGAAGATAATGATTTAATTGAAGCTATAAAAAACACAACAATTATAAAAGATTTAGTCGTTAATGTTTCACATGAAACATTATTGATTAAAAAAGCAAAAAGTTATATTGATGAAATCCAAGAGTGCGAAATCACTCAAAAAGATATAAAAAGTATAGATTTACAGAGTAATTGTATTCTTTGTAATTCATGCTATAGTTCTTGTCCTGTATATGAAGTAAATAAAGAGTTTCTAGGTCCTTTCGCACTAACAAGAGCATTAAGATATGTAAATGACAAGAAAATGGCTCACAGGGCAAATATAATCGATTCTATACAATTAAATGGGATATGGGATTGTACTTTATGCAGTGCTTGTACAATAGTGTGTCCTCAAAATATAGATCCAAAAGCTGATATTATGCAATTACAAAATATTTCAGTTCAAAATGGATATACAAATCCAAATATACAAACTATGGATTTTAGTGATGAGTTTGGTGGTTTTAATCCAAATGGATTCTAGCTAGAAAAAATAGAGAGAAATTTCTCTCTATTTTTTAAAATTATAAATTATCTTTCAAGTATAAATAATCAGACATTTTTGTCCACTCTCTCTTACTTTTTTCATCTCATCCATAATTGGCTTAGTGAAAGTTTTAACTTAAATATTTGGATATTCAGCTTTCATTTTCTGCCAAGCATAATCTCTTTTAAATCAGCAGGTAATTCTTTATATTAATAATAAACTGCATTTTAGATGCTGATTCATACCATCCTGTGTAATAATATGGAGCAACTTGTTGGGACGCAAAGAATTTGGCCAGCGCGCGCATTCACACTTGGCCACCTGACGCATAATGATTTGGCCAGTGTGCGCATCTGAAAGAGAGCCATGAAATCTTTATGATGCGTCTATAAGTTTGAGTTAAGTTTTAGAGTATTCTTCAATATAATGCACCTAAAAAAGGTGTAAATAATGAGGAGAATACGTATGAGTAAAATCAAAGAAGTC
>JBGSBO010000074.1:0-9409 GCA_041730535.1 Minisyncoccia bacterium
TTTAATATTTTTACAATAACCAGCCATTGCTTCATCAATAGAATTATCTACAACTTCATATACTAAGTGGTGTAAACCATTTGTATTTGTATCACCAATATACATTCCTGGTCTTTTTCTTACAGCTTCAAGACCCTTTAATACTTTAATGTTACTAGCGCCGTATTCTTGTTCACTCATTATAGATTTCCTTATTTTTATTAAATTATTTATTTTATTTTTCTAAAACTATTGGCATTACAATAGTAAAAAATTTATCATCTTCTAAATAAAATGGTAAATTAGATTCATTAAAACCAATTTTGATTTTTTCATTATGTGACATACTTAAAAAGTCTAATAAATATTTAGCATTTACTGCTAAATAAAACTCTTTTTCAATATTTAAATCAATATCAATTTGAGTTTTAGATTCACTATCTTCATCTAATGATTCAAAAATAATTGAAGTTGAATTAAAAGTAATTTTTATATTTGAAAATAATGAAGTAACTAATTTAATAGATTCTACTAACATATTTTTTGGTAATGGAAAATTATATTTTAAAGTATTAGGAATGATTCTTTCATAATCAGGGAATTTTCCATTTATAAGTTTTGTAAAAAATTTAGTAGTTGTATTTGAAATTACAAGATTAGTATCATCAAAATATATTTTAGCATCGTCTAAAAATAGTTTTTGAATTTCTATTATTGCTTTTTTAGGAATAATAAATTGAGCTTCTTCATTTGTAATATTTTGTAAATAAGCAACTGCTAATCTTCTAGTATCAGTTGATACAAAATTAATTTTTTGATTTTTAATATCTAATAATGCACCATTTAATTCAAATTTAGGATTATTATTATCAATAGCAGGTGTAATTTTTCTAATAGAATTAATAAAATTAATAGTTGAAATTGATAATTCTTTTAAATTTTGAGATTTGTTTAATGATGGATATTCATTTGCATCATAAGTAGGTAATTTAAAAGTTGATTTGTTTTGTTTTATAACTAGATTATTATTTGAAGCTTCTATTATAATTTCTTCATTTTTTAATCTTTTAATAATACCTAATAAATTAGAACCATTAACAGTTGCTTTTCCATCTATCATATCAGTTATATTATCAATTTGTGATTCTAAACCAATTTCATAGTCAGTAGCTTTTATGATTAATTTTGTTTCATTTATTTCTAAATATATATGTGAAGTGATTGCACTAGAATCTTTTTTTTCTAAAAAAGGTTGCATTGAAGCTATTACATTTTCAATAACATTTTTTGTGATTACAAACCTCATTTTCTTTCTCCTATATTTTTATTTTATTAGTGGAAGTAGTAGTCTATGTGAAAAGATGAAAATACCTTTTAAAACACTGTGGAGTCGGACTTTGACCCAGTGATTAAAATTGTCATTGTATTCACATCTTTTCACATAAGTCTTTAAAACTTATTTTGTTCTAAAGATTTTACCACTCCTTATTTATGATTTTATTCTTTAAATTTTCAATAATTAATTTAAAGTTTTCATCTTTTTCGATTAGTTCATTTGCTTTTTTAATATTGTGTGAAATTGAACTGTGGTCTTTCATTCCTAAGAACTTTGCAATATCAGGCATTGAATTATGTGTTAATTCTCTTGTAAGATATATAACAACTCTTCTAGCATTTGCAACAGTTGCTGTTCTTTTTTTAGATTTTATATCACTTGGTTTAATATTTAGTTGATTTGCAACAATATTTATAACATCAGGTAATTTTATATTCTCTTTTGTTTCTTTAATTTGCTCTTTTAATAGGTTTTGAACCATTGGAAGATTTATTTCTTGATTTAATAAAGAAGCACTTGCATTTATTCTAATTAAAACACCTTCTATTTCTCTAATTGAGTTATCAAGGGTAGTTGCAATGAAATTTACTATTTCTCTACTTAATGAAATTCCATTTAATTCAGATTTTTTTTCAATAATTGCAATTTTTGTTTCAAGTCCTGGAATTTGAACATCAGCTGTTAATCCCCATTCGAATCTTGATTTTAATCTATCAACAAGTCCAGCAATTTGTGAAGGAAGTCTATCACTTGTCATTACTATTTGTTTTTTTGCATTATGTAATTCATTGAAAGTGTGAAAAAATTCTTCTTGAGTTTGCTCTTTTCCGCTTAAAAATTGAATATCATCGATTAATAAAACGTCACACTTTCTATATTTATTTCTAAAATGTTCCATATTTTTATTTTTTATTGAAAAAGTAAAATCATTCATAAACTGTTCAATTGTTACATAAATAACAGTATTTCCTTTTTCAATTGCATGATTTCCAACAGCTTGTAAAAGGTGAGTTTTTCCAAGTCCAGTTCCACCATAAATAAATAATGGATTATATTGAATTCCAGGTTTGTTTGAAACGGCAAGTGAGGCATTATAAGCCATTTGATTGGATGGTCCTACTATAAATGAATCAAAAGTATAAGAAGGATTTAATATTGTACTTTCAGCTGTTTCATTTTGAACTTGTTCTTTTAAAATCTCTTTTTTAGATTTTTTTTCACCAGCAAGTTTTATTTCAATAGATGGTTTTGAGCCATCAAAAATTTCGAAACAATGTTGTATTAATCCTGTAAATTTGCTTTTTATCCAAGATGCAATATATTTATTGTTTACTTCAAATATTGCTATTTTTTCATCAGAAGAAATTTTTTTATAATTTAACTGCTTTAAGTATCTCTCATAGTCAGTTTTTGTTGCTTCTTTTTGGATAATTGTAAGAAAATCTTTATTTGTCATTTATTTGTAAACTCTTTAATCGTAATTAGTAATTATTATATCTAAATTTTTTATGAAATAGCTTCAAAGTGATAATAACAAGCTAAATTTAGCTACAAAAAAAAAGTTATACACATGGTGAATAACTTGTGAATAGTTTTATTCATTTAAGAAAGAATTTATCAAAATAATACCATTATATAGGCTATAGGCCTATGTGAATAAAAATAGAATGGAAAGAGTGAAAAGGTGAAAATATTAGGAATTGACCCAGGGACTAGAAACTGTGGATATGCCATTGTAGAAAAAAATGGAAGTACAATAAAACTTATAGAAGCAGGGCTAATAAAAATAAAAACAAAAATATTACAAGAGCAAATTGTAGAGATGACAGAAGGTTTTGATTTGATTTTTTCAAAACATGAAATAGATGAAGTTTCAATTGAAGATATGTTTTATGCATTTAATCCAAAAACAGTTATTAAATTAGCTCAATTTAGAGGTGCAATTTCTTTAAAGATTTTACAAAAATTTGGAAATTTTGCAGAATATACTCCTCTTCAAGTAAAAAAAGCAGTAACGGGAAATGGAAAATCTACAAAAGAACAAGTAGCCTTCATGGTTAAAAGACTCTTAGGGATTAAAAAAGAGATAAAACCACTTGATATAACAGATGCTATTGCGATTGCTTTAACACACGCTCACAGATTGTAAACTAATTTTAAAATAGATATAATCGCTCCTTCAAAAAAATTAGGATAAATAATGATAAAAGAAAGTGAAATCACGTTCACAGGGAAAAGAATAGGAATATTAGCTTCATATAATGGTAGTGGATTTGAAACTATTCAAAAAGCTATAAATGAAAAAAAACTTGATGCAAAAGTAGTTGTTGTTATTTCAAATAACACAAATGCAGGAGTTTTAGAAAAAGCAGAATCATTTGATATTCCAAATTTTATAATAAATGATAAAAGATATCCTGGTCAAAATATTGATGATAAATGTGCAAGATTACTAAAAGATTTTGATTGTGATTATATATTTTTATCAGGTTATATGAAAAAAATTGAATCAAGTCTTTTAAGCACATTTCCAAATAAAATAATAAATACTCACCCAGCATTACTACCATCAATTTATGGAGGGATTGGAATGTATGGAAGATTTGTACATGAAGCTATTATAAATAATGGTGAAAAAAAATCGGGTGTTACAATTCATTATATAAATGAAGTTTATGATGATGGCGAAATAATTCTTACAAAAGAGCTTGAAATTACTCTTAATGAAACTGTTGATAGTTTAGAAAATAGAATAAAAGAACTTGAAAAAGAAGCTATTATTGAGGCATTTGAAAAACTACTAGCAAAAAGCTAGTAGTTAAGTTTTTATTTAAAAGTAGCTGCTAAATCTTCAGTAGTTTTAATAAATTTAATATCTGTAATTTTTGAATTATCTAAAGTAATAATAGTAATTTTGTCTTGTTCAACTGGAAATAAAGCTTTATTATCTTCATCAATTAAAAGAATAGAAAAACTATAATCTTTCATTTTTGGTAAAGCAAAAAATTTAGAAATCAAACTTGGCATTCCTGTAATATCTGCAACATAAGCTATGTTATTTGTAGTTAAATAATTTTTATCTTTTGTAACTAAAAAATCTTTTATAGTTGCACTTTCATCTTTTGTAGCTGAAAAAATTATAGTTTTTATTTTTGCATCAATTGTAAATTCTTTTTCAAATTGATCTTTTACTGTTAGTGTTGGAAGATTACTTCCTACTGTTAATGAGTTTGCAAATGCACTTAATCCTAAAAATACTGTAAACAGAAATTTTTTTATCATTTTTTTCCTTTTGTTTTAAAAATTGTGTGATTTTACCTATAAATAGTAAACGAAAGGTTAAGAAGATAAATTTTATTCTTTAGATAAAGTTGGGAGATGCCATTTTTTATAATAAGCAAGAAGTCTTAAAATTACTCCACATATAAATAAGATCATTATAGAAAATATATTTCTTAATTCAAATATTTCTAATACAAACATTGCTGAAGCGATAATTAAAGCAACAGTTGCATAAAACTCTGAAACTAAAATAGAAGGAACTCTGTTTATTAAAATATCTCTTATTGTCCCACCTCCAACGGCTGTTAGAAAAGCTAGAATTAAAACACCTAAAAAATTAAATTCATTTTGAATGGCTACAATTGAACCTGTAATTGAAAAGGATACTAAACCTATTGCATCTGAGATTATAAAAGTAGTTTTCCCTTCTAAATCATCAATTTTATGCAGTTTAAAAAGTAGGGCTATAACTACTGTAGCAACAACTAATATAACAGGAAGATTGCTTGAAAAAACATAAGGAGTTTTATCAGCCAATACATCTCTAATCATTCCACCACCCAAAGCTGTTAGAAATGAAGAAATAAAAACACCTAAAATATCTAGTTTATAGTGAACTGCAATTAAAAAACCACTTAGTGCAAAACAAATTACTCCAATAATATCTGCTATTTCTAATGCACTCATTGTTTAAAATCCTAAATTTAATATTTTATAGATTATACAAAAAAGAGAGTTAAAAAATTGATAACCCTGTTTTAGTTGTAAATAACTCTAAAGCTTTTGTTCCAATTAGTGAATTACCTTGGGCATTTAATTTTGGAGAATAAACACAAATTGCCATTTTTTGAGGAACAATTGCAACAATTCCACCTCCAACACCACTTTTCCCAGGAAGTCCAACTTTATATGCAAAATCACCTGATGCGTCATAGTGGCCACAAGTTAGCATTAAAGAGCTTGTTCTTTTTGCTTTTGATATACTAGTTATTCTTTTATTTGTAAGAGGATTAACTCCATGATTTGCTATATATAGCATTGATTGAGCAAGTTGAGAAGTACTCATCATAATAGAGCATTGTTTAAAATAGGTATTTATAACAGTATCAATTTTATTATGAATATTGTCATAACTTTTTATCATATTTATTAGTGCAAAGTTTCTAAATCCATGTTCTAGTTCTGATTTATAAATATCTTTGTCATAAGTTATTGTTTCATCATTTGCAACTTTTTTTATAAAATCTAAAATATATTTAAAAGTATATTTTTTATGAATTGAAACTAAAGTATCAGTTGTTACTATAGCACCTGCATTAATAAATGGATTTCTTGGGATTCCATTTTCATATTCAAGTTGAACTAAAGAGTTAAAAGGATCCCCTGATGGTTCATGTCCTACTCTTTGGTAAAGATCTCTTCCGTATTGTTCTAAAGCTAGGGTAAAAGTAAAAACTTTTGAAATACTTTGAATTGAAAATTTACTATTGATATCACCGACTCCAAAAGAAGTTCCATCAAATAAACGAATAGACATAATAAATTGATTTGGATTTACGCTTGCAAGTGCAGGAATATAATCAGCAACTTTACCTTCTGAAAAAAGAGGCTGAATCTCTTTTTCTATTTCTTCTAAAATTGCTTGATAATCCATTAATCTCCTAATAATTCTTTCATAGCTTCTGCCGTTTTTCTTATTTCCCATTGTGCATGAGAATCAAGTCTTAATTTAAAATAGTTTTCAAGTTGAGTTGGTTGAAAACCTCCCCAAATCTGAGAATATCCAGCTTGTGGAATTATTCTTCGAGCTTCTTGTGGTTTTACACCATCTTCTAAAGCTTTATAATAATGCTCTAAACAAATATCTAATATTTTTTGAGTATTTCCATATTCCGTAGTAACATCTTTCATTTTTTCACTAACATAAAAATCAAATGGAACTCTTTTTCCACTTACATATCTTCTTGAAAGTTCTTGCCAGTTAACTCTGTGTCTTACCATTTGGCTTCTTGTTGGGAAATCAACTTTATATAAAAATACCTTGAAATGTTCTTTGATAATGTTACACTCTTCAAGTGTGTTATAAGTGGTTCTTATATCAAAACTGTATGAATTTGCATTATTTTCAAAATCATAAACTAATGCTCTATAATTTGTAAGTAAATATTTACTATCACAAATCATTTCACCAAACTTTTTCACATTAGAATATTCAGGTGCTAAAATTTCTTGATGTTTTTCATTTGTTGGGTCTAACAATACAGGTACAAATTCAAATGATGATGATGGAAGACCTTGTGATTCGGCCATAAGTCTATTATAAAGTGATTCACTTCCAAGTGCTTTTGGTGATTGATAACAAATTGAAGCAACTTGAGTAATAGCTAAGATTCTATTCTCTTCATTTAGATTTGCTTTTGAAAAATCCCAATTCTCTACAAAGGCGATGTTATCGCCAAAAATATCATCTTTTTTGTTAATCATTTTTATCATTTTTTAGTACCTTATTGTATAATTAAGATAGATTATACAAAAAAGTACATAATATATAATTTATTCAAGGAAAGATATGAATATAAAGAAAATTGTTAAAATTAGTTTTATATTAATTTTGTTCATAATTACGGTAATTGGGCTTATAAATACAGTAATAATTTATCAAATTAAAGAAAATAATTTAACCAAATTATCGATTAATAATTTGGTATCAATGCAAGAAAAAATGAATGAATTATTAAAAGATACAATAAATTTGGATTCTGTTGATAAATTAGATAAAAATAAAAAAGATTTTACAAAATATGAGTTAGAGTTTGAAAAAATACAAGAGAGTTTTAAAAAAGAAGATAAAAATGATTTAATAGATTTTTTTATTACAGATATTCAAAAAAATGAAATTATTTCTACAAAACTAAATCTTTTATTTGATAGTGAACAACAAATAGAAAAAGCATTTGATGAAATTTATTCTTTACAAGAGAGAAAAATCGAACTTATTAATGATTTTAATAGAGATTATCCAATTGAAAATGAATTAAGAAAAAAACTAGAACATGAAATAAGTGAACGAAAAAATTTCAATCTTTCTCAATTATTTGGGGATGTAAGATATTACAGTAAAGAGGTTCTTTATCAAAAAAGAGATAAAGAAACATTTGATAAATGGTTAGCAAGAATTGAGTTATTCAAAAATAATTTTGACAATAGTGATACAAAAAAATATTTAGAAATAGTAGAAAAAGTTGGTGGTAGCATTGTTAATATAAAAGCAATAGAAGATATAGAGTTTAATATTAGAAATAAAAGTTTTAATATAATTAATTTAAATAAAACTTATAGTTCAGAAATAGAAGCTAAAATAGAAAAACTTTCTAGTGATTTTATTAATATCACATATTTTAGTATTTTATTACTTTTGATTATTGTAATTAGTTTTTTAACACTTTTAGCTTACAAAGTTTACAAAAATGTTGGTTTGTCTGTAGATGAAATTGAGATAAAAATAGAAAATGGTTTAAACCAAATCACAAATTTAAATCATGAAATAGAAAATACACAAAAAGAAGTTGTGTTTACCATGGGTGCAATTGGTGAAAGTAGAAGTAAAGAGACAGGAAATCATGTAAAAAGAGTTGCTGAATATTCAAAACTTTTGGCACTTTATTATGGTTTAGATGAAAATGAAGCAGAAATGCTAAAACAAGCAAGTCCAATGCATGATATTGGAAAAGTGGCAATTCCTGATGCTGTATTAAATAAACCAGGTCGTTTTGATGAAGCTGAGCGAAAAATTATGGATACACATGCAGCTTTAGGTTATGAAATGCTTAAACATTCAGATAGAGTACTTCTAAAAACAGCAGCAATTGTAGCTTATGAACACCATGAAAAATGGGATGGAAGTGGATATCCAAGAGGTTTAAGCGGAGAAAATATTCATATTTATGGAAGAATTACAGCTCTTGCAGATGTTTTTGATGCTTTAGGAAGTGATAGAGTTTATAAACAAGCTTGGGATGATGAAAAAATATTTAATCTTTTTCATGAAGAAAAAGCAAAACATTTTGACCCAAAACTAATAGATATTTTCTTTAAACATTTAGATGAGTTTTTAAAAATTAGGGATTCTTTAAAAGATAAATTTTAAAAATATTAAACTCATTTTCATAAAAGTATTCTAATTTAAAATTATGTTTATGGATAATCTTTTCTACAATACTAAGTCCCAATCCAAAACCATCTCTTTGAGATAATTCTTGAGTAAAAGGTTTTAAGTAATATTCTATTTCTTTTGAAAGTTTTTGCCCTTTATTTGAAATAGAGATTTCATTTTTATTTGTTTCTATAATTATTGGATATGAAATAGCGTATTTTAGGGCATTATCAATTAGATTTTTAAGTGCAGTTGATAAATAATACAAATCAGCAGTTATTTTAAAGTTCTCATTTATGTTTATTACTACTTTTGATTCATCTTCTAAATAAAGTTTTCCCAAAGATTCAACTATTAAAGTTTCAACTGTAAAATTTGTAAGATTTAGTTTTGTAAGATTTAGTTTTTCAAGTTCTATTAATTCATTTGTTAAAATTTCTAAGTCGGAAAAAATCTTTTTTAATAACTTTTTTTGAGAAAAATCATCTATTTTTTCTATTGCAAATTTACCTTTTGCGATTGGAGTTCGTAGTTCATGTCCAATATCTCTTAAAAGTTCTTCTCTTGTTTTAATTGAATTTTCTAAAGAAGTTGCCATATTATTAAAAGTATTTGCAAGAATTCCTATTTCATCTTTTGAGTTTATATTTATACGACTT
>JBGSBO010000075.1:0-9125 GCA_041730535.1 Minisyncoccia bacterium
TTTAAATTATCCAAGAATAAGAATTCATGATATTAGACATATGATTGCTTCTACCTTATTGCAAAATGGCACAGCTATTGCAGACATATCTGTTATGCTAGGTCATCAATCAGTACAGACAACAGAAAGAATTTATTCTACTACTTCTAAAGAACAAGCAACAAGAGCGGTTCAGGCATTAGATACACTTATTATGTCTAATGATGATATTGAAAAGCAAAATAAATTAAATAAATTGAGAATTTTACTGCCAGAAAAAACAGATAAAGAATTAATAGCTTTATTGGAAATTTTATAAAAGTGTGGCTTTGTTGAGATTATATGCTTTTGCTCTAAATATTGGTAAATTTGATATATATTTAATTTCTTTTTCTTCAAATTTATCTTTATTTTTATTATAGTAATTTACAGCTTCCAAAGGTGATATTTCAATTTTTTTTTCTCTGAGCATCTTGATAATAATTTTTTCTTTTTCAAAGTTTGGTAATTGAGTAGTTTTACTAGTTATTCCTAAATTTTTTTTGTAATAAGTTCCTATTTTTGTATTTGAATCATTAAACTTTAAAGTTGTAATTTTGTATAAAGCAATAGCTAATTTAGAAGTTAAAATATTTCTATAACATAGTACATCTATGTCATATTCTAATTCTTTTACAAAAAACTTTGATGCCAATAAATTATCACTTTTTAAAGATTTTATATTACCGTAATACTTGAATGCTAAAAAAATCATATTGTATATTGGATTATAATTATAGTATGCCTTGCTATAATTTTGTGTCATATTATTTTCTTTTTTAATTTTAATAGAATATTCTTTTAAGAAAAATAAAGGATCTTGTTTATTGATATAAAGATATTCAAAGTACAATTGAAAGTTCTGTTTATTATTTATCAAATCATTAAATAATACACATATTAATTTTGAATTACAATCATTAATTTTTAAAATATCCATTCCTATATTGCAAATAATAATGTTATTTAAATCTGATTTTATTTTTGAAAGATTATCAAAATTTTGACTATCAAATATCTCATATGAAGAAGAATTAATATTATTTTTTGTAAATGTATCTTTTAATATATTAATTCTTTTAGAAATAAAATTTTCAGAATTATCTACTTTTTTTATCTCTAAAAATATACATAAAATCTCATCATTAAGTTTATTTTGTTTTAAATTATTAAGCCAAGTTATGAGTTGAGAAGTATAGTTCTGTAGCATATAAATTTCTAATGTATAATTTTATTAATATCTATATTTGTAGCAAAAAATATATCTTCAGCAGATATATTTATACTAGCTAGTTTTCTTGCTATTTCTTCTCTTAAACTATATCTATCTTGGTAAATAAATGGCTTTGTCGGATAGCCTTTTGTATTTGATATTGAAAATTCTTTATTGTTAAAAGTTCTACTTTTTTTAAATGTATTAGCATAGTATATTCCTATATATTTTTCACTTGCTAATGGTTCAAATTTACAAATTTTATATATAAATATTGCAAGTCTAGATGTTAATAAAAAAGTAGATTTATAATATTTAATATCTTCTTTAATTCTATCTATATCTATAGAATATTTTCCTCTATAAAGATACTCTTTTATACTATTTTGATTAAATTTGAAAATAAAATCTGATTTAGGATCAATAAAAATATTTATAATATATTCTACTATATTAATTTCATTTAATATTATAAATGGTTCTGATTTTGGTAAATAACATATTTGTTTTAATGGAGTATTATTAATATTATATATGTCTTCTATTCTATTAATTTGTGCAAATACAAACTCATAATTCATCCTTTTAAAATTATCAAACCAAGCAAAATTAATATTGGATGTAGTATAAGCTAATATACTTTTATTTTTATTCTCTTCTAAAGATTTTTTATTGATTTTAGTAATTTTATCAATATAAAGTGAACTTTCATATTTAGAAAAACTATCTTTAATACTCTTTTCAAAAAGTTTTATTTTTTCATTATTTTTATCATCAATTTTATCATTATATCCTAAGATTAGTATCTGATTATTAGGTATATAATTTTCTATATTTCTCAACCAATTTTGTAAATAATTTTGTTCTGTAGGCATTATATTTTTTCCTTAAAGTATTAGATTAATTATATTAAAATTAACTTAAATTATTATTAGTAACTATCTAGTATGGATAATTACTTGAAATAAATAGCTATTGGTAAGTATTTGGTAACTAACTAGTATATATTATTACTGGTTATATCACTATAAAATAGTAGAAATAGTATATAGTATTTATGTTTTTCTATAATTATATAAACTGAATTATTTTAAATATATTTAAATTATAAATAAAAATTTTCACCAATGTATATGAGTGAAAGAGATTAATTTCAAAAATTGAAAATATTTTCTTCACACACCATTAACGAAAAGGAAAAAAGATTATGGAAAATATATCAGAGGTGCTTACACAAAAAGTTAGATTAGTTGCAAGTTATAAAAATGACAAGGAGAAAGAATTAATATTAGGAATCTTACCTCATAATTTATCTTGTAATCGTTATCCAGGATTATTAGATATGATAATTGAAACTAATGAAAATAATCAAACTGTTTACAGAAGTAAAGAAAGATTAAAATTTATATTAGCTGATGAAAATAAAATATATATAGAGTCAGAAGAGTATATTTATTTTATATATGCTTGTTCTTTTTTTAATGATTTTGAGATTGAATATATACTAGATGATATTAAAAATGAATTACTAATTGAATTATGTGAAACTGCTAATCTTGAAAATATTGATGAAATAATAGATGATTTATTACTATAAAAAATAAAATTTTTTCATCCATGCACTTGTTTGAAAAAGAGTAACCGATTTAATTTTATTAATAAAGAATCTCTTTTAATCAAACATAAAATTTTAGGAAAATCAAATGAAAACTACAGATTATAATGAACTGATTCCAAAGGGTGTGCTATTTAGTATAAAAGATATTGATGAAATGAATTTAATCAAATCTGATATGCTTAAAAAACTTATTTACAATAGAGAAATAGAAGTTGTAAAACTTGGTAAAAAGAACTTCATTTCAAGAATTTCACTAGTTGCTTTTTTAGAAGCTAACACGATTCCAGTAAGAAACTAATTAAAAAACAAATACTAATAAAACACTAATAAATAAGAATTAAAAACTCTATTACTCACTATTGAATACAATAAAAAATAACTAATGAAATAGCAAAAAGCCACTACTCTTTTATAGAGTAGTGGTGGTAGAGTTTTAACTAAGAATTAAATCCTAGATTTGTATATTCATATTAAAATCTAAACTCAACAATTACAGATAGTTTTTAAATTTGTATACAAGATATACGAAAGATTTTGATATGAAATAATTTGGGTTTTTAAATATTATTAATTAATTAATTAATAATATATTTAAACTTATTATACATATACTTAAATAACTAACTATTATCTTACTAGTCTATTATCTATCTATATAAAATTAATAACTCTTATCAACTCATTTCTAAATATTTTTTGTATACAAATCTATTATATGAAATAAAATATAAAAGGTAAAAAGATGAAAACAAATCAAATAACAAGTAAAAGAATATCTAGTAGTCAACTATACATAGATGCACTACAAGAGAACTATGCAAAAGTTAATGTAGTTAGAGTTGATTTTGGTTATAAAAAACCATTCAGCGATGATATTACTTTGGAGGATGTCAATAAGGATTTAAAGCAAATGTTAACCAATAGAAGATCTAAACCTTCTATTTTCAAACATAATATTGGCTATGAGTTCAAAAGAGAGTTAACAGAAGCTAAAGGTGCTCATATTCATGGATTTATATACTTTAATGGTCACGAAGTTAAAAATGATATTGCTAAAGCGAAACAAATTTGTAATTACTGGAATAAAGAGATCACAAAAGGTAGAGGCAGTGCGTTCAACTGTAATCTTAATGCTGATAAATATCAATATAACGGCATAGGTATGATTGACCATACAGATAAAGAAAAAAGAGTAAATCTTGACAAAGCTGTTGAATATATTTGTAAAGATGAGCAAGTTGTAAAATCATCAGATAATACTAAAACTGTTGCTTATACAAGAGGTAATATGCCAAAGAAAAAAAGTAATGCAGGGAGACCAAGAAATGGAAAATAATATAATTTTAACTAGGGATCTCATTCATTCATGTAAATCAATTAATGGAGGTTTCACGAATGCTCAAATTGAATATTTAGGTTTTAATCCTAAAGAGAAATGGATTAAAGATGCAATTGGAAATAAATTGACAGATGAACAGTTTAACCTATTCAAGACTTATGGAAATACAAGGGCTAATGTTTTAAGAAAACTTAAAAATGAAGGAAGTTTTATACCTTTAAATTAATTAAGTATTAAATCATCATACCTCCTAAATGGATGCAATAAAAATTTTGCATCTATTACTATATTGAAAAGTTAAATATAAAAAGGAGGAATGATAACAATGATTAATTGGGATTTTAAATACAAAGGCAATTTTGATTTTTTATTCAATAGTTCAATATGCAGTGATTTTTCACATGAACTTGTAAATGCTGAATGTAATTATGACAGAGAACCTGCAAAAGCAGTTTCTTCAATGCTGTTAGCTCTTGAAAAAATAATTGATAAGTTGTATTTCGTATTATCGATAAAGTATGAAGGTAAAAGTTTAAATGAAAAGTTATATTATCCTGAATTTATGAAGATAGTAAATAAAGCAATATTTACCAAGATGGAAGAGATTTTAAAGTTTAGTGAATTCATATTTGATATGGAGGAAGATGAATTTGAGGATGATGTTTATTATATTCTTGAAAATTCTTATATTATTGCTTACTGGTTTTGTGCAAGTCTAAATATTAGGAATGATTTCATCTATGAACCTTTTAGAGCCCCACATTATTGTATTTTTAGATTCTGCGAACCTTTGGAAAATTACAGTAAAAATGAATGTTTGCAAATAGAAAATAGAAGAGATTTTAAAATATCTAATAACTTAGTGTCGGAAACAATGGGATTACTAAAAGATAATATAAATTTAGAATTGCAAGATTTTTTTGGCAGTATGACAAACTCCCAAGAAAGAGCTATAAATGAAATAGGTAAGTTTTTAGATAATCCATCTCAAAAAGTTCACTTGCTTCAAGGTTATAGTGGTACAGGTAAGACGCATTTAACGAAAGGTCTAACTAATTATCTTGATAAAATAGAAAAAAACTATATTTTAATTGCACCAACAGGCAAAGCTGCAAGGGTAATTAAAGGAAAAACAAATAAATCTGCACAAACAATTCATAAATGTATTTATGAGCTTAAATATTTAAAAGATAAAAAAGATAGTTACCAAATGTGTTTTCATCATGATGAGGGGATAACAAGACCATCTAATACAATTTTCATAGTAGATGAAGCCTCCATGATTAGTGATAATTATTCAAGTCAAGAGTATTTTAAATTTGGAAGTGGTAAATTGCTAAGTGACCTTATAGAGTTCACAAATATTTATGATGAAAAATTCAATAATCAAATTTTATTTATCGGGGATTCAATGCAACTTCCACCTGTAGGAATGCAAACATCTCCAGCTTTATCAAAAGATTATCTTGAAAAGACTTTTAACCTAATCATCCAATCTTCTGAACTTACTGATGTGGTTAGGCAAAAAAAAGAGAGTGGAATATTGAAGAATGCAACTATGATTCGTGAATATATCCAAAGTTCAAATAAAGATTTTATAAAATTAGATTTTAGTTATGATGATATACAACAAATTGAACAGTCTCAAGTGGTTAACAAATACTTATCACAAGCAAATGGAAGTTCCATAATTATTGCATATTCCAATAAAACTGTAGATACTTATAATGACAAAATTAGAGAACAGCTATTTCCTTTTCAAAAGTTTATCACAAAAGGTGATGTTGTTATGGCTATTGCAAATAATTCTAAACTTCCTATTGAGGTTAATAATGGAGATCATGGAAAAATAGTAAATGTTGCTCAAAACTCCGAAATTAGAAATGTACGAATTAGTAAAAAAATAAATGAAGAAGAGATAATTGTAACTGTACCTTTAGTATTTAAAATTGTTGAAGTTGATTTTTCAGATGTAAACCAAAAAAGTTGTTCATTTGAGGCACTTATCTTTGAAAATATTTTATATAGGTCTCTAATTTATAAAAATATGGAGTTTGAGCAAATAATTAATAAATACGGACTAAGTGATAGTGACATTGAAAGGATTGAAAAGCAGGCATTATATGTAGACGTTGCAAATAGAGCCAAAAATATTGGAATAGAAACAAATTCAAAAGAGTTCCAAAAGTTTATATTCGAAGATTCTTATTTTAATTCTCTAAAAATAAAATTTGGATATGCAATAACATGCCACAAAGCCCAAGGAAGTGAATGGGAGAATGTCTATTTAGATGCTAAAACATTTATTAGCACAGCTTCAAAAGATTATCTTAGATGGCTTTATACTGCAATTACAAGATCAAGCAAATCTCTTTATTTGATAAATCATTCTGTTGATAAATGATTATTTAAAATCATCTCATTTGAAATATTTTACAGTTAAATTAAGTGTAATTTTTATTTCATTTGAGGTAGAATTTAGAATAGAAATTAAACTAGGGAGATAAGATAAGACATGAGTTTAGAAATTATGCAATTAGAAGAGATTCAAAAACTTTATAAAAAACTAAATGAACTTAAAGAGAAAAAACAATCAAATGATAAATTAATTGAATGTTTAAATAATCACTATAAGTTATGTCAAGAAGAAATTGGTGAAATTTTAAAGGTGGTTATTGGCAAGAAAAAAATAAATGATGAAGATGAAAAAGAGTTTAAAGATATTAAAGAAAAACTTATTGCATATTACACTATTACAGGTATTACAGAAATGCCTAAAGATGGTAAAATTATTGAATATAAAGAGTTGAAATCTAAAATAGCTAATAAATTAAGTAAATTACGAAAAGATGCTAAAAAAGATTTAAAAACAAAAAATAAAGAAGTAGATACGAATTTACCTATAGCTACTAATAGTTAGACTTAGGTGCTTTTTTAACTTGCAGTAAAATTTGTATTTACATCTAATATCTTATAGATTGTATTCTGATGCGATGTTTATTGAAGAGTTTTTAAGAACGGTATTTCTTATTAAAGATTTTCATTCTAATATGGATGATAAGCGGTTTGTGGAATTGTTAATTAGATTAGTGCAGATACATGTAGAGTAAAGATTAAATAAAAGTATTAATCTAGAGTGCCTAAGACTACATATATAGTCCTAGTCACTTAGTTTTTGTTTTTCTGTAGAATTTACAGCTTAAATGGTTCTCTCGTTTAGGTATCTAATTAATTCAGTACGTGCTATAAAATTCTTTGTTCCTAATTTTACAGGTTTAGGAACTATCCGATGCTGACACAGAATATTGAACACTACCTAAAATTACAAGAGATAAAAATGCACTTTTTAAACCCAGCTTATTTAATCTTCTTAGCATGAGGATAAATATCCTTGAACTCTTGGGCAAAATAATCAAGCCTATCAATGATAGTAACTTTGCTTTACTCATACTACATAGTCTTAACCTAGCTTATTTATAACTTTCCATTGAATTTGATTATTCCAATCTTGTATGATTATTTGAGAACGAAAGAGAGCCCATAACTCAATAAGCGAAATCAATACTATAAGAAAAATACCAAGTTCAAATTGACCTAAAAACATAAGTAAAATACCAACTACAAGCACAGACAAATCTATAAATCCCATTAACCACTTACCTAAGTAAAAATGATGCAAGCCTGTGATAAAAAACCAATTTAAGGCAGCATAAGTGTCTGGGTCTTTAACTTTTTTTTTCACTATTTTATAAAATTTTCTTTTCGTATCATCGTCTAAACTTTGAATCTTTTTTCTAAGTTCTTCTTCATTTTCATCAACTTTTTCTTGATTCAACATAAAATATTTTCCTCTACAAGGGGATCAATACACTTACAAATACTATCTTTATGAGAGCAACTTTTGATTCTTTTTATGCCTAATTTAACACCTGAATACAAACCAAATTTGCTTATAGCATCATAAGTATAAACAGAACAAGTTGGTTCAAAGTTACACTCTATACCAAACCAGCGCTTACTCCCGCCAGTTGTTTGATATTTTCTTATCATACTTAGAACTATATTTTTCAAAAACTTAACGCCCTAAAGTAATGATAGCTGCTTCTCTACTCCAAAACAACCAAAACCTTTTCTTCTCAAGTACTTGAAAAACTAGTTGCCACCCTTCACTAGCGTATGAGTTTAATTCAAGTTCTATTTTCTTTAAAGGTAATCCCGAAGAACCTAAAAAAATTGTTCCACATCCACCTTCTGCTATATGCACAACCTTATACTCTTTATATGCCATTTTAATTCCTGTAAATCTTAGATAGTAACTATTATTATTTTTATTTTTCACTTCAAATTTATTGTCTCTAAATATTTATTAATCTTTACTTAGCAATACACTTAACGTTATATCTAACACAGAACTAGTAGTATTATGGGGATTTTAACTCAGTGATATATTCCAACAACCTCTTATTTTTGGAGCACTTTTTAGTAATAGTGAGCTTGTTCCAAAAAGAGTTGAATTTTTGAACAGATGAAGTAGTCAAATTGACTACTTCTTTTTATCTACATCTTTAATTGCTCTATAGATTGTATTTCGAGCTACATGAAAAAGCTTAGATAACCATTCAACAGACTTTCCTTTTTCGTGCTGTTTATGTATAAAGTTTTTATCTTTATTACCTAGAATAGCTTTTCTGCCAAACTGAATACCTTTTTTCTTTGCAGCTTCAATCCCTTCTCTAACACGTTCATTTATCAAATCACGTTCAAACTCTGCAATAGCACCTAACATTGTAAATAACAGTCTACCTGCTGGAGATGTTGTATCAATGTTTTGATGTAATACTTTGAGATTTACATCTTTATTTTGTAAAAACTTTGCAATGTTATGAAGGTCTATTACAGACCTTGCTAATCTATCCAGTTTTGTAATATAAAGTACA
>JBGSBO010000076.1:0-9060 GCA_041730535.1 Minisyncoccia bacterium
TTAAATGTTTCATCAGTAAATAAATATCGTATAAATATTTTCCACCATCAACATTTAATTTTGGATGTTTTAAAATAGGATTTCCTAAAAATGCCTCTTCAAAATTACAATCTTTAAACTTTGAAATAGAACCTAATTCTATAAAATCATCAAAAAGACCAAGTTGTCTATTTTTTACTTTTCCATTTTCATAAGGATTATTTATATCGGGCCTTGGATGAAATAATCCTTTTAATAAATCACCATCTCCAAGTTTTATCAAAGCATCAAAGACATCTTTTGCTATTGCTTTTCCAATACCTTTTCCATGTTCAACCACATGAATAAATGCCATCATATCATTGTGTGTAATTTGCATTACTAAAACATCAAGTATAAATTTTACCTCAACAGAGTCAAAAAAACTCATTCCACCTTTTCGTTTTGCTGGAATTGAAAACTCCCGCAAATTTGCTTCTATTCCATCTGCACTTGAGTTGTTTCTATAAATAATAGCAATATCATTGTGTGGAGTTGAACTTTTTGAAATTAATTCTGAAATATATTCATATTGGGAAAAAAGTTCATTAAAAGCTAATAATTTGGGTCTGTGTTCATTTTCAGTTCGTACAACTTCTAGTTTTTTTTCATAAACTCTTTCATTATATTCAATAACTTTTGTAGCTAAATCTAGAATTGGTTTTGTTGAACGATAATTTTTTCGTAGAGTAAAAACTGTTGCATCTTTATATCTATTGCCAAATGTAGAAATAATTCCAATATCAGAACCATTAAAAGCATAAATACTTTGGTCATAATCTCCAACGCAAAACAAAGATTTTGGTTTAAAACCATCAAGAAGTCGTCCTTGAAGAGGGTTTGTATCTTGGTATTCATCAACTAAAATTTCTTTAAATTCAAACTCTTTTTCTTTTAAAGTATCAAGCATAATAGTTAATAAATCATCGAAATTTGCATATCCATATTTTGTTTTTAGCTCATGAAATTCAGCAACAACATCTTCATAAATCATTGTATATAATTCATGGCTTTCATTTTTTGATTTTATCCATTCACCAAATTCTTCACCATCGTTTGAGTTTAGGTATAAAGAATACATATCATAAAGATATCCACCATCATAGGGATTTGCATCTTCATGTCTATCAAAAAAAACTCTTTTTTCATAAATTGATTTGAATAATGTTTTTAGTTCATTTGGTTGTTTTAGAGTTATATTTACTTTTAACTCTTTTAAAAGTTTGTATGAAACTGAGTGAAAAGTTCCTGCCATTATTTGTTTAGCAATATCTTTTCCAAAAAATTTGGCAACTCTAGCAACCATTTCAGCGGCAGCTTTATTTGTAAAAGTTAATAGTAGAATTTCGCTTGGTTTTACACCATTATTTATTAAAGTTGCAATTCTTCCAACTATTGTAGAAGTTTTACCAGTTCCCGCACTGGCAATAATAAGATTATATCCATAAGGGCAAGTAGCCGCGCTAAGTTGTTCTTGATTTAAATTTGATAAAGGCATGGGATTAATTAATTGTATTTATAAAAAGTTTTGTCATTTCGAAATAGTATCATAAAAGAGTTAAGGGAAATTGAAAGGAATAAAAAAAGGGTGGATAACAATCGACACCCTCTTTCTATACAAGGAAACATAAAAAATTATTTGTCTAAAAATCTAAATCTTAAGGTATGAAATAAATAAGTCGCTGCGTCAACCTATCTATAAATAAATTATAACAGCTCATTATTAACTAAAATATAATCAAGAGTTAATGAATAATTAACTTAAGTATATATTTCCAAAGATTATTAATATTGATAATATTTATAAAATTGATTAGGATACAATACCATCCATTTATATATAAAAATTGATAAAAAAGGTTTACATTTTGAACAAAGATGATTTATTAAAAATAAAACAAAATTTAAAAGATCATATTTTGGAATGTAATGAAATACTAACACTTTTAGATGCTGATTCATTAAACAAAGATCAAAAATTAAAAATAAATACAATAAGCAATTTAATCATGTATAAAAAAAGCAAAACAATATCAAGCATGGGAAAAGAAAGAGGTTTTATTGAATTAATTAATGCTATTCCATCTGTTGCAATACAAGGATATGATAAAGACAGAAAGGTTATATATTGGAATAAATCTAGTGAAAATATTTATGGATATTCATATGAAGAAGCTATAGGAAAATCACTTGAAGATTTAATAATACCAGAGGAAATGCATATACCTGTCATTGAAGGAATAAAAGATTGGTTTGAAAATGGAAATGTTATACCCGCTTGTGAGCTAATACTTAAAAGAAAAGATCAATCAGCAATACATGTTTTTTCTTCACATGTAATGTTAGGAGAAAAAACTTCAAATCCAGAAATGTTTTGTATTGATATAGATTTAAGTGAAGTAGCCTCTTTAAAAATAAAAAATACAGATCTTGAGCAAAAAGCAAATTATGATATGCTTACTAATATTTATAATAGAAATTATTTTGATTCAATTATTGATAAAAAATTTCATCAAATGTTAACTTTAAAGCAAGAATTATCTCTAATTATGTTTGATGTTGATTATTTCAAAAAAATTAATGATCAATATGGTCATGATATTGGCGATAAAGCATTGATTTATTTAGTTCAAATTGTAAAGAAAATCATTAGAAAAAATGATATTCTCGTTCGTTGGGGTGGGGAAGAATTTATATTATTACTTGAGGCAGATTTATCTATGGTAAAAGATATTGCTAATAAACTTAGAAATAATATTGAAGTAGAAACATCTAAATTAAAAGATATTCCAACATTAACTTGTAGTTTTGGTGTTGTGTATATGGGTGATTTTAGTTCTTTTGATAAAGCATATAAAGAGGTTGATAAAAAACTTTATTTAGCAAAAAGAAATGGACGCAATAGAGTAGAATCTTATTAAAAACCTCATTGATATGATTAATATTTATAAATTTTTAATTATTATTGTTATTAATTATCTGTTGCAAAAGTTTATAATAAGCAATAATTAAAATAACAAGTATATAAACAAATTGTAAAATACTTATAGCTTTTTGAGCCATAACCCAATGAAAAGTAATTAAAATCAAAGCTAAATATACAAATTTATGATATTTATGATATTTCTTAAATAGTTTTTTTGTAGAAGTGACTGCCATAAATAAAACTATAAAAAAAGCAATCATTCCAAGATAAATAAAGGGTTTGGCTAAAGTCTCTTTTATTACAAATTCAAAATCAAATAAAGCATCTAAAACTATAAAATTCAAAAGATGCAATAAAACATAAAAAAAACCTAAAAGTCCAATCTCTTTTCTATATTTCATTAGATTTATTTTATTTTTTATCATTGAAATTGTAATGGTAAAAAATATAATCACAGTAGCACTTGCCCCTGTGATTGTATAAATATATTTAATTGGGTCATTTACATCATCAATTATAAATAGTCTAATTAATAAATAAACCAATGGTAAAAATCCAATTAAATATATAAAAATTCTTTTCATTAAATATACTTTTTCAAATCCATTTTTGTATATAACGAAGCGACTTCATTTTCATAACCGTTAAACATCAAAGTATTTTGTTTTAAAAAACTTCCTAAAACTCTCTCTTTTTTTTGTGACCATCTGGGGTGGTCAACATTTGGATTTACATTTGCATAAAATCCATATTCTTTTGGATTTTCTTTTTGCCAAGTATTTAGTGGTTCATGTTCAACAAATGAAATTTTTACTATTGATTTTATTGATTTAAAGCCATATTTCCAAGGTACAACCAATCTTATTGGAGCTCCATTTTGTTTTGGCATAATATCACCATAAAGTCCAGTTGCAAGAAATGATAACTCATTCATAGCTTCATCAATTCGCAATCCTTCGATATAAGGATAATCAATAACACCAAAATTCCCTCTTTTTTGATCAGGAAAACTAAGAGAATCAACTAAAGTTTCAAATCTTATATATTTTGCAGTTGAAAGTGGTTTTACTTTTTTAACTAAAGAGCTAAGTGAAAAACCATTCCAAGGAACAACCATACTCCATCCCTCAACACATCTAAATCTATAGATTCTCTCTTCAAGTGTAAACATTTTTACTAAATCATCCAAATCCACTTTCATTGGATTTTCAACTAAACCATCTATTGTTACAGTCCAATTGTCAGTATTTAAAGTATGTGCAATATCTTTAACAGCACTTTGTTTTGTTGTGAATTCATAAAAATTATTGTGTGAAGTTATTTGTTCAAATGTATTTAATTTTAAATTTTCTTTATTTTTATCTTTGATAAAATCAAGGGTTACTTTGGGTAAGTCTTCTGCTGCAAGAGCCTGAATAACTGCACTACTTGAAATAATAGTTGCAGCTCCTAATTTAATAAAATTTCTTCTTTTTTCAAAAAGCTCTTTTGGTGTAACTTCATTTTCGTTTATTTGCCATGTTTTTTTTCTAATTATATTCATTAAACATATCCTTTTTAATTCTATGCAAATTATAGATGTTTTATGTAAAGGATATGTTTAGTTTAAAAAGCTTTTCTATTTCCCTTTTAATAAAATAGTTAGATATTTACTTGACCAAACAATTAAACCTATAATTAATAAAACAGCTGTCAAGTTAATAAGGAAAATATAATCTAATCCAAAATTACTACTAAAAGATGTAAAAATTCTAAGTATTGCAATAAATTGAATCACAATAAATATAAATATAGCAAAATTATTCGCATGAGGTGTAGTTCCTGAATGTCCTAAAATTACTCTTGTACCAAAGCCTACTAAAACAGTTAAAAAATATCCAAGAGACATAGTATGAATAACCGCTTTTTCAAAAATAATTGTTGGGTCAATAAATGCCGTTATACCTTCTATTATTGAAATTAAAAAAGCAAATGGAATCCAATAAAGTCCTAAATATAAAACCCACATAATCGCTGGAACTTTAAAAAATGGTAATTTCCATTTTATTAATTCCCTTGTAATCATAATAAACAAAGGAATATCCGCTAATAAATTTAATTTTGCGTTGTCAAAAGATAATAAAACAACTTTAAATACTAATAATGAAAAAACTATTATAAGTAAATTTGCACTTTTATTTGCCACATAATTGGGAGCTTTTGCAGTTGTAAAAAAAGGAATCATTCTTTGCGAAATTACAAAAATAACCATAAAAAGAAAAAGATAAAATCCACCATTTAAAGCAAATTTTGAAACCTCAAAAGAATAAGGAAATTCTGATGTTGAAAAAATAAATAAACCATGAAAAATAAGTCCTGCAAAAAAAGATATTAAAACCCATTTTGTATCTTCTTTTATTTTTACTATACTTTTTTTATGTATTGAATAAAGTAATTTAAAGCTAAGAATTTGGGCAAGTAACATCATAATTTGGAAAATAAATGTTATTTTTGGGAAAAATATTAATGATAAAAAAATTCCTAACGAACTAAAAAAGTAAAGTAAAAATTGATTCATATACTCTTTAATAGCTATCTCTGCTTGTATTAAAAATCGAGGGAAAACAACAAATAAAAATCCTAGAAAAAATTGAATAAAAATTACAAAAACCATAGGATAAGCATGAAAACTGAAAACTGAATTATCTAAAGTTAAAATATTTGAATAAGATGCTGTAAATAACATCATAAAAAGAATAAAGAATAAAATACCACTTACAAAAAATGGTTGATGTGGCTGAGAAGAAAACTTCTTGTACCAAGATTGCATAATATCTCCTAAATATATACCTACATTATAAAAAAAGAGGCTTTTTGATTTTGAGACATTATATCAACTATGAAGAAGATAGTTCTTGACCATAAACAAGAGAGTTAAATTCTCTTATTTATTTGTTTAAATTATTATAAGCCTTGCAAGCTAAATCAAAGTTCATATCACAAGATTTTTTAAAAAGTTCTGCAGCTTTTAGTTTATTTTTTTTAAGAAATTCTCCATCCATATACATTACACCCAAATTATAACAAGCATTTTCATGACCTAAATCACAAGCTTTTTCATATAATTGTGCTGCTCTTAATGGATTTTTTTCAACTCCATCTTCATTTTGAAACCTAATTGCCAAATTATAACAAGCTTTAGCATGGTCTTTATCACAAGCTTGAGTTAAATAATCAACTGCTTTGAATAAATCTTTTTCTACTCCATCTTCGGTTTCATACATAACAGCTAGATTATAACATCCAGCAGATATTCCATTTTCACAACTTTTTTCATACAAGCTTACTGCTTTTAGAGAATTTAATCTAAGACCCAAGCCATTTTGAAACATATATGCCAGATTATAACAAGCACCCGTATGACCTTCATCACAAGCTTTCATAAAGTTCTTTGCAGCTTCTGTATAGTTTTGCTGGATTGCATCACCCTTGTAATACATAAGCCCTGCATTATAACAACCTGAATAAGCTCCATCTTCACATGCTTTTTCAAATATTGATAATGCTTCAAGCACATTTCCTTTTTTGTACTCTTCAAATCCATCATTTACCATAACTGCAAATGAAAATTGAAAAGAAAAAAGACAAAACAAGATAATTTTAAATAAATTTTTAATCAAAACATTCTCCTAAAATAAAATAAATTTTTATGGGAAATTATACTACTAAAAGTAATATATTATTCAAACTAAAGATAGAAATGTAAAATTATATAAAAAAGAGGATTAAAAAAATAGTTATAAAAAGAAAAAAAGCCACTTAAAAAGTGACTTTTTATTTGAAGATTAGTGACAAGTTCCACAACAAGAAGTTGAAGTTGACTCATTAACAGCTGATAATGCTGCTTCATAATTTGGCTCTTCTGTGATTTCTGGACAAATTTCTTTGTAAGTAATAACACCTGAAGCATTAATCACAAATACTGCTCTACAAGCAACACCTGCTAATGCTCCTGAAGAAATTAATACACCATAAGATTTTGCAAATGCTTTTGCTCTAAAGTCAGAACCAACAGTTAAGTTTTCAATTCCTTCAGTTGTACAAAATCTTCCCATTGCAAATGGTAAATCCATAGAAACTACGATAACTTCTGCATTTTCAACTTTTGCTGCTGCTTCGTTGAATTTTCTTGTTTCTGCTGCACATACTGCTGTATCTAAAGAAGGAACTACAACTACGATTTGAGCTTTACCTTTTTGACCACCTACTTGAACCTCAGATAAATCTTTTGCTACTACTGTTACAACTGGAGCTAAATCTCCAACTTTTACTTCTGTTCCACTTAAAGTAACTTCGTTACCTTTTAATTTTGTTGTTGCCATTATTTTCCTTTAATCAAAATATTTATCGAATTATATTTAAATAGGATAAAATTACTCTTAATTATTTTCAATCAAGTTGTAATTTATCAAAATTTTACTATTTAACTCTAATACAAGTATCATCAAGTACTATTTTATTTTCCGTAATTAGCTTTGTTAAAGAGGCTTTAAAAGCTTTTTTACTAATTCCAAATTTAGCACTTATCTCATCTGATTCGCTTTTATATGTGAAATTTAAAACTCCACCCTCTTTAACTAAAATATCAAAAACTTTATCACCTGAAACTTTTTCACCTACTTTTTGTAAAGAAATATCAAGTTTATTATCATCTCTTATATTTTTTACATAAGCTCTTTTTTTATCACCAATTTTTAAATTTTCAAAAATCTCTGTGTGATAAATTATTCCATCATAAGAATTATTTACAATAACTTTATATCCAAGTGGTGTTTTAGAGTATAAAATAATCTCTACCTCAGCATTTTTCTCTAAGTTTTTTATCTCTTTTAATAAATCAAACTTTTCAGAAGCAATCAGTCTATTTGTTCTTTCATCAAGTTGAAGCTGTAAAACTTTTTGCTCTCCAACTTTAAATGAGATACTTTTTTGTTTATTTTTAGGAACAAGTATATGTTTAGGTAAACCAATATCAACAAAAGCCCCAAATTTAGCACTATCAACTATCTCTAAAGATGCAAACTCATATAAATAAACATATGGTTTAAGTGTAGTTGCCACAAGTCTATCTTCACTATCTGTATAGATTAATACATCAAGAATACTTCCTATTTCCATAGATTTTGTAACATATGCATTTGGAAGTAGAACTTCTGTTTCATCATCACTTATTAAATAAATTCCAGGTTCGCTAACTCTGTTAACTGCAAGGGTATTTAACTCTCCCACATAGATGTGTTCGTTTATTTGTTTTTCATTCATTTTTGGTTTTTCCGTTTCTTTTTTAATTTATTTTATATGTAGGATTCAAAGTTTTTGCAATAGTTTTATGAACTTGAAGTAATAATGATTTATCAATTTCTCCAATTTTTTTATCAAATCTATCAACTGCAAAACTTTTTATCTGAAAACATTCTATTGAAGAATCTTTAGATAATCCATTTATTTCATCAGGAATGATTTTTATAATCCATGGATAATCATTATACTGTTCTTTCCATTGGGTAATTGGAACAACTATTTTAATTCCAAATCTTCCTATTCTATCATCATTTACCACAATTGCAGGACGAAGTTTTTGGATTTCAGAACCAACACTTGGTTCAAAATTTACCATCCAAATTTCACCTTGATTAATATTCATAGATTTTTCCATCTATATTTCCTAATTCCTTTGATAAAGAAACATAATCTTTATCAGCAGAAGCAAGTAATGCACCTTTTTCCCACTTTTCCAACTCTTTTTTTTCTAAATATGCTTCTAAAGCTTCTTTATAAATAGCAGACATTGAAGTTTTCAATTCATCTTTTATATTTACAAGCTTTTCTTTCAAATCATGGGGAATTGTAACAGTGATTTTTTCAGCTGTCATATTAAACTCCTTATTTTTTTTCTTATTATAACTATGTATTATTAATATGTCAATGGGTTAATTATACCCAAATAAATCCATAGTACAATTTCTGCTCTTTACTTGTAAAAAAATATCAATTTTTTCAGAATAAAAATACTAAATTAGGCTATAAAATTATACTTCACATTTTTTGACTCCAATTTTAATGAGATATTGGTACTT
>JBGSBO010000077.1:0-8913 GCA_041730535.1 Minisyncoccia bacterium
GGAAATGATTAAATAGGGAATAAAAAGTATATGAAAAATTTAGTTCTAACAGAAATTCAAACAATCCAAAATAAAATCTACACAATACGAGATAAGCAAGTAATAATTGATAGGGATTTGGCTTTTTTGTATGGAGTTGAAACAAAAGCTTTAAACCAAGCTGTAAAAAGAAATGAAGCTAGATTTCCAAGTGATTTTAGATTTCAATTAGATGATAGCGAAAAAGATGAACTGGTAACAATTTGTGACCACTTCAAAACACTAAAACATTCTAGTGTAAATCCATATGCTTTTACAGAACAAGGTGTTTCTATGCTAAGTGCAGTTTTAAAAAGTGAGATTGCAGTTGATATAAGTGTAAAAATCATAAGAGCATTTGTTGAAATGAGAAAGATAATTAGTTCAGATAATGCTTTATTTTATAAAATTGATTTTTTAGAAAAAAGACAAATTTCTTATGAAATAAAAACAGATACAAAAATAAATCAAATATTAAATGCTTTAGAAGATAAAACACTAAAACCAAAACAAGGAATATTTTATAATGGGCAAATCTTTGATGCTTATGTTTTTGTAAATGATTTACTGAAACTTACAACTACTGAAATAATCTTAATAGATAATTACATAGATGAAACAATTTTTACTCTTTTTTCTAAATACTCAAATATAAAAATCAAGATTTATACAGCAAATATCACTAAACAATTAAAATTAGATTTTGAAAAATATTCAAAACAATACCAAAATATTGAACTGCAAGAATTTAAAAATTCTCATGATAGATTTCTAATCTTAGACAAAAAAGATGTTTATCACATTGGTGCAAGTTTGAAAGATCTAGGTAAAAAGTGGTTTGCATTTTCGAAGTTTGAAATTGAGAGTTTTGATATTTTAAAAAGAGTAAATTAAATAACAAATTGTAATATTTTTAGTTATTAATCAAAAAAATTTATATAATTCTTGCATAAAATAAAAAGGCTAAAAAATGCAAGAAAACATATCAAATATCATAGTTTATAATGATGGTGAATTGGAGCTAAAAGTTTCAGTTGAAAATGAAACAATTTGGCTTACACAAACTCAATTATGCAATATTTTTGAAAAAGACCAAAGTGTTATTAGTAGGCATATTAACAATATTTTCAAAGATAATGAAGTAGATGAAAAAAGCAATATGCAAAAAATACATATTGCAAATTCTGATAAGCCCGTGAGCTTTTATAGTTTGGATATTATTTTAGCCGTTGGATATAGGACAAATTCATCAAAAGCTATCAAATTCCGTCAATGGGCAACCTCAATTCTAAAAAACTATATCCAAAATGGCTATGTGATAAATGGTGAAAAAATAACAAATGAAAGATTTTTATCTTTGGAAAATGAAGTAATAAATCTAAAATCAAAAGTAGAAAATATCTCAAATTCACTTGAAAATAATAGTTTAAAACCAAAACAAGGAATATTTTACGATGGGCAAGTTTTTGATGCGTATGTTTTTGTAAATGATTTGCTAAAAAGTGCAGTTGAAGAAGTAATTTTGATAGATAACTATATAGATGAATCAGTTTTTACTCTTTTTTCAAAATACTCAAATATCAAAATCCAAATTTACACAGCTAACATCACCAAACAACTAAAACTTGATTTTGAAAAATATCAAACGCAATACCAAAATATAGAACTAAAAGAGTTCAAAAATTCCCACGATAGATTTTTGATAATCGATAAAAAAGAGCTTTTTCATATGGGAGCTAGTTTAAAAGATTTGGGCAAAAAATGGTTTGCTTTTTCAAAATTTGAAATGCAAAATTTAAAAATTTTGGAGAGATTGAAATAAATCATAAATTCCATTATTAGGCATTTTTTCTTGGTTCCCAATGTTTAGGGAATACAGATAAATATTCAAAAAATCTGATTCTTAAAAAAACAAAGTGCCACATTTAACAGCCATTTTTAGCAAGTTCTGAATTTTAGGGAGTTGGTGCAATTTGTGATTTTGGGATAAAAATTTATTGAGATTTTTTTGTCAAAAAACAAAACTGTTTGAACGAAGTGAGTTTTTTGTTTTTAGAAAAAATAGAAAATAAGTTCACAAAATCCCAATTCTTGCGCGATTTTTTACGCTACTTTTTTTAAAAAAAGTGGCAAATAGAAAAAAATAAAACTATCAAAAAAATAACAAATTGTAATATTTTTAGTTATTAATTAAAAAAATTTATATAATTCTTGCATAAATTCAAAAGGTTAAAAAATGCAAGAACTTATGATAAATGAAAACAACATCAAAGATAAAATTCACACTATAAGAAACCAACAAGTGATGATAGATAGGGATTTAGCATTACTTTATGGAGTGGAAACAAAAGTATTTAATCAAGCAGTAAAGAGAAATATAAAAAGATTTCCTGAAAATTATAGATTTCAATTAAATGAAAATGAAAAAAATCAACTGGTCACAAATTGTGACTGGTTAAATAGGTTGAAGCATTCATCTCCTTTGCCTTATGTTTTACAGAACAAGGTGTCTCTATGTTAAGTGCTATTTTAAAAAGTGATAAAGCTATTGATATAAGCATAAAAATTATAGATTCTTTTGTATCAATGAGAAAATTAATTTCTCAAAATATATTAATGTTTGAGCGATTTGAAAGGATTGAGCAAAGGTTAAATATCCATGATGAAAATTTTGATAAACTTTTTGAAGCTTTAGAAGATAAAACACTCAAGCCAAAACAAGGAATATTCTACGATGGGCAAGTTTTTGATGCTTATGTTTTTGTAAATGATTTGCTAAAACTAGCAACAAATGAAATAATCTTGATTGATAACTACATTGATGAAACAGTTTTTACTATTTTTTCAAAATATCCAAATATAAAAGTCAAGATTTATACTGCAAATATCAGTAAACAATTAAAACTTGATTTTGAGAAATACTCTAAACAATACCAAAATACAGAGTTGATCCAGTTCAAAAACTCCTACGATAGATTTCTGATTATTGATAAAAAAGAGGTTTATCATCTAGGAGCTAGTTTGAAAGATTTGGGTAAAAAATGGTTTGCCTTTTCAAAGTTTGAGATTGAGAGTTTTGATATTTTAAAAAGAGTAAATTAAATAATAAATTGTAATATTTTTAAAGAAAAATCCAAAAAATGATAGGATAACAAAAACAAAAAGGCAACACGATGAATATACAAAATATAGAATCAAAATATGAAAATCTATTGGGTACTATTTGTGAAGTTTATGAAAATGGAAAAATTAGAGCCTTTAGTGCAGTTAATACAGAACTTGTTCAAACACAATGGGAAATTGGCAAATAAAAAATAATCTACTAAATAATAAGATAATATTTTCCTAAACTTATAATATTTATTAGTTTATAAAATACATTAATGTAAAATGCTGCAATCAAAAAGTAACTATTTAAATAGTACTAAAGAAAAAAAGGAAAGATTTGAAAGTAAAACACAAATTAATATATGGAATAGGAAGTATATTAGGGATATTTGTCCTAACTTCTTTAGTTACGATAGTAGATATAAATAATATTAAAACAATTAGTAAAAAAACATCAGATGAATCTGTACCAATGGCTATGATAGCTGCTGATACAAAATTTCAAAGTTGTCAAATACAACAATTTTTAACAGATAGTTCATTAACCTAAGATACAGAAGTAATAAAAGAAGCAAAAGAAGCTTATGATAAATTTATTTTAAATATAAATGAATTTGAAAAAATGTATAAAGAAGAAAATAATCAAAAAGAGTTAGAAAAACTAAAAAAACTAAAAGAAAAAGCTACAAATCTTTTTGAAACTGGTAAAAAAATGGTTTCAAGTTATGCTTCAAGTAAAGAGCAAGGTGATATTGTAATGGAAGATGTTGATAAAAGCAGTTTAGAACTAGCAGCTTTAGTTGATGAATTAAAAGATACTCAGGTAAATGAAGCTGTGGATAATTCAAAATTAACTACTGATAAATCTAATTCAACTCTTTTTATTTTAATAGTAATGTCAATTATAGGGATTTTATTTGGAATTATAATTGGAATTGGAATTGTTAGGCAAGTTGGAACTTCTCTTACAAATTTTGAAAATGGACTGTTAGAGTTTTTTGGTTTTTTAAATAAAGAGATAAAAGAAGTAACTCTTTTAGATGATTCTTCAAAAGATGAATTTGGAGAAATGGCAAAAGTAGTAAATCAAAATATAGAAAAAACACAGAGATTAATTATTCAAGACCATGAATTAATTGAAGATGTAAAAAGAGTAGTTAACGAAGTAAAACAAGGTAAATTGCATTATAAAATAGAAAAAACAACTCAAAATGAAAGTTTAGAAGAGTTAAAAAATACATTTAATGAGATGCTTGAAAATACTTCAAAAAATGTTTGTGAAGATATAAATAAAATAATAAGAGTATTAGATAGTTTTGCAAAATTAGATTTTAGAGATAGAGTAGAAAATGATGAGGGAATCGTAGCTAAAGGATTAAATAATCTTGCAGATATTATAAATGATATGTTAGTAGAAAATAAATCAAATGGATTAACTTTAGATGAAAGCTCAAATATTCTTCTTAAAAATGTAGATAAACTAAATATCAGTTCAAATGAAGCAGCAGCAAGTCTTGAAGAAACAGCAGCTGCCTTGGAGCAAATCACTTCAAATATTAGAAATAATACGGAAAATATAGCAAAAATGGCTAAATATTCAAATGAAGTTACAAACTCTTCATCTCAAGGTGAAAAATTAGCAAGTCAAACAACAATCGCCATGGATGAAATAAATACGCAAGTAAATTTAATAAATGATGCAATTTCAATAATAGACCAAATAGCTTTCCAAACAAATATTCTTTCACTAAATGCAGCTGTTGAAGCAGCAACTGCTGGAGAAGCAGGACGAGGATTTGCTGTAGTTGCACAAGAAGTGCGAAATTTAGCATCGCGAAGTGCAGAAGCAGCTCGTGAGATAAAAATAATAGTAGAGAATGCCACAAAAAAAGCAAATGATGGAAAAGATATAGCTAATACTATGATTAGTGGATATAAAGTTTTAAATGAAAATATTTCACAAACTATAAATCTAATCCAAGATATAGAAATGTCAAGTAAAGAACAATTAACGGGAATCGAGCAAATAAATGATGCTCTTACAAGTCTCGACCAACAAACTCAACAAAATGCACAAATTGCTTCACAAGCTCATGATGTAGCTGTTATTACAGATACTATTGCAAAATTAGTTGTATCAAACGCAAATGCAAAAGAGTTTGCTGGAAAAAATGAGGTAAAAGCAAAAGCTATGAATCTAAAATAAAGGGGGTAGGGGAAAACTTTCCCCTAAATCTAAATAAACGCTTATTTAGATTCTTCCAAAGTTATAGCAACATATTTTATGCATCTTGCTGTGAAGAATTCTCTATTATAATTTGGAGAAGATAACATATGATTTTCAAGAGCCCACTCGTTTGATTTTTCGATAGTTACACTTTGAGATACTTTTCTTACTGCTCTGTTTTCACAAATAATTTTGCCACCATCATTAAAAGTTTTTTCAACTTCATTAATTCTGCTGATTGTTACAAAATAGTGAAGACCTATAAATATTCCTATTATTATTGTCATAATAGCTAATGATTTTTTCCAAATTCCTCTTGCTACAAAAGATCTTGTTGTTACAATTAGTGTTATAGCTAAAGCAAAAAGACCAATTCCTAGATAACCAGCTTCTAATTTTAAAAATAATTCCATTTTATTAATTCCTTTTTATTTTATATATGTATTTTCCCAATTTTTAAACTCATCACAAAAATATTTAATTCTTACTTTTTTGAATTCTCTTGATGAATAAAGTGGCATATTTGATTTATACTCTATCTCTTTTGCAATATTTTCTATTACTTCTTGAGTGTCTTCTTTTGTTTTTCCATGAATCATTGTAAATAAATTATAGTTCCAAGTTGGATATTTAGGTCTTAAATAACAGTGTGAAACAGCCGAAAATGAAGCTGCAATTTTTCCTATTTCTTCACCTTTTGCACCTTCTTCAATATCCCAAGCAACCATTGCATTTGCTCCAAAACCTGCATGTCTATGATTTAAAATAGATGCAAATCTTCTCATTACACCTGTTTCTTGAAACTCATTTAAAACAGAAAAAAACTCATCATAAGAGATGTCTAATTTTTCTATAATTTTTTTAAATGGTTCTTGTGTTATTTCAATATCATTTTGAGCTTCTTTTATAATATTGTAATGGTAATCGTTAAGTTCCATTCCTTTAAAATCAGTACGTACTACTTTTTCTTTTTTTTCTGCTTGATTTGTAGTATCAAGTTTAACAGATATTTTAAAAAGTTTTAATGTTGGTAAAATAATATAATCTTTTGCATTTGTAAGTTTTGCTAAAATGGCAATTGTATCTTCTAAAGTAGATTTAGAGTTTGGTGCAATTGCAAGTGTAAACCAAATATTATATTTATGATTTCTTTCATAATTATGTGAAATGCCAGGATGTGAATTTAGTATAATAACAGCTTCATCAATATCATCTTGAGCTATTTCAAAAGCAACTAAAGATGAGGTATATCCTAGTTTTTTTGTATCAAATATAGCAGATGTTTGTCTTATGATTTTGTTTTCTTTTTCTTTTTGCAAGATTTCAATAACTTCATTTTCACTTATATTTAATTCCTTAGCAATTTCTTCAAAGGGTCTTTTTACAAGGGGAAAGCTCTTTTGTATTCTATATAATATCTCATCTTTCATATTTCTCTCCAAGAGTAAGTTTTCAAAAAGTATAACAACTAAAAATCTTTTATGCCTTGATATGAAACAACTTATTTACTTGATATGGATTAAGAACTTAAAGTTGAAATTTAAATATAATCAATTCAAGTTACACGAAGGAAAAAAATGAGAAAGAAATTATTATTATTTGCATTTTTTGCAATATTTATGTTTTTGGGAATCATGGCTTTAAAAGAAGGAATGCCTACTCCAAAAAATGAGAGAGTTTATTCAATATTACAAAAGCATATGCCTTATACTTTAGAAAAAAGAGTAGGTGGTTATTCAATAGTTAGTAATGAAACAGGAATAAAAGAAAAACCACCAGCAAAAGATTTGTTTTTAAGATTAGAACAATTGGAAAAAATGTGGGGGAAAGACTTCTTAACATTAGATAATGACATTTTAATAGTTTTAGATAAAAACAAAAATGAAGTTACAAAAATTGAATTAAAAACAAAAGAAGAGAAATCTTGGGTTAAAGAGTATTTTAGTTTTAATTAAAAAATATCTTGAAATAAAATGAATAATTGCTTTTTTAAGTAATGTTAAGCAATTATAAATTTATTTCAATTATAATCAAAGTTATGAAAACTAGGAGTTTATTATGAAAGCCAAATTAAAAGAGGTATATCTTTTTAAAGATTTATGCGATGAGACTTTAGAAAGAATTGCAGAATTTACTAGCTTTTTGAAATTATCTAAAGATAATGTTCTTTTTTATGAAGGTGAAGAGTCAAAATATCTTTATTTATTAAAAAAAGGAATTGTGAAATTATATAAAACTTCATCAAATGATAAAGAAATTATTTTGAAATATTTTCATTCAAATGAATTTATAGCAGAAGTAGCAAATTTTGAAAGTATTCCTTATCCTGCAACTGCTCAATCTTTTACAGATACAGAAGTTTTACGAATAGATTTTGGGAGTTTAAAAGATATTATTTATTCAGATCCTAATTTATCTTTTATCATTCAAACTTCACTTATAAAAAAGATTAGAAATCTTGAAAATCTTGTTTCATTACATGTTGTTTTAGATTCAAAAGAGAGAATTGCAAAATATTTATGTGAGCATACGGAAGATTTTTTTAATACAAAAAATATAATTATTGCAGAAATTCTTAATATTTCTCCAGAAACATTATCAAGAATGTTAAGGGTATTTAAAAATGATGGATTGATTGATAATAAAAATAAAACAGTAGATACAGAAAGATTAAAAGCCTTATTTTTATAATGCTTTTGGTTTTTTGATTTAAACTAAGTGGTTATTTAAACCACTTAATCTTATCTCTTAAAGTTACAACTTCTCCAATAACGATGATAGCAGGGGTTGGCATATCTTTTGAAAGCTCAACTATTGTTTCTAAAGTTCCTACAACAACTTCTTGTTCAGGTGTACTTCCTTTTGAAATTACAGCACATGGATAATCTCTTCTTTTCCCAAGATTCATAAGTTTTCTAGTAATTAGTTTGATATTATGGAATCCCATTAAAAATACGATTGTTTCATCATTTAAGAAGGTTTGCCACTCTATTTGTGATATTTTTTTCTTTGGTGTTTCATGTCCTGTTACCACTCTAAAAGAAGTTGTTATTCCTCTATGAGTTACAGGAATTCCAGCATATGCTGGAACGGCTACCGATGAGCTAATACCTGGAATTATCTCGAACTTTATATCTCTGTCAAAAAGGTAGATAGCTTCTTCTCCACCACGTCCGAATACAAAAGGATCGCCACCTTTTAATCTTACAACATTTTCATATTTTAACGCAGCTTGATAAATGATTTCATTTATTTCATCTTGAGGAACAGAATGTTTTCCATCTTGTTTTCCCACATAAATCATTTCACAGCCATCTTTTGCCATTTCAAGAATTCCTGGATTTGCAAGTCTATCATAAATGATTATATCAGCTTCTTTTACTACCCTAGCAGCTTTTAATGTCATTAACTCCATATCTCCAGGACCAGCTCCCGTTAAATATACTTTTGCCATAATTATTTTCCATCCTCATATATAAATATTCCTGAAGGTTTTTTAACATTAAATATTTCTCTATTTAAAAACCATTCTTTTGTGTGTATAACTGCGATTTTATTAG
>JBGSBO010000078.1:0-8828 GCA_041730535.1 Minisyncoccia bacterium
GGAAGCATACCTCTTGTTGCAAGTTTGTATAATTTTTCTGGATTTTTTTCAAACATTTCAGACATTTTGTGAGTTTTTGTACTACCAAAATAACCTGAGTGTGTAAAGTAATTTTTACTTTCTAATTTTTTACCAGAAAATCTTGCTTTTGATGCATTTATAATAACAACAAAATCTCCGCAGTCTACATTTGGTGTAAAACAAGGTTTGTTTTTCCCTCTTAAGATAGTAGCAACTTCTGTAATAATTCTTCCGAATACTTTATCAGTTGCATCAACTACTATCCAATCTCTTACGATTTCGTTAGCATGTGCCATTTGAGTAAATTTCATTTATTTTCTCCGCTTTTTTAATGAGGTGGAATAATAGTGTAGAAATACTTAAAAAATACTTAAATTAAGTGTAAATTAATACTTAATATAAAATCGAGAACCTTTTCCAAATTCAGAAGCAATTTCAAGTTTAAAATTATGTAAAGAAAGTACAGATTGAACAATAAAAAGTCCAAGACCAAGGGAATTATTCCAACCATTATTTGAAATTCTATAAAATTTTTGATTTATATTTTCAAGTTCATTAGCTTCTATTCCAATTCCTTTGTCAATAATACAAATAGAGTTTTCACTGATTTGAACAATTATTTCATCTTCTGAATATTTTAAAGCATTTTCAATTAAATTTGAAATGGCCATTGAGATTAATGTTTCATCTACCTTTAGAGTTATATCTTCACCTAAAACAAGGATCTCTCTATTCTTATATTTATCATGTAAATCACTTACACAATTATCAATTAGTTTTTTCATAGAGCAAGGAAGGAGAAGCATTTCTTGTTTTCCTTCTTCTAATTTTAGTGTTAATCTTAGCTTATCTATTATGTGAGACATTTTAATTGCATTTGTTTGTATTTTAGTTAAGAACTTATTTTTCATAGCCTGAGGCATTTGTTCATCATTTAAAATTGTTTCACTATAACCTGAAATAATTGCAATGGGATTTTTGAATTCATGGGATAGAGCGGAGATTATTTCATCTTTTTGTCTATTTGCAAATTTTAATTTAGCATTTTGTTTTGCTTTTTGTTTTTCTCTTTTATAAAGTCTTATTGCAACTTTATTTAAGAGTTTTGTGATTTTATGAAACTCATAAGTGTAATTTGAATCAGGAAGAAAAGATGATTTTTTATTTGAAAGGTGTGTTAGAAAATCTAAGATTGTATCAGTTTCTTTTTTTATTTTTATACTAATAAAATAGGTTGATAAAAAAGCGATAATTAAAAAAAATGAGATATAAATAAATATTTCAAGTGTTAATTTTATAAAGTTATCTGTAATTCTATTTGTGTAATCCGCCGTTCTAATGTAATATGTAGATTCATTTAAAACAACTTTTTTTGCAATGTATAAAAGTTCTTTATTGATTGTCTCAGAAACCCTTTTATCTTTTCCAAAACCTTTATTTTTTGCTTGAATAATTTCAACTCTATTTGAATGATTATTTATATCTACTAAATCTTTATCGCTTTCTGCAATTACAACGCCATTTTCATCAATAATTGTAATTCTAAGATTTAGTTCAGAATGTAGATTTTTTACTATATTTTTAATGTTAGTTATATTATTTGAATCTTTTAAAACAATTGATAATGTATCAATATTCTGGATTAAATTTTTTTCTATTTGATTTAGATATAAATTTTTCGCCCAAAAATAAGTAACTAAAGTCAAAGTTATAAGAACAGCTACAAAAATTGTAATATAAGTTCTTAAAAAAAGTTGATGAATCTTTAGCAAAAAATATAACCTTCTCCTCGAATTGAGCGAATATATTCTTTCTTTCCATCAGGATCTATTTTTGCTTTTAATCTTTTAATAGCAACATTTACAGTTTTTATTTTTTTGTCAAAAGAGTCTTGCCAAACACTATTTAATAAATGTTCTCGTGTCATTAAAATATCTTTATTTTTAATAAATTCTAGTAATAAATCGTGTTCAAGGTGAGTTAAATCTATTTCTACGTCTTCAATACTAAATTTTTTATTTGAAGATTTATAAACTATATCTCTCACTTTTAAAATATCAATATTTTTTGAACTTCTTTTTATGACAGCTTTAACTCTTGCACACAGCTCTTTGATATTAAAAGGTTTTGTAATATAATCATCCGCATATGAATTAAAACCTTCAATAATATCATCATCATTATCTTTTGCAGTTACATAAATCACTGGATTTGAGTAACCTTGTTTTTTGATTTCATTGATAAATGTTGTACCTTCAATTCCTGGAAGATTTCTATCCATTAGAATTAAATCAATATTCTCTTCATCTAAAACTTTTCTTACATTTTTATCAATTGTTAAAAAACCAATTGTTTCAAAACCTTCTTTTTGAAGTGTATATTCTAAAAGTTCTAAAATATCTTCTTCATCTTCAACTATTAAAATTAGTTTATTGCTCATCTGAATTTGACTCTTTTGTTGTTGTAACTTTTTTATTTGGTCTTTCATCATCATATTCAATTACTGTATCTTTTGAGATTTTTATAATTCCAGGAGAAAACTTAATTGCAAGAATCCTAAATATGAAAAAGACAAAAATTACAAATAATAAAAATGTAATATCAAAATAATCTCTATTTTTATTTGTAGTTAGAATAATTACGTCACGAATCAAAAAAATGATAAAAATATCAATTACATATCTTAGTCGTAAAGTTTCTCTTTTTATAAAGTCAGAAATCATTTTTACAACTTCCATAATAACAATAAATTCTAACATTAAAATAATTGCTTTATAAAAGTCAATTCCAGCAACAAGTATTCCTATGAAAAGAATTATTGCTGCTAGAACTTCAAAGTTTGTGCTAAAGTAGTTTTTAATTTTGTTTATAGCTTTTTTCATGAGAAAAGTATATCATAAAAATTATGATTGTACTATATCTCCTCCTACTTGAGCAAATTGAAGTAAGTTTGCGATAGATACAGCTCTATCAGCAATTTTCTCAAGTCTTCTTAGGGCACTTAATATATCAAAATATTCTTTAGATAAATCAAGATTTTTTGATATTAATTTCAAAATATTTTTTTCTATCATTAAGTATAAATCATCTGTTTTACTCTCTTCTACAATTACTCTATGATATTTTTCTTCAATATGTTTAGGATTAGTTTCATCAATTATACTTATTGCAGTTTGTAAAGAAAGAAGTGCTGATTTTAATAAAGGAACAGTATATTCTAAAATTATCGCTGTGTTTAAATCATCTGAATAAGATTTTTTAAACATTTTTGCAAAATCTTTTGTATTCGCACCTGTTCTTACAAGTTCATTTGTAATTTTTAAAAATGATACTAATTGTCTTAAATCTTTTGCTTCTGGAGAATATAAAGCTAAAGTCGTAACAATAATGTTATCAATTTCGTTAGATTTAACTAATAGTTTTTTTTCCGAAATATCAACATTTTTTAAATCTTCCATTTTTTTATTTTCTAATGCTCTTAAGCAAATTTCCAATGATTCAACAACATCAACACCAATCTTTTGAATCTCTTCTTTGATACTTTTTAGTTTTATTTCGTAAGGTTTTAACATTATCCAAATCTCCCTGTAATATAATCTTCTGTTTTTTTATTATGTGGATTAACAAAAATAGTTTCTGTTTCATCATATTCTATTAGTTTTCCTAAGTGAAAAAACGCTGTATAATCAGCTACTCGTGCTGCTTGTTGCATATTGTGAGTTACGGTTATAATTGTATAATCTTGTTTTAATTCAAGCATTAAAGCTTCAATTTTTTCTGTTGAAATTGGGTCAAGGGCGCTAGTTGGCTCATCCATTAAAATAACTTGTGGTTTAATAGCAATTGTTCTTGCAATACAAAGTCTTTGTTGTTGACCTCCTGAAAGTGAAGTTCCAGGTTGATTTAATTTATCTTTTACTTCATTCCAAAGTCCTGATTTTATAAGTGAAAGCTCAACTAATTCATCACAATCTTTTCCTTTTTTTACGATTCCATGTTTTAATGGAGCATATGCAACGTTGTCATAGATTGATTTTGGGAAAGGATTTGGTTGTTGAAAAACCATACCGATTTTTTTTCTAACACTTACTTCATCAACATCTTTATCGTAGATGTTTTTATTATCAATGATTATTTTTCCATCTATTTTTACTATTGGAATTAAATCATTCATTCTATTTACACATCTTAAAAATGTCGATTTACCACATCCTGATGGTCCTATTAATGCAGTGATTTTATTTTCATATAAATTTGCACTAATATCAAAAAGTGCTTGATTTGTTCCATAAAATAGATTTAGATTTTTTACTTCTATTTTTGTTTTATTGTCATTTTTTATCATTAATTTTTTCCTTTTACCATTTAACTTCGAATTTTTTTCGTAGAATTATTGCTATTGTGTTTAGTGAAATTAAGATTGTTAATAACACCATAATTCCAGCTGCAGTTTTTTCTATATACATACCCTCAGGCATTCCAGCCCATGTAAATAATTGAGCAGGCATAACAGTTGCAGCTTGATTTACCATTGATGGAGCATCTGGAATAAATGCGATCATTCCTATAATAATCAAAGGAGCTGTTTCTCCCATTGCATGTGCAAGTCCTATGATTGAACCTGTTAAAACTCCTGGAAATGCCAAAGGTAAAACATGGTCACGTGTCACTTGAATTTTATTTAAACCTAAACCATATCCAGCTTGTCTTATATTATCAGGAACGGCTCTTAATGCAGCCCTTGAACTAACAATAATAATTGGTAAAGTCATAAGTGCAAGTGTTAAACCACCAACTAAAGGAGAACTTCTTGGCATTCCAAAAAGATTTATAAAAATTGCTAACCCTAAAAGTCCAAATAAAATAGATGGAATGGCTGCTAGATTATTTATATTTATTTCTATAAATCTCGTAAATTTATTATCACCTGCAAACTCTTCAAGATAAATAGCTGTCATAACTCCAATAGGAAATGCAACTAACATAGTTATAATAAGAGTTAAAATAGAACCTATAATTGATGAATAAATCCCAGCATATTCAGGAATTTTTGAATCTCCATTTGTAAAGAAAATAGTATTAAACTTTTTTTCTATTAATCCTTTTGCATTTAATTCATCAATAAAAGCAATCTCTTTTTCTTTTAATTTATAGTGGTGACCTTTTAAATATTGGTCAACTTGGTCATCTGCTAAAACCCAAATATTTTGAGTAGTGTTTAAATATTCTGGTTTCTTTTCTAAAAGTTTTGGAAGGTCTCTAATCCAAGCTCTTGAAACAACATCTCTGTACTCTTTTTCAACGGCAAATCTTGAATCTTCAATAGATTTTTGATTAAAAGTTACATCTGTTTTTATGTAAGTTACACTAAAAGCAGGAATTCCTTTTCCTATAATATCAAAAAGAAAGAATGCTAAAAATGCAACAGAAAAGATTAATGAAGTTAAAGTAAACTTTTTAAATCTTCCAGCACTGGCATGTCTTGCTTTTAACGTAGGGTCGTAAAATGGGTTGTGTTGTCTTTCTTTTTTCTTTTTTCTTTTTATCATAATGTATTCACTTTATATTTTTCTTTGAATTTTCTAATTAAAGATAATGAAATCATATTTAGAACCAAGGTAACAATAAATAAAATTAATCCTAACGCAAAAGCTGAAAGAGTTTCAGGTGAGTTAAACTCAAAGTCTCCAACTAAAGAATTTACAATTGTTACAGTTACTGTTGTCATATCATCAAGTGGATTCCAAGATAGATTTGGTCTTAGTCCCGCTGCCATAACAACAATCATTGTTTCACCAAGAGCTTTTGAAAGACCCAAAAGTGAAGCTGAAATAATTCCAGGCATTGCAGATGGCAAAACAATATTTTTAATAGTTTCTCCATGTGTCATACCAAGACCATAAGCTGCTTTTCTTTGTGAATCAGGAACTGCACGAATTACATCATCACTAAGAGATGAAATAACTGGAATAATCATAATTCCCATTACAATACCTGAAGCAAGAGCAGAATTAAAAGTAGCTTCAAGCCCAATAAATTCAGCACCTTTAACAATTAAAGGTGCAACAGTAATTGCTGCAAAAAATCCATAAACAACAGTAGGAATTCCTGCTAATATTTCTAAAATGGGTTTTAAATAATCTCTAACTTTTGGACTTGCATATTCACTCATATAAATTGCACTTCCAAGTCCAATAGGAATTGCAACACCTAATGCAATAACAGTTATTACAAATGTTCCTGCAAATATAGGTAAAGCACCAAATTCGCTACCAATAACACCTGGTGACCAAGTAGTTCCTGTAATGAAATACCAAAAACTTCTCAATTTAAAAAATTCTATTGCTTCAAAAAGAATAGAAAATAAAATTCCAAATGTAGTTAAAATTGAGATTGTAGCAGCACTAATTAAAGTGAATTTGATTAGTTTTTCATTAAGTTCTCTTTGTTTTTTTCTTGATTCGAAAGTGCTCAATACCTTTGCCTTTGTATTAAATTTAAACATATTTTAAATAAAGTTGATTACAGGATGGTTACATTGTTTAAAGAACCCTATACATGGGTTCTGTTGAGCCTTTTGATGCTTTTTTTAATATATTTAAAGTATTATCAAAATTAGATATATTTGATTTTGAGTTAATTTCTATAATTGCAGATGAAACACTTAGTAAATCAAATTTTCTTTCCATATTAAATCTATCTTTTGAAGTGATGAAACCATTTTCTTTATCTTTTTTTGAATAAATATTTTCAGCTGTATTTCTAAATTCATTTTGTACTTCGAAACTTAGATTAAAAACCTCATTAAATTCATGATTTCTTAATCCAACAAAAAAATCATCTCCTCCAATATGTGCTATAAAGGTATCTCGTGGATAACGCTTTTGTAAAAGTTCTGAAAAAATTAAAATAGCACGATCTCCTTGTCTAAAGCCATAAATATCATTAAAAGGTTTAAAATCATTAAAATCAAAATATATAATATGTGTAATATTTTTTTGGTTTTTCTTAAAAGTCTTTTCTATGAACTTTTCTATTTGGTTATTACCAGGCAGTTTTGTTAATGGATTTTGATTTGTTGCAATTTCAATATTTCTTTTGTATGATAAAGTTAATAGGGAATTTAAATTTATAAAACCTATATATTTATCAGATTGTGTAATGAAAATTCCTAAAGAATCATTTGATTTTAAATTATACATTTCCAAAATTTTGTCAATTCCCCAAGAAACTTCCACACTAAGCGCTGGTTTAATATATTTTATTAAAGATGATGAATAGGTTTTATTTTGTGCAAGAGATAAACCATATTGGGAATATGAAATTTTTTTTATATCACATTCATAAATTATCCCCAAAAAATTCTCATACTCATCAACTATTGGAACAAAATTATTTTTTGTAGCTTCTTTGAAATGAACAAATAAATTATATAAAGAAGTATCAATATTTAATGCAATAATTGGCTCTATAAACTCATCATCAATCGAGGCATTTCCATTTGCTCTTTTGTCATCATTTATAATATCAAGCATATTATGATAAATACTTTTTATCTCCTTGATATTTTGTGTTGGATATTGAACCAAATAGCCTTGAATAAAATCAGCTCCAATATCTTTGCAAGTATAAAACTCTTTTATAGTTTCAATTCCTTCGGCAATTACTTGCATTCCCATAATATGCGCCATTTCAATTATTGATGAACAAAATAATTTTTTCTTAGAATCTTGGTCTATGTTTGTAATAAAAAATCTATCAAGTTTTATTATATTTGCTTCACTAAAATAAAGAAGTTTTAATCCAGAAACACCAATTCCAAAATCATCAATTGCAATTGAGTAACCACTGCTTTTATATTTTTGAATCATTGTTGATAATGCATTTTGTTCTATTGCTGTACCTTTTTCACTAAGTTCAAAACAAATTCTATTTTTTTCTAGATTAAATTTTTTTAAGATTTTGGCAGTGTTTCCTTGGGAATATCTTTTATTATAAATAATTCTATTATCAAGATTATAAAATAGTTTAAGATTGTCAATTTCAATATTTGAAAATTTACTTATAGCTTTTTCTCTTAGTTTCAAATCTAATTCATATAAAAAATCATCATTAAAAGCTTTGTTAAATAAATCATCTATACAAGTAAGTCCATTTACTTTTTGGACACCCCTTATTAATGCTTCAACAGCATAAATTTTCCCTGTATGTGAATAAACAATAGGTTGAAAAGCATAGTCTAATTTCTCGATTATTTCATTCCAATTTGGCATTATCTTCCTATTTGTAAATTTTATTACTAAGCTCTTATCTCTTCGTTCGCGTAAACAGATAAAAACTTAGAAATAAAATTTGTGTTTGATTTTTTTGATAGGTAAAGAAGAGATTTAGAATCTCTTCTTTTTATTGTTAGTGTTTTAATTGTTCTATTGTTATTTTATCGTTATTCATAACTTTAGTTCTAGCTTCACTTCTTGTTTTTTCATCAAGTATAATTAGACCTAATTCTCCTAAAATCCCATCTTTCCCAATCATTTTTTCAGACATAAATAAGTTTGTATACTCTTTTAAAGTATACTCATCACAAATCAAACTTAATAACTAATTAAATTAATGCAATGACTAGCTAATTTATCTAAATCGGTGATATTTATATTCTCAAATAGATCAAATACAAAGTTTCTAAAAAGTTCAGCTGTTCTAAAAAATTTCTGTTTGATTTTAGCTTTTAAAAAACTCCATACTCTTTCGATTGGATTATATTCTGGTGAATATGGTGGCAAGAATAGTAATATGATATTATTTTG
>JBGSBO010000079.1:0-8819 GCA_041730535.1 Minisyncoccia bacterium
ACTATTATAAAATTGATTAAATTAAAAGGATTATAAAATGAATATTTCAAGTATAGTTGTACAAACACTACCAAAACACATAAATGAAGTTGTTGAATCTTTAAAAAATTGTGATGTATGCGATTATCATATGCATGATGAAAAAGGCAGAATCATTATTACAATAGAAGGAGCAGGTGTTCAAGAAGAATTAAAAAAACTAAAAGTTATTGAAGCAATCCCTCATGTTATGAGTGCTGATATGCAAATGGCTTATAGTGAAGATGAATTAAGTTCACATATGGAAGTTCTTGAAAATGCAGATGCTGTGCCAAAAGTTTTAAATGATAAAGATATCTTAGCACATGAAATTGTTTATAATGGTGATTTAAAGAAAAAAGATTTAGAAGGCTTTGCTAAAACATTTGATAATACAGGAAAATAATATGGAATTTTTATCTGGAAATTTTTTATGTGAGACTATTGTTCCAAGTGATGAATTAATAGTTTCAAGAACTGATTTAAAGGGAATCATTACTTATGCAAATGATACTTTTGCACAAATCTCAGGATATGAAACAGATGAACTAATTGGAAAACCTCACAATATTGTAAGACATCCTGATATGCCTAAAAGTATATTTGAAGATTTATGGCAAAAATTACAAAGCACAGGAAAATGGTCAGGTATAGTAAAAAACATTCGAAAAGATGAAGGTTTTTATTGGGTATACGCTGAAATATCAGGTGTTTACAAAGATGGTAAACTAGTTGAATATAAATCAATTAGAACACCTATTTCATTTAAAGAAAAAGTTGAACACCAACTACTATATGACAAAATGAAAAAAGACTCAAACGAACCTACAAGAAAAGTAATATATAAGTAAATTAAAGAATTGGAATTTTAGGTTAAAGCTAACCAAATTCCAATTAATATCATCATAGTTCCTGCTATTTTATTTAATAGTTTTACATTTGATGAGTTCTGTAATAGTTTTCTCAAACCACTTCCTCCACTTGCATAAATAATCAAACAAGAAAATTCTAATAAAAGTATTAGAAGTATTAATACAGATAATTGAGGTGCAAAAGCTAATTTTTCATCTATAAAAGGTGGTAATAATGCAATAAAAAAAGCCCAACCCTTTGGATTTGCAATAGCTGTTATAAATCCTTGTAATGCAAGATTTTTTTTTGATACATTAAAATTGTATCCTTCTAAATTTAAAGCCATTTTCCCACGTGACATCCACATAGAAACACCTAAATATATCAAGTACGCTCCACCTGCATATTTTAAAATAGTAAAAATTGTTGGATAATTAAGCATAATGGTAGCAACGCCGATAACTGAAGAAGTAGCTACTAAACCCACTCCTAAAAGTTCTCCATACATCATGTAAAATGTTTTTTTAATCCTATACTCATGCCCATACTTAAAGCTAAAGTCATACACATTCCAGGAGTAATAGAAACGAAAAAGAAGGTTGGTATAAATATTACTAAAATTGATAGGTTTATATAATCAAAAATTTGAAATCCTTTTTTTAATAAGGACGCATTATACAAAAAAGAAGGCTAAAAAAGAAATATATGAAATAACTAAAACAAAAACTAAGAAAGTTTTTGTTTTACTTCATCACTTGCCATTGAAATATTCCAAGCTGGTTCCCAAACTAAATCAATTTCAACATGCTCAACTTTTTCAAGTTCTCTCATCACTGCTTCTTCAACCCATTGTAAAATCATTTGATGTAAGGGACAAGCTTTTGTACTTAAAGTCATTGTTACAATTACATTCATTTTTTCATCACAAACAGCATCATAAATTAAACCCATTTCTACAAGATTAAAACCAACTTCTGGATCGTTTACAGTTGATACTGCTTTGAAAATCTCTTCTTTTGTATACATATATTACCCTTTAAAATTTATAATATAAAAAACATCTTTTACTATGAAAAGTGTCCCTATAAATAAAAAGCTAACAGCTGATTTAAATAAAATATCACTATTTAAAGAAAAAGCTATTAAACTTAAAATAAAACCAATTAAATAAAAACTAAAACCGAAATTAGAACTTTTAAGAGGTACCATATCAGCTAACATTGGAACTTTTTGTTTTCCAACTAAACTTGAAAATCTATGAAACCAAACTAAAAAAGGAACTATTTTATATAAATGAGCCGTTATCATTGGGCTTAAAAAACCAATTAAAAAAACAAATCCAGCAACACTTAAAATATAATCATTCAAATATATAAAATAAAAACAACTTAATATTAATGCTAGAATAAAACTTATAACCGCAAAAACAATATATAAATAATATATATCTTTTTGTTTTCTAACTTTTGTTTTGAAAATCAAATATAATTGATAAATATAAAAAACAAATCCAAGTAAAACTTCTAAATATCCAAAATATTTGAAAAATGAAACATCTATTAATTGGCTAAAAACTACCAAAACTACACCTATGCTTATTTTATAAAATGCTATTTTTAAATAAATATTATTAAAAGAGTGTGAAAGCCAAAACATTGGAATCAAAATATAACTCATTGAAATAATAGTAATTCCCAAATATCCTACAAAAACTAAATAAATATGAGAAAGCATCAAAGCTTTTAAATCAAAATTTAAAACTCCTGTGTAAACAAAAGATAAAAGAATAGCTACAATTAATCCTAAAAATAAAAAGATATTAGCAACTAAAACTGTACTTGATAAAAAGTTTAACTTCTCTACTTTTTTAATAGTTAAAAAACTCTCAAATAAAAATACAAAAAAAGATATAAAAACTATAACTCCGCCGTAAGATAAAAGCATAGGATATTTATAAAACCCTAAAAATATTAAAACTGTTCCAATAAAAAGTAAGGGATTAACAATATAATATAAATCAATAGAAAAATGCTCCACTTCCAAGACAACAGGTAAAAGTTGTGCCATAGAAGCAAAAATACTCATCATTACAAAACCTAATAAGTATAAATGAACCCATGATAAAACCATAGTACTTTGACTATGAAGTAAAGTAATATCAAAATTAAATAATAAAGCAATACTTATAAAAAACATAAGTAAGGCACTTATAAAAAATGATGATACCAACTTAAAAGGTGGGGCAAATTGTTGTGAAATATTCATAATTTAATGCATACACCCTGAACCACTACAAGAGGTATCAACATTACTTAAATTTACACTTGTATTAGTTTTTTTTATAAAAGTCACCTTTACAGTATCATTAGGTAACTCAACAAATTCATAATTAAATGAATCTTTTATTTTTGGGAATAACCCCATTGGAGCTTTGTGATTTATCATTACTAATTTATAGTTATCATCAAGTAACTGAAGTCCAACCATCGCGTTAACCATAGGCTCAGGGGAACCTGTCAAACTTGAATCAAAATAATAAGCTTCTTCATCTTTAAAAAATGGAACCGTAGCCCCATTAACTTCAATTTGTTTTGCATTTTCTGGAATATTCATTTTCTCTCCTTATGATATAAGTAAGAATCATAACCCTTTATTATGAATAATTCATTGATAACCATCAATATATTTAAAACTCTTATGCAAAAACTATACTAAAACATTGTAATATTTGTTTATGAAAAAATTAATATACTTTTTGCTAATTAATACTTTTACTCTTTTTGCCTTTGAATCTAAAATCCAAGCTTCATATGCTATTGGAATATTTGATGAAAAGGGCAATGGTGAAAATATACAGCATAAAAAAATTACTTCTAATGACTATAATGATATTTGTTATTCTAAAATTGTTATTTTTGGGAATTTTGTAAACTCAAAGATTGAAGTAAAGATAGGAAATTCATTAGGATACTATGAAAAATCTATTTCTGTTTATAATAAACAAAAAATAAAAATCGGTGAAGAGCTTACTTTTAAACATTATAGTATCCAAAAAGGTTATTTTGAAATAAAAATTGATAATAAGCTCTACGATACAAAAGTTTTTGTTAAGTAAATCTAGTTAGTTCTATAAATTAATTATTAAATTTAAATATTTTCTTATAATCGTAGCATTAAAATAGCATTCTTTAAGTTTCAAGTGTGTATAATTACTTCAAATAAGAAGTTTTATCTACTTATCTCTCCTTAGTTAAAAATTATAGCACTTGTGACAATTTTTTTTAGGATGAAACTTCTTTTTTTATAATCACTTAAAACAATCAAAATCTTTTTTCTGGTTTATGAGTTTATCTTTATATATTTGAATATTTTTTTGTATAAAACTCAGAGTGCGCGAATAAAAAAAGGGAAAAGTCTCACCAACTTTTCCCTTTTTTATTTATCTGTAAAATCTAAATTACATATATTTTTTTAGAACTTCTGGAATTCTTACACTTCCATCTTCATTTTGATAATTTTCCATAATAGCTACCAATGTTCTTCCAACAGCTAAAGATGAACCATTTAAAGTATGTGTTAAGCTATTTTTTTTACCATCTTTAAATCTAATTTTTGCTCTTCTTGATTGAAAATCTCTTGTATTTGAAATAGATGAAATTTCTCTATATTTATTTTGACCAGGTAACCAAACCTCTAAGTCAATAGTGACAGCTGCACTAAATCCTAAATCACCTGTACATAATTGCATTTTTTGGTGAGCAAGTCCAAGTGAAGTTAATAAATCACTTGCACAAGCTACCATTTTAGCGAATACTTCATCTGATTGTTCAGGAGTTGTGATTGCAACCATTTCAACTTTATCAAATTGATGTTGTCTAATTAATCCTCTTGTATCTCGTCCAGCACTTCCAGCTTCTTTTCTAAAACAAGGAGTATAAGAAGTAAGTAACATTGGAAGTTCACTCTCTTCTAAAATTTCATCATTAAATAGATTTGTTAAACTCACCTCAGCAGTAGGAATCAAATATAAATCTTCACCTTCAATTTTAAATAAATCATCGGCAAATTTTGGAAGTTGTCCAGTTCCTAAAAGAGTATTTGAGTTTGCCATAAAGGGAACATACCATTCATTAAATCCTCTTTCTCTGTTAAAATCAAGCATATAATTTATTAAAGCACGTTCTAGTCTTGCTCCATCGCCTCTAAGTGCGGCAAATCTTGATTTTGCGATTTTCACACCTCTTTCAAAATCAATCCAACCATTATTTAAATCCCAATGCTCTTTTGGCTCAAATGAAAAAGTTGGTTTTTGCCCAACAACTTCTAAAATTACATTTTCATTTTCATCAGCACCACTTGGAACATTTTCATCAGGCATATTTGGAACACCTAAAATAATAGAAGTTAATTCTTCTTCTAAAACTCGTACTTGTTCTTCTAATTCTTGTTTTTTATTTTTTAGATTATTTATATTTTCTTGAAGTTCTGCAACATCTAAGTTCTCTTTTTTGTATCTTCCAAACTCTTTTGAAAGTAAGTTTTGCTCAGCAGTTACGTCTTCCATCTCTTGTCTTTTTTGTTTTGTATTAGTTGCAAGAGTTTTTAGGTTATTTAAAAGTGAGTTGTCTACGCCTTTTCTTTGTAAAGCGTTTACAACATAATCGAAATCTTTTTGTAGTAGTTTAATATCTATCATCTTTGCTCTTTGTAATTATATTTTTTGCATTATAACTAAAAAATTATACAAAGAGATTAGATGATATCAGATTTTTATCCGTTCATTACCATTTTTATCATTACATTTCCATCAACATATTCTGTTTTGAATTTATGTTTGTGACAAAAATCTTCATTCATAATTATACACATTTCATTTGCTTTTTCTAAAGCTTCATCTATTGTATCAAATTGTGTTTCTTGCTCGAAATCTGAATTTCTAAAACAACCACATGCTTTTTCAACTATTACAGCTGCCATTATTATCCTTATTAATAAAATTTTTGTGATTGTATTATAAATATCTTTTAATAAAGTTTATTCTTTTATATTTTTATAATAAATATAAAACTTGGAACTAAATAATTTTAGTTACTTTTGATATAATAAATCAAAAATAAAAGGATTATGATTTGAGAATTTTATCAGGTATTCAACCATCAGGAACAATTCATATAGGAAACTATTTTGGAATGATTAAAAAAATGGTTGAATCTCAAAATGACGGGGAGTTATTTGCTTTTATTGCTTCATACCACGCATTAACTTCTGTAAAAGATAAAGAGTTTTTAGAAAAAAACATCTTTGAAGCTGCTGTAAACTTTTTAGCTCTTGGAATGGATCCAGAAAAATCGACTTTTTGGGTTCAACATGATGTTAAAGAGGTTTTAGAACTTTATTGGCTTTTATCAAATCATACTTCTATGGGATTACTAGAACGTGCTCATTCTTATAAAGATAAAACAACAAGAGGAATTCAAGCAAATCATGGACTGTTTTCATATCCTGTTTTAATGGCTGCTGATATTTTACTTTTTGATTCAAATATAGTTCCCGTTGGAAAAGATCAAATCCAACATGTGGAAATGACTAGAGATATAGCAACAAGTTTTAATCACACTTATGGAAATATTTTAGTGTTACCTGAGTCAAAAGTTGATGAAGTTGTAGCAACAGTTCCTGGAACTGATGGAGCTAAAATGTCAAAATCATATAATAATACTATTGATATGTTTGGACCTGCTAAAACAATCAAAAAACAAGTTATGGGAATAGTTACAGATTCAAAAGAACTTGATGAACCAAAAGAGTGGGAAAATTGCAATATTTATACTTTATCTAAACTATTTATGAATGAAAATGAATTGGCTTCTTTAAGACAAAGATATGCAACACCGGGAGAAGGTTATGGACATTTTAAAATGACTTTACTTGAAAAAATAAATGCACATTTTGAACCTTATGCTCAAAAAAGAGAACACCTTTTAAATAATCCAAAAGAAGTAAAAGATGTTTTAGCTTATGGGGCAGCAAAAGCTAAAAAAATTGCAGCTGCTAAAATGGAAATTATTAGAGATGCAGTGGGGTTAATTTAATTTATTTTAAAATATAAAAGAGTTTTTACTCTTTTATATTTACTTTTATAACTTCTTCAATGCTATTTGAAATATCTTCAACTCTTTTTTGCCAATATTTTCCAAACTCTACTTTTTCTTCATTTGTCGCACTTCCTTGAATGCATTTTTGCATTAAAGAATTCATATTTGCATGTGGTAAAATAGAATTTGCATTATAAAAAACATCTACACTTTTTTGTGTATCACGTCTTGTAAATCTTACACTTGCGCCATTTATATCTTTTTCAAAACTCATTAAATGGTTTCTATCATATTTCCCTGCAAGTCCTTTAAAACCGTTAGTTGTAGTTGAACCTGTTATATTTGTAATAACACTTGCAATAACTCCAGCTACTCCTGTAGTTTGGTTTTCTTTAAACTCTACTAAAATATTTCCTCGTTTTGGAATTTCATTTTCATGTAAAGCCTTTAGACCTTGAAGTGTCATAAGATATGCACCTAAAACCGTAGGACAACTATGTCCTGCACTTTTTACTACATCTAAATATGAATATTCGATTATTCCATCTTCAAAAGCACCTAGAAGACAAGCCAAATCGTCTTGGAATTTTATTGTTGGAATTTTATTAAAAAATTGTGGGTATGTCATGATTAAACCTTTGTGTTATTTTTCCTAACACAAAGGTTAAAATATCTTTTGTGTTAGATTATTTCTTTTTACAAATAAAAATTAATTTATCAGCATGTTCATCTGTATGTAAATTAAACTCTTTTATCTCTTGAATTTCAAAATTACACTCTTTTAAAAGTTTTGTTAAAAACTCTTTTGAGTGGTACTCTTGGATTATTGAATCACTTTCCTTTGTGAAAAGTCCATTTTCTTGCATTTCAAAAAGCGTAATATCTGTTTGAAGTTTGTTATCTTCAAAATTTGCATCAATTGATATAAATTTATCTTTTAAATCAATAGAAATACATCCTTGAGCAACCTCATCAAATCCGAAATATGAGTTTACATCAAAAATAAAATAAGCACCTTGATTCAAGACAATATTTGTTTGATTTATAAATGCTTTTAAATCTTCTTTTGGAATGTAATTTAATACGTCAAAGATTGCTGTTGCACAATCAAATTTTTCTTTTACATCTTCTAAAGCAATTGCTTTTGCATTTAAGTTTTTCTCTTGACAAACTTTGATTTGTTCAACACTTAAATCAATTCCGAAATATTTCTTTTTATTTATTTTTAGATTCTCTAAAAAATATCCTTGACCACAACCAATATCAATAATATCATCAAGTTCATTTACCATTATAAATCGTAAAAACTCTTTATGTAAAGTATAAACTTCTTCTTCAAAATCTAAATAAGGCTCAACCCTTGCGTATAAATCTAATCCCATTATATGTGTGCTTCTATTCTTTCTTTTAAATCTAAAATCAAATCTTTTTTAGCATAAAAAGAGTTTTTATTTGCGATTAAGTGAGCGCTACTTTCCATAATTGTTGGTCCAATTTCAAGCCCATTTTGTTTCATTGTTTCACCAGTTTCAACAATATCAACAATACAATCACAAAGTCCAACAAGTGGAGCTAATTCAATAGAACCATAAAGTTTGATAATCTCAACAGCCATTGCTTTTTGCTCAAAAAACTTCTTAGCAATAACTTCATGTTTTGTAGCAATCGTAATTTTACTTTTATTAAAATCAAGTTTTTCACCCTTTCTTAATCCAAAAGCAACTTTACAACGTCCTAGTTGTAAATCAAGAAGTTTGATTAAGTCGTACTCTTTTTCTTCAAGAACATCCAAACCAACAACACCTAAATCAGCAGCGCCATGCATTACATAAGTTGGTACATCTTGATTTCTAA